>NZ_RCNY01000072.1:0-1228 GCF_004307635.1 Pseudomonas sp. Sample_22
GCTTCGCTAGCGTGGCGAGCCGTTGTAGGCCTTCGCGCTTAAATTCGTCAGAGTTGAGGGATTTCCCTACAGTCTTTGGGTGACGGTTACGTTTGAATGTTTATCGGAAACCGACAAACAGTGGCCCGGCGTGAGGCATCACTTCAGGGCCTTGCGCGTCGGTTTTCGCCTCTCTGCCCCTGCCGCATGAGCGGCATCAGAGCAAATGGGTTGCTTAGCACCGGCGAGCCCGGTACTTCGAAAATGGGAAGTCTTGGCGTGGTGATCGCTTGCGTCGTGCGATTAAATTGGCGCCGAGAAAGACAGTAGCGCTACACCCTCTCGCCTGCAGGCCCGGCATACTGCTCTCTTAATGACGCTGCTTTCTCTCGAATGGTGACGCTTTTAGCCCGTATTCCTCCCATCAGGATACGGGGTCTTTTTTCTTTCTGATCCAGGCTTGTCAATAGCTTGGATCTCCTGCCTGAGACGCAACTCATTAGCTCGAAGACATGCCGGCGTACTCGCCTTTATTGCAGGAGGCGCAGCTGCAAGCCCCTCTTCGGAGGAGTGAACGATTGACCAGCAGTGGTAGGACCAGGCTTGTTTCGCCTACTTGATCAGGATGATGACATTTTTTGTGCTACAGATGTTCTTGCGCTTGTGGGTGGCTCGTTGCGCGAGGCCAGCTGTAACTCGAACTACTGCCAGCATCGCTATAAGAAAAACCACAGCTTTTGTTAACTGCAGGCTTGGTGGGACGCAAGCCGCGCACCTCTTGAAGGATTTGCCTACAGACGCTGCTCTAGAAGATGGGGATGATGTGCGCGAGTGCATTAATTTTAAGCGTCACGCTACGCCGCTTGAAAGAACTGACGTAGAAAACAATTAACCACCCAAGGTAAACCTTATGCTTATTTTGATGCGCAAGATTGGCGAAAGCATTCATATTGGTGATGATATAACCATTACCGTACTTGGCATTGAAGGAATACAAGTGCGAATTGGCACTCATGCTCCGCGAACAGTGCCAGTGAACCGCCAAGAAGTCCTGCAGCGGGCTAAGGCAGAGGTTTTGAAGCAGTCATAAAGGCAGTGATGTTTTGTCGTTAAACGAGGACTCTTGCCCTGAAAAATGCCAAGAATTAATACTCAGCTGGGTGACTAGCGTCTAAACCTCGAAACCCTGAAAGCAAAGGATTAAATCGTGAAGCTACAATATCTCATCATTCCTTTGATGTGTCTTGCG
>NZ_RCNY01000079.1:0-23211 GCF_004307635.1 Pseudomonas sp. Sample_22
ACTCGCATTAATAGAAAATACTGACGTTTACATACGTGATGTAAGGCGACGTATTGGATCGGATAAAATCGGGGATAAGCAGCGGGCGGGACAAAGTGAACCCGAGCATGGCGTGAGGCCAGTTCAGGCGCGTGCCGATGCTTGCACCGGCAATAGTGGCGTCTTCGGCATATCCCGGTTCCTCATAAATTTCATCAACGTAACCTGCATCCAAACCTACAAACGGGGCAAAATTGCCGTAATTTGTTTGAATGGGCAGCGTTATGGTGTTGTTGACGAAGATGGCCCGATCTCCCCACAAAGCAGGCCCTTGAAACCCACGCACGGTGTATTCATCACCAATACCTTGCTTGTACGTGGTCACCGTACTGTCTTTGGCATACTGGCCTCCGACATGCATGGCGTACTCAAAATCCCGGTCATAAAGTTGAAGCCCACCTGACCAGGCCGTGTTAAAAGCAAACAATCTCACATTGGTGGGTTTGCCATTTTTTTTGAAAGCCGCATCGCTACCGCCAAACGCCGAAAGCCCTTGGGTCAAACTCCAGTCGCCATATAAAACTCCGCCTTGGAGCTTATTGACCATTTGTAATCCCATGGTCAGCGCGTTGTACCGTAAACTACTGGCTTCTAGATACGTGTCTTCTAAATAGTTCGCGCTTTCTTTACGTTCTAACTGCGAGTAAGCGGAAAGCTTGGTGTTCGTGTCCCGCCACAACGTATGCGACAGCTTGATGTCATAAGTTTGCGAGTCGCCATGGGTGGAATAATCACCGAAATTCCCCGACAGTATATTGCTGTAATAAGAGTCGCTGTAGCGTAGTTCAACAAGGCTGTAGCCCACCGGAAACGAATAATTCACCCCGGCGGAATATTCCGACTTATGCTCGTCATCCTTGAAGCGCCGGCCATTGCCATACACCGAAAGCGAGTCATTACCCAACAACAAGTCATTCAAACTGGACGTTAAAACATACTGATAGCGCCCATTGCTCGGAGAATTCACGCCGGAGTTATTCATGCCGAGCGAAACGGTATTGGCCTTGCTTGGGGTGGTGACAATATTCAGAAGCGAATAACCCGCGCGTTCCGACGGCACGACATCGATGGTGGCCCGCTTGGCGCCGTTGTTAAGGTTTTCAATCGCTTGATCCAGATCAAAAATATTAAGCGGTTTGCCGATGACACCCGGCATCGCTTGGAATGTCATCATCTTTTCCGCGATTGAGCTAGGAGCATTGCCATTGACGAGCCAACCTTCGACCAACCCCCAATCGATCACCAGCGTTAAAAGTCCGGACTTCATGTTGCCGGGAATGACTTTCACTGCGGTGGTCGAAAAGCCCTTTCCGCTGTAGCGATTGGTGATGTCGCGCACTAGGTAGAAGACGTCAGTGCCGTCGAGCTTACGACCGGTATAACGCTGCAATATGTCGTCAACCTCAACCGCGTCAGCAGGAAACAAACCCGTGTCAACTTCAATGTGGTTAATCATGAAGCTCGGTCCGCCACGAATCCCTGCGGGCTCAACCGTTTGATCGGGCTCATCAACCAAGCCTTCTGGGCTACGGCGCGCTTCATTGAGGGCGCGTTTGATCATAGCGTCTTGATAGATCTTATTCTGTTGATCCTGCTCCCGACTCGTCGGCAGGGCCTGTTGAGGGGCCGCGATCACCCATGAAGGAGGGATCGCTATTAGGAGTAAAAGCGCTGAGGTAATAAAGCGTCCTTTACGTTCCAATAAACTCATGGCGGCTCCTCGCGACCAAAAATAATAAATAGTTGTTGTAAGACGCTTCAAGATCATGCCAATGTTCAGTCGAACTGAAATGCATAGAAATCCTAAACAGAAACCGCGCTTCGCCAGAATCAAAAATTGTTATTTATTATTATTTAGATAATCAAACACGCCTCGCCCTCTTGCCGCTGGCGTTAATCGGCTTAAATATTGTTATTTTTTACACCAATCACTTCCGCCGCGGTCGATGGCGACCTACCATTTAGACACTTACGCGCTAAGGCCTAAGTTCAAACCCCTTGTTTTATTAAATTCGACGAGACTATTTTATGATTAGCATGAAGAAGTTTGCATTCGCGGCCAGCGTAGTGGTAGCGACGGCAATGGCGCAAACAGCAATGGCTGCCGATACCGGCGTGATCGATTTCACTGGAGAAGTGACAGATACCACTTGCGACGTTTCCGTTAACGGCGGCACCGCTAACGCCACTGTTACTTTGCCGCGCGTTTCGAGCAGCGCCTTGGCCAATGCGGCGGATGTCACTGGTCGCGTATTTGTGCGTATGAACCTGAGCAATTGCGGTCTGGTAGCAGGTGGCACCGGCACGCCAGCCACCGCCGTGCATGCATTCTGGCAGGCTTCGCCAATCATTAATGTCAATGGTCGTTTGAATAACCAGACCGCCGTTGCGAGCGGTGGTGCCACTAACGTTCAGATTCAAATGCTGAATGACACCTTGCAACCAATCGACCTGTCTAAGCCAGATGGTCAGCAGAACACTACCAACGCCACTATCGTTGGCGCAGCCGGTGCCGGTACTGCCGAACTGGTTCACTACGCCCAGTACTACGCCACCGGCCAGTCCACTCCGGGCTTGGTTACCTCGCAACTGGAATATGTTCTGAGCTACAACTGAATTCCAGTCAGTTAGGTAGAACCTGTCGGCGTTCCGCTCATTGGGAGGGAACGTCGGCTTTGTTTGCGGTCATCGCCGATGCCCGCGCAATGTCTGGCTGAGTACTTATATGAAGCGGCCTATTTATCATCGCGGCGGGGGAGTGCTCGCCCTGTTGGTGCCGTTGGTCACATTGGCGGATACACAGACCGTCACTGTCCTGGGTGAACTTAAAACGTCAACTTGTGAAGTGCGAATCAACGGCGCAAACACGGACGCCACCGTTGCCCTTCCTCCCACCACAGTGGCCAAACTTGCTTCGGTGGGCAATGTAGACGGTAAAACCAGTTTTACACTCAATCTGACTAATTGCAGTTCGACCGGTGAGGTAGTGCCGTATTTTCAGAACACGCAAAGCACCATCACCCCTCAAGGTCGACTCAACAATACTGCCAGTTCAAATCCTGCGAGCGCCGTTGAGCTGCAGCTGCTCGACAGTAACTCAGGGGTGGTGAACTTGAGCCTGGATAGCGATTCGCAAAACGCGGCGACGCCCACTGCGCCAACCGCAGGTGCGGTCAACTTTTCTTTTTATATTCAATATTACGCGACTGCCGCCGCCAGCGCTGGCGCGGTCAGTAGTGCACTCACTTACGTCATTAATTATCTCTAGCCCTTTGGGCCCAACATCGGTGAAACACCCATGTACCGCTACCCTACTCGTTTGTTCGTTACTTGGTTGATGACATTTTTAAGTGCTGTGTTATGCATGTCGACGGCTCACGCATCAATCGTGATTGATGGTACGCGCGTTATTTATCCAGCGAAGGCCGCGGAAGTGACGGTGCGCCTGACCAATAAAGGCGAAGCCCCTCGCTTGGTGCAGGCCTGGATTGATGACGGAGATGAAAAGTCCAGCCCCGAAAAGATCGACGTCCCCTTTATTATCTTGACCCCCATTTTCCGTATGGATCCCGACAAAGGACATGCCTTACGGGTTCGCTATACCCAGAGCAAACCGGTTCCCACCGATCGTGAATCGGTGTTTTGGTTGAATGTCCTTGAAATTCCCGCCAAGCCCGCCGGCGACACCAGTGACGCCAATTATCTGCAGTTTTCCCTGCGTACCCGTATCAAATTATTTTTCCGTCCTGAAGGCTTACCAGGCAGCGCAGCGGCGGCGCCAGAACAATTGGTCTGGCAGGCTCAACCAGGGGGACTACTGGTGAAAAACCCCAGCGCCTTTAACGTCTCGCTTAAGCGCGTCGAGTTGGGAGCTAAAGGCGACGCAGGCACTGTCGAAGGCATCATGGTGGCTCCCTTCTCACAAGCGGTGCTCAAGCTTGTAGGGGCTAAAACTTCGAACCCGTCCAGTACGGTTACCTACTTTCCAGTCAATGACTACGGTGGAACCCCCGAACTTAAAGCGACAGCCCTGCCTTATCATGGTCGGGCAGACTAAATCATCATGGCTCGTATAATTACTGCTCCTTCTCCCAAAGGCCCTCTGTATTGTGCTCAGGCCCTCAGCGCCTTATTGATTTTGCCTGCGGCGGCGCACGCCGACCTTCAACCTCAATATGCTGATGTGGAATTTGACCAGCGCATGCTGTGGGGCAACGAGGCTGAAAAAAGCCATGTTGACCTGTCGCGCTTTTCCAAGGGCAACCCCGTATCGCCTGGCACTTACTCGGTACAGTTTTATGTCAATGATAACTTCTACCAAGAGCAGACTGTTCTGTTCACCGCAGGGGCTGACGGTACCAATGCGACGGCATGTTTAACTCCTTTGCAAATGCGTATTTTTGCGTTGGATATGACGAAATTAGATCCCAAAGAACGCTTGTGGGTAACGGGGGTCGATGCCCCCGTACCGCCCTGCCAGCCTGTCAGCGCCATCATACCCGGGGCTTCATCCCGTTATGATCTGAACGAGCAGCGCCTGGATATACAGATTCCCCAACTTTATTTGGCGGAGCGTCCGCTTGACTATATCGATCCCTCTTTGTGGGACGATGGCATCACCGCGGGGCGGTTGAACTATGCCCTTAACCTGTTTAGCAACGAGTCCCAAGGCCAACAAACGACCGACGGTTTTTTACAACTGGACGCCGGTTTTAACTATGGTGGGTGGCGCTTTCGGCAATTATCGAGCTTGAGTCGCAATGAGGACACTCAGACCTACCAACGTCAACGCACTTATGCCGAAACGGATGTACCATCGCTGGGCTCAACCTTGAGACTGGGTGAAACTTATACCGATGGCCAGGTCTTCGATTCGTATAACTTTCGCGGCGCCATGTTGGCCACTGATGAGCGCATGCGGCCGGCTTCGCAACGAGGGTATGCCCCCGTGGTTCGCGGGACAGCCAACAGTAACGCCAAGGTCACCATCACCCAAGGCGGAATGACTTTGTACCAGCGCTCTGTGGCTCCGGGGCCCTTTGAGATTCGCGACTTGGCGCCGGTGGGCTACGGCAGTGACCTTGAAGTCACTATCACCGAAGCTGATGGGCAAAGTCGTACCTACACCGTACCGTATTCGGCTTCTGCGCAGTTGTTGCGCCCTGGTCAAATTAACTATTTCACGGCCATTGGCCAGGCGGAAGGCCCTGGACTGGATGATTACACGCCTAAGGTCGCTCAATTTACGACCACCTACGGCCTGAATAACACCCTAACCCCCTACGGTGGTGTGTTGGCCAGTGAGGATTATCACTCCGTGGCCTTCGGCAGCGCGCTTAACACACCCATTGGCGCGTTCTCAGCTGATTTTACCTACGCAAAAAACCTTCTGGACGATGTGCAGGCGAATGAAGGCAGCAGTGTGCGCGTGTTGTATTCCAAGCTTCTGGACGCTACCCAGACCAACATTACCCTGTCCAGCTATCGGTACTCGACTGAAGGCTATTGGTCATTCAGCGATATGGTGCAGAGCGAGAATAACCGGCGTGCGGGCGGCAGCGTCAGGGACAGCACGGTATTTTCGGTCAACGACAAACAAAAAAGCCGGTTTAGCGTCAACCTGACGCAATCGTTGGGTGAAGGCTGGGGCAGTCTTTATCTCAACGGCGAAACGCGCGATTACTGGAATCGTTCAGGCACCGACAGCTTGTATCAAATGACCTACAACAACTCGTTTAAAAACATTAATTACAGCTTCGAAATCGATCGCACCCTCAATCAAAACGGTTTTAACACGACTCAATACATCTTGAGTTTCACCATGCCACTCTTTCCATCGGACAGCGGTAATCGCCAATACCTAACCAGTCGCAACACCTTCGATGACAATAACAATGGCCAAGCCCAAGCGACCCTGACAGGTACGGCAGGCGCTGATGGACGCTACTCCTACGGTGCTACTGCCAGTCAAGCCTTGGGCAATAGTGGTGACAGTGGCAGTTTGAGCCTGAACGGCGCCTATCAAGGTGCGCTGGCCAATGTAAACCTCGGCGTCACTAAAGGTGACGGGTATACGCAGACCAACGCCGGTATTTCCGGCGGGATGCTTGTGCACGCTGACGGCATTACCTTGAGCCAAAGCCTGGGACAAACCGTGGCGCTGGTGGAAGCCAAGGATGCAGCGCAGGCAAAAATCATCAATGGGTACGGCACCAAGGTCGGTGATAGCGGTTACGGCGTCGTGCCAACCTTAACCCCCTATGCGCGTAATCGCGTCGAGCTCGATCCATTGGGATTGTCGACCGATGTGCAATTGGACTCCACCAGTAATGAGACTATTCCTGCGTCCGGGGCCATTGTGCGGGTCAAATTCAATACCTCACAAAAAACATCCGGCTTGATCACCGCCACCCTCAGTGATGGCTCGCCGCTGCCTTTTGGGGCTGATGTGAGAGATGCCCCCGCGGGCAGTACCGTGGGTTATGTTGGGCAAGGCGGTCACATATTCGTCCGCGGCATTGAGTCCACCGGAAAGTTGTTCATTGCGCTGAATAAAACCGACGGCTGTGTGATCAAGTATACGTTGACGAAGAAAGCGCCTACGGCTAAGGGCATGAATGCCATGGCCCAAGCCACAGGGATTTGTGAACCTTTCGCGCTGAGTACCGCCCATGTCCAAAAATAATGAAACCTCCTCCCTCAAATGGATATCACGCCGAGCGGTCCTGTTAGGCCTGTACATGGTTTGTTCGTCCGGCACCGCATACGCCGCGGGCTGTTCGATCATCCTCAACGGCACGGATGGGAGTGTCAGCCAGAACAGTCCCTTCATTTTGTCCTCAATTTTTAATATCGACACCGGCGGCAACGGCCCTCCGTCCTGGATGGATGCGGCGACCCTTCCGATCAACGCCCTGATGACCGACATCAGCTTTCCAACGAGTTCGCTCGGTGGCTGCTCGGTAGCGTCCACCGCGGTTGGGCATAAAGTCGAAATTTTGTTCGTGGCGCCCCCGGGCTCCTTGCCCAGCGGTAGCGGTTACATCGTGCCGAGCAATGTGCCTGGCGTGGGGTTGCGGTTGCAATTTCCGGGAAAAGTCAATGGACCGATAGCGAACTCCATTGTTGTGGCGGCGCCGACCGCCAACGTCAACCCCACCGGCGTGGTGACTTATTTGCCTTTCACACTGCGCGCCAGCTGGATGCGTACCGGACCGTTTTTGGCGACTCCCGGGGTGGAAACGTTCCTGAATGTGAGCAACGGTGGGGCCTTCAAAATTTATGACATGACGCTCGGTCAGCTGACGTCTGATGCCGGAAACCCGGTGTCGACCAACTTGCGACCCAGCAACACTGCGCCCAACAACATTCCAAGCTTGGTGGTGAAAACCCCGGCGTGCCAGGTCGGCAGTGTTGGAGGCGCTAACACGGGTCGTCAGGTCACCATGCAGAGTGTCAATGTCACTGACTTCAATGCCGTCGGCAATCAGGGGCCTATCAGCACCAGCCAAAAAGAAACTGGATGGTATTTTTCCTGTGAGGCTCTCGCCAATCAAAGTCTACCCGAGGTGTCCTTTAACACCGCCTTTCCGGGGCCGGAAGATGGCGTTGCGTTACCTACGGCTGACAGTACCTTGGGCATACAATTATTGATGCGAGGCGTGCCCGTCCAATTTGGGGTCACCTACCCGAATCAACCGCTCGGAGGTCCTGGCGCGCCGTTAACGGGTAAATATTCCAGTGACGACGGCGCCACCTTCCAGACTCAATACTTGCAAAACAACGAATTCAATGGCGAGGTGTTAAACATCCCCATCACGTTCCGCTACTACAAAAATGGCTCCCCCCTGGTGCCCGGCGCCTTCTCGGTGAATTATGCGTTCACCATTAATATCTTTTAAGGGTAGCCTTATGGTGCAACGGTCATGACGAGGGAAAAGCGGAGTCGGTAGGGTTGACTCTCTTGGAGCAAGACGCACCGGACGCAGAGTGTGGGCCGTTGGAGGAAAAGGAGATATCCGCTTGGGGCACGAAGCGGACGACCTCCCTCATAGTGCTTCGCACCTGGATCAGCCTCCGCTTCGTCGGCGTTAAGGGTTCATGCAGCGCAAACGACTCAACTCATAGATGTACATACACAGCGCCTCGCCATGCGGGGCGCTGAGTACTTGAAAGTTAAGGATCGCGCCAGGTTGGGTGGCGTATTGATATTTCGCGATGAGCTCAGCATTTTCTTGGTATGGGGTCCAGCGAGATCGCTGGTCCGTCATTACGTTTTTGACTTGTAACTGCCCACCGAGGGGGTGGGTGTTGAGGACGTCGGCATAAAAAGTCTCATAATGAGTCGTCCCGTCGACTTGATGGATTTCCGTTAAAGTAAACATTTGCTGATTGAGCGTCAGGTACTCTTCAGTCAGTTGTTCGGCGGTGGGTCGTAATTGTTTAAAAGTGGTTTGATATTCTCCGTTGTATTTGCGCGCGGCAAGCGACGTATAAAAAAGTGCGGCGCATATACAAGCCAATCCCGCCAGCACTAGCCAGGGTATCAGGATGCACAAAAAGGCTTTCAGAGCGCGGATTCTAGGCACTGTTGAACAACCTCCATCGGTTTTATACTGTTGTGGTCGAATTTTAAGTTTGACGTGCTGCCATCGGCGCGAATACATGAGACGGCATAGGTATTTTTACTGCTAAGAAGCCAGACTTCACCTTTTAACGTAACGGGGAGTTTGGCCTGATCAGCAGCAAACATATGTTGAAATTCTGATGCCTTATCGCGCGTGGCAGCAATAAAATGCAATGTCACCTTGTCATGGTAGGCGTTGGTAATCTGAATTCTGGACTCCTCGATTTCAGGTGCTTGAACCAGTGCTACTACCAGCAAAGGCAGCACCACCGCATAGCCGAGCAATAACTTTCGGCGATTGCTCATGGGCGGCATCATCGATAACAGCGTGGGAATCCCTGTTGGAGGATATAACATCTCAGAAGGCGTCGGGCGTATCGGAAGGTCCTCGGTGTCACCGATATGGCCTGCATCGTCAATGACGTACTGACGATTAAAGCGATATCCTCGTCGAGGAACGGTCATCAAAATCTCATGTTCGCGACTGTCATTGAGAATGGCTCTGAGTGAAAAAATCGCTTGATTCAGACTGCCCGAGGCGACAATACGGTCATCCCATACGTGCTCAACAATTTCAGCCCTGCTCTTAACACTGCCTGGCGCGCTCAACAAAAAACTTAGCAGGCGTGATTCAGCCCTGCCTAGGGTATGGTGATCAACTGTTTCGTTCGGTGACAGAATGGACAATGTGGAGTACTCCGGGTCAAAGGTCACCACTTCTCCCCGCTTTAATCGAAACACATAGTTCATGCTGGAACTCCCGTCAGATGAGCTTATGAAGTGCCCTCGTCGTCGATAACATCGAGAAAGTGAGGTTGCCACCCAAGGGCAATGGTGCATAACGCTCATTGACGCTCTGCCGTGTGTCGTGGCGATTGAACCGATCATTTTTACTTTTTAAATTGAACTGCACAGACGAGATAACTGGCTGTAGGGTAATCCTGCAACTGAGGGTTAGTGCGGGCTCTAGCCACTCTGTCTGCCGTGCAGGAATTGGGAGGCGGCGTCACTTCCGTCACGCCCGTCAATCAATGATCTTTAAGCGCAGTGAGCCCGCCGTGGGGCGGATGAGGAAAGGGTCAGGCATGAGTGAGAGCGGGTGTCTTGATCAGACTGCGCCTGTACCTGGGCGAGTTGAGGCTCGGATTGAGCTTAGCCATGGGCGTCGATAAACCTCATCATCCGCCTTTCAGGATTTCCCTACAGCGATTCAAAAATACTTGCGGTTCAATGGCGCTACAAGCAGGAGTTTCTTCGTCGCTGCCGGATTAGGTTGTGCTTTTCGGTGTGTCGCCCCATCAGGTAGACCTGTGCGCACCCAATCAGTGCGCCTCACAAGAGCGAATTCAGGCCATCTGCGGATTCGCTGCATAGCGATCGCAATCAAGGACCCTAAATGAACCTGTTGCGAAAGTTGTGCGCTGTTATGGCTTCGGACAGTGGTTTGCTGTCCAGTGGCGTTCTTTCAATGAAAGGCGCAGCCCTTAGACGATGGTGGTTATTGACGCTGTGGATTCCCGGCGCTCTGACTGTGGTCGCGATGATCTGGCTAATCAGTGACCGATTGACGCAGATGCAAACGGTGCGCGGCATGAGCGAGCTAGCTCTTGACGTTCATGCGCGTGCTCAGCAGATCGATGAGCAGGTCGATCGTGTCTTGACGACCATGAGCGCACTAAGCGCCTCGAATAAAAGCTGTACGGCCTCAGTGTTCCAGGCGCTGGCCAAGGCGGTCAGAGCTGACCGGTACGTGTATGAAGCAGCCCTGCTGATGCCCGACGGTTCAGTCTGCTCATCTTATGGCTACCCGCTTGCCCGGTCCGTTCTCCCGCACCGAGGAGCAATTACTTATTATCCGCGCAGAGAACGCGAGTATTGGTTTCCAGGTCTACTCACCGACGATGTGAACCAGGATTATATTGTCATTGCCCAGGATAAGGCGTTTGTCTGGGTGAACAAGGACCTGTTTTTTGACGGCCTACCCAGCTTTTCATCCCGAGCTTACCGACTCATCGATGGGCGCGATGCGCACGTGGTGATGGCTCGAGACGATGACCCGATTGCCATTGGCCGGCCGCCACCCGTAGGGCAGTTGGTAGCCCATAAAGACGCCTGGTACCTCGCATTGGCCACGCCATGGCCTAATGTACTCGGCGTCATCAGTGAGCCAGCGACCGAGGTTAACCAGACGCGCTGGTTGATATTTCTCGCCGTGTTGTTTGGCAGCGGCATATCGAGCTTTGGGCTTGTGCAGGTTGGACGCTATGTTTATCGGCATCAGTTGTCGCTTGCCGCTCAGCTCTCACGGGCCATGCGCCACAATCGTTTGAACCTCCATTATCAGCCGATCGTCGATCTGCGCACGGGGGATTGGCGCGGTGCCGAGGCCTTATTACGCTGGAGCGTCAAGGGACGAACACTGAGTCCAGCCATGGTGGTCGCCGAGGCTCAGCGCTGCGGCTTGACCAATGAATTGACTCGCTGGATATGTCGACGGGTCGCTGAGGAATATGCGGCTTTTTTTCAATATTGCGACAGTTTGTACATCACCATCAATTTATCTGCCGAGGACTTGGCAGACAGCCAGTTTGCTGACTTTGTCAGTGCATTGTTCCGTGAATACCATGTCCCTGCTGCAGTGATTGTATTTGAGCTTACCGAAAGCGTGGTGCTGGACAAGGATGCCGCAGCCTCTCAGATGCGGCGATTAAAAGAACTTGGGCATCGTATCGCCGTTGACGACTTTGGCACTGGCTATTCTAATCTGGCATATTTAGAGCACCTGCCGATTGACATTCTTAAAATAGATCGCTCTTTCTTAACCCTCGACCGCTGTCACGCATCTAAAGCCATGTGGCGACAAGTGCTGCGTATTGCTCAAACGATGCAATACAGTGTCGTAGCCGAAGGTGTGGAGTTCACAGAGCAGGCGCATCTGCTTAGCCAGGCTGGAGTCACGCTGGCGCAAGGCTGGTTATACTCCCCCGCTTTGCCTGCTCGCCAACTCGCGCTACAGCGTGCAGCGGGGTCCTCCGCACTCTGACGTGCAATGGATTAAAGGTCCGGTTCGGCGCCTATTATTACCTGCAAGTGAAGTAGCGGTGTACCGGTATCGCACGGTAATTTTCCAGCGCCGGAACTAAAACCGTGGACACCCACTTTGGCTGCTTACATGACCATTTTTCAGTATTGCCTTACAGAAAAGCCCAGAGCAATGGCGCTTACTGAATCTAGAGAGCGCGATTAAACAGATTGGGTTTGCTCGGGCTTTTTTCTGGTGCGCTCTGATGTTCAGCTACGTCGTTATTAGCAAGGAAGTCACATCCAACTGGATTCACTTACTTTTCCTTGGAAGCAACTATGAAAAGACTATTGGTGTTGCCACTGTGCCTTTTAACGCATGCCGCTGTGGCGGCTACGTCTGTTGACATTACCGTGACGGGTATCATCTCGCCGCCCGCTTGCGATATTGCTATGACGGGCAATGGTCAGATCGATTTTGGCGAGATTGTCTTGGCTCCGACAGGCGTCTCGGATGCCCCTCAGCGAGTCAGCCAAACGCTAAGTATCACCTGTGCAGCCCCCTCTTATGCGGGTTTTAGATTAGTCGATAACCGAGCTGCCACCGTGCCGTCATCGGTGATTGCCCCTGATCATTTTGGATTGGGATTAGATGGCGCAAGTCATCCTATAGGCTATTACGACATGGCGCTCCAAACTATACTAGCGGATTCAGCCACAGGATTAGTTAAAGTTTCGACGGATAATGGTAGTACCTGGGCTAATGCTTCGGCCGCGCTTCTTAAGAGTTATGCATCAGGCTCGAATACCTATGCCTTTGATTCCGCGACAACCCCGACCACCGCGCCTAAGGCGGTGACAAATGCATCAAGTCTAATTGCAGTGGCCTATCATATTCAGCCGCGTAACACTTTGGATACCAGTAGCACAATAGACCTCGATGGCTCTGCCACATTCGAGCTGATTTACCTATAAGACCCGTGTTGTTGTAGCGGGAAGCGGCCAGGTAATGGATTTCCTGCAAATTGTGTCAGCTCTAGCTTGTTAGGCCAGCGCCTCAGCTTGATAGAGCATCGGCTCGACACTTATTGAGCTTAGGGACTTGTACTGGGAGTCCGCACCCGGTGGCAATGCATTATCGTAACGGCAACTGTGTCGTGTTTCATCCCAGGAGGGCTTTGTATAGGGCGCTTGATGCCAGTTTCTGCGACCCCGTCAGCAGTGCGCCCTCGCACGGGGGCGCCTAACATGGTTATAACACGGATGGCAAAATGATCTGCAGAAGGAGGCGCGGAACCCCATAAACGGCTTTAGACGGCGGGTACTCGCCAGCGGATTGCGAGGCAGCGACCCAATTTGCTCGGTTATTGGATAACCTGGGGCGAGACTATGGCAGAACCTCATAACCGCGCTGCTGCAGGCACGCACTGTACACCGAGTTATTGGCTCTTACTGCCTGGTCGGTCGCAGCCATGGCTTGTTGGCGTTGGTGCCGCTGGCGGGCACCACCGACTATAGCTCCCGCCGTCGCAGCGCTGATCGCGTGATTTTGACGATAATCTTGTTGTGTGTCGTGACTGAGTTGATCATAGATACGCTCATGTTGATGCCCTTTGATTTGCGCTGCTGTGACACCCGCCGCGGCACCGACGGCCGCTCCTCGAACTCGCCCGCCAATGGCGACATCGGTAGAAATCGGATGCTGGTCATTGGCTTGGGTGCGACAGGTGCCCGTGTCTTTCTGAATCGTTTCTGAGCTTTGATTTTTCAGCGGAACCACTGTCGCTGCCCCGGCTGTCACACTAAAAATCAAGCTGACCGCGAATACGGTCATGGCACATACATTCATAATTAGCGTCCTGTGAAAGGCTGCACAGCCGGCTCTTGTTAGAGCTCGGTATTGTCGGAGGTGGAGTTAAAGCCATCGCCCGAAGAGGGCTCGATCGCTGCAAATACGGTGTTTAGAGGGCGGTGATGTCGGTCTAAGAAAGACTTAAAAGTTGGTAAAAAATAACCGCTGAAAGCAAACCGATGCCTGCCCCTGCGAGCATTGCTAGCCCCAGAGCCGCTAGCTGACAGACCCATTCCCGGGAGCACGATTCTGGAGGTCGTGATGGGGGGCGTAACGAAAAATTCAGGGAGTCAGACGAATCTTCCTGGGTAGTAGGCGCATTAGCCCTCCGACCGTTCATTCGCCTGCACCTCCGGCCTGCCTTTATCTTGATCGCCTAAGAAATAGGTTTCACTCTCGATCAGCAGATGAGGGCTCGCCTCAAGGCTAAGTTGAACGGTATGACTGTCGGTGCTGATGATTTTAAGCACGATGTCATCTCCGATGAATATACGCTCACCGGGAAGCCGGGCCAGCTTGAGCATACTTGCTCCCAAAAGAGAATTTTCACAGCGTTGTCTTATTGCGAGGAGTCGGTAACGGGATTCGCCACAGGGGCTTAACCAAGGTCGATTGATCATCCTTCGCCAGCGCAGCTCCTCACTAGGACTCATTTAAATGGGTTAGCGAAGGAAAACTTCCAGATCGTTGGTAAGCGCTCTGATCGCGCCTTTGAACGCCTGCGCGGTTATCGGCTGGCTGGCATTTTTAAGCTGTTCGCCAAACGCTTTGCGCACGACCTTGGCCACGGTTTGCGAGGTCTGCATGTCGATCAACTCGGCTTCAAGATATAGCTCGGTATTTTGATCTCGATGGCCAGTGGCGGCGCCCACTCCGCTAATGACCGCAGCCACCGGGACCACCTCATACCATTTGATGCCTTCGTTGGAGGCACTCACACCCGTGATCGCAACGCGAAGCTCCAGAGCGCGAGCATTGGCCGGGACTGCGTCTACATTGGCGAGCAAGTGGTACTTTTGGCTCAAAACTTTCTTAGTAATTTTGCTCATGTAGGCTTGCAACTGATCGAGAGTCGCCTGATCTACGCGTTCATTGGGCTTGGGTGACGGAAACAATTCCAGTTGCTGGAAAACGACTGTGTCGTAGGCATCCGGATCCCATGATGGACTGGTCCAACGTAGGGATTCCTCACCGCTTGGCGTAGTGACGGTGTGCAGATCCTCGTAATTTTCTAGAAAACCGGAGTACTGGGTTTTGCTGGTAATTTTGGAGGTGCAAGCGCCGAGCAGTAAGCTACTCAATACCATGCCAAACAACAGCTTTCGAGAGGTGTTCATCTGGTTATTTCCGTTGGACAAAATCAAGGACGACGAGATTGCAGTAAAACGAGCCCTGCTTACGCTTGCCATCAAGTGGCAGCGACTGGCGCCAGTCATTCCTGAGGGGGCGCGAAAAGACTGTCTTCCCAGGAGAGATCAGCGGCTACAGCGCACTGTGGTGACCATCAATATGACCCTGCAATCACTGTTAGATCGCTAGGATGGCGCGAGCCAACTCGACGTCGCTCAGCGAGCTCAGCTCCGGTGTGGAGTGACGAATGTATTGCAACGCACTTTCCAGCTGCGCTCCGCGAATGCTCCCGTCGGTAGCCACAAAACTGGCTGCATCATCTTGGGCGGCAAGTACAATTTTGTTGTCTTTGAGCGAGGACGACAGTTTGGAGGTGACATTGGACGTGGCTTTTACAGCATCGGAAATGGAGGCGCTGACCATGCTGGATGCTTGGACATTTGCCGCCATGGCCATCAGTAGAGCAGCCATTGCTGAACAGATGAAACGAAGCATAGGGGCTCCTGTGAAAGGTAAAAGTAGACTGGTCGCTGGACAAATACGTCCTTCTATCGACGCCAGTGAACAGAATGGGAGGCTCTGGGGAACTTGTGGTTGGCAGATGCCGCCATTCTTAAGCTCGTTATCTACAGACCATAGTTAAATGACCTGAGCGATTAGAGGTCAAAAACCCGCGCTGTGGCTGTAGGTAAATCCTGCAAATAAAGATGGACAACCGAACTCTCGGGCGCGGTTTGGCAATCCGCAATCTGGCCACCCATCGAGTCAGACCACGCTCTATACGAGCGTGCCTGCGGATAGCCCATGAACTCCCCTCGCGATCCTTACCGGCTGTGCCAGGGGCCTTGCCGCGTGCCTGTGCGCGCCGATAAGGAGTTTTAGAGGCTGCGGTCTTGCAACGCCCCCTTTCATATCCTGCCTGGTATTGAATGAAAAATGTCACTTCAACACCACAGTCACCCGCAAAACTGTACCTATATCCAGCCGCTGGAGTGAGGATCCGCTGTTTGCTGCTAATCCTCGAATCAGGTAAGCCCTACGCATAATCGGGCAGGCACCCTGCATTTTGGGAAGGCTTACGCGAGTAGCATGATTTGTGTCGCACGTAATTGCGCGTTGCGATGGCACTTTACCCACTGCGCTAAACGACCGCCAATAGCTCTCCTGAAAAACTACGTCACGGACCGGCACTCAGGGGGAACTGTCTGAGTTTTGCTCTGGTGACAAAAGCTTGATTCACGTTACGATGCGACACCTGGCCATCAATGATGGCCTTGTGACATCACTGCGAGAGAGCTGGCTGCTTTGCGGAAATCCGCCCGGCCCCAGAGTTTTATAGGTCGCCATTTGAATTGGAACATTAGCGTTGACTCAAATACCCACTCAGCCACAAGGTTTTGCCTCATGTACAGAAAAAGGAATCAACTTAGAGAGGTCCGTCCCAGACCAGAAGGCCGTATTCTGATTGCCGATGACGATCCAGTCATTCGTACTGTATTAGCGATGCGCCTGCTTCGTGAAGGCTACATAGTGGCCGGCGAGGCCAGCAGCGGCGTTGAGACCTTGCGCCTTGCCCAAAGCTGCTCCCCCTCTTTGATATTGCTGGATCTGGATATGCCGTTGATGGAGGGATTGTCTACCTTGCGACGATTGCGTGAGGAGCATCCTTCGTTACCGGTACTCGTGTTAAGCACCCTTGATGCTAATGTGTACAGTTATCGCTGCATTCGCCTGGGCGCTAAAGGCTTTATTAGCAAAAACGTCGGCGTTACGTTGATTTTGAATGCTATTAATCAGGTATTGGAGGGACGAATGCTGTTTCCCTACCAAACCACCGCCGGCGTCGCTAGTGATTTGTCCGACGGCGAGATTGTCGCGCTTCGCTGCTTGGTTCTGGGCGGTAGTCACGACAGTATTGCATCAGCCTTAATGATCACCGCGACCGATGCTCAGAAGATCAACAATCGCCTCAATGCTAAATTGGGCATGACTGGCAATGATGAGTTGATCAGCTTTGGTCGGAGCTTGACGTGGAGTTGAGCTATGCGCAAACGATCCGTTCGAGGACAGGAGTCCCTATGTCGATTCGTAGCAGATTTTTTTCATTCAACGGCAATCGGAGTGTTCTTCGCTATCGCGTGTTACTCCTCATATTCAGCTGTTGCTTTTCCATGCAGCAGGTATTAGCCGCGCAAAGCTTACATTTAGAGCCGCAAGCTAACTTGCCCTTGATCAGGCTCGAATTGTCCGCAGATGATTTGACGTGGTTACAAACGCGCCGAGTGATCCGTCTTGGTGTGAGTGAGCACGACTACGGTCCATTATCCATATTGCGCAAACATAAACTTAAAGGATTAATGGCTGATTATTTATCAATCATCACCAGTAGTTTAGGTCTAACCGTCGAAATACAGACTTACCCTGATGGTCAAAGTGCACTGCAAGCACTCCGAGCAGGGAAAGTAGATGTGCTGGGCTCAGGCTCTTCTTACGAAGCCCAATTGCCAGGCCTTTTATTGTCCGCTCCTTACTCAGTGAATCAACCGGTATTGGTCGGTCGCGATGAAAGCATCGCAGGCCGTCTGTTGAACGCTCGATCGAAAATGGCCATGGTGGACGGGTATGCCCCCATTGACGAATTACACTCAAGATTTCCCAATGTGCAATTACAGCCCTATTCCTCCGTGCGCGAGGCGTTGCATGCTGTGGAATATAAGCATGCTGATTGGGCGGTTTGTGATGCGGTGACCGTTGCTTACCAGATGGGCCTAGGTGAGCTCCCTAATTTACGTATGCGTCCGTTAACGGGAGTACAAGCACCGGGCTACAGTTTTGTGTTTCGGGCGGATGATGCGTTGTTAGTGACGCTGTTTAACCGAGTTCTTGCGCAGGTCCCTCAAGTGACCCAGGCGGATATTCTGTCCAACTGGGGCGGAAGCCCGCGTTTTGATTCATTGCGCGCCACACCCTACACCCCGGAGCAGATACGTTGGCTGGTGACTCGCCCTGAGGTGCGTGTGGTGGTTAACGGCGCACTTCCGCCTTACAGTTTTTTTGACGATGATGGCAACTTTAGCGGCCTGGTCGCAGATTTGTTATATGAAGTCGGACTGCGTAGCGGTTTGCGCTTCAAGGTGATCGAGCGCAGCACAGCGACCGAAAGTCTTGACATGCTCGCTGATGGCGAGGCGGACCTATCACCCATTGTGCTACTCACGGCTGACCTTCAGGCCTCCAGCAATTACACCGAGCCGTTTGCAACCAGCAGTTTTGCATTGGTCGGCGTACGCGGCATCACCCCCAATAGTCTGGCTGACCCGCAGATTCAGCAAGTGTCGCTGACACGGGGCTCACCCATCATCGCTTGGCTGCATAAACAGTACCCGCATATTCAGATCCACGAAGCCGATAGCCCCCTGGAAAGCCTGGTCGCAGTGGCCAATCACGACGTTGATGCGGCGATAGTGTTGCTGCCTTTGGCGCGTTATCTGATCAATCAATACTTCGCCAAAACCTTAAGTGTCGTGACGTCCTTGCCGGAGCATCAAGCGGGGTTAGCCTTTGCGGTGGCGAAGGACCAAGCTCTGCTCTTAGGTGTCATAGAGGCTACGTTTGATCAGTTTGAACCCAGAATGGTGAACAATCTGTTGGAGCGATGGCAAGGGAGCCGGCCGGCGATCAGCCATATTTGGGGAAGCTATGAGCGGCGTTTACACTGGGCAGTGCTCATTGCAGCTAGCGTTTTGGGAGTACTGCTAATATGGTTTGTCTATACGGTGTATCGACGCATCCAAAGTCGGACCGAGCAGGCGCGCCAAGCCTTTCGAGGAGCACTTCTAGATGGTCTCCCCCAGCCTGTGGTAATGCGCGATGTGACCGGGGCATTTGTATTGTGTAACGACGCTTTTTATGAGGTTTTTGGTTTACAGCCGTCTGATGTTATTGGTCGCAAGTGGGAAGAAGTTAAAGGATTAGAGGGCGCTCAGGTCAACGTTCAGGCGCACGATTATGAAACGCTATTGCGCGACAACGAACCCGACATGCGTCAGGTGGAATTAAAGATTCGGGGTGAGGTGCGCAGCTATCGTCAGTGGACAGTGCCCCATAAAGATATCAACGGGCGCAGCGTAGGTTTACTCATGGGCTGGATTGACATGTCAAAAACGGAGCGTCTGCTGCGACAACTACAAGACATGCGCGATCAGGCCGTGCAAGCCAGTGAGGCCAAAAGCCGCTTTTTGGCTGTAATGAGCCATGAAATACGAACCCCCCTCAACGCTATTATCGGTCTGCTTGAGCTCACGTTAGCCCGCGTTGACAAGAATGAGCCATGGGATCGGCCCTCAATCGAGGTTGCCTACTCCTCGTCTAGGGCGCTGATGTTACTGATAGGGGATATTTTAGATTTATCCAAAATAGAGTCCGGGAAACTAGTGCTGGAGCCGCAGCGCAACAGTCCCAAGGAAATACTGCAATCGGTGGAGCGGGTCTTTCAAGGACTGGCGCGCCAGAAAGGGTTGTACTTGGAGACCGACTTGCAACTGGAGTCTGAAAATGAGGCCTGGATCGATGGCGGTCGCTTAAAGCAAGTACTGTCTAATTTAGTGAGTAACGCTATTAAATTTACTGACCGAGGAGGGATTCGCGTGTCTCTCTACACGCGCCAGGTAGAGGCTGAATTGCAGATGACCTTTATTGTGGAAGATAGTGGCATTGGAATTTCCTCAGACAATCTGCAAAAGCTATTTCAGCCGTTTAGCCAAGTCCATGAACAGGCCAGTGCTCGGGGTGGTACCGGCTTAGGGCTGGTGATTTGCCAGCAACTGGTTGAGATGATGCAAGGCGACTTGCAGTTAGCGAGCACGCCAGAGCAAGGCACACGAATTACCGTGACGCTCAGCGCACCCGCGCTGAGCGCTAGTCATCCGGAGCCTCGCCCGCTATTAACCAATAAGCGGTCAACGTTGCGAGTTTTGCTGGTCGATGATCACCCGGCCAACCGCTTATTGCTGGGTCAACAACTGGTTTTTCTCGGTCATACGGTCAAAGAGGCCGAAGATGGGCAACAGGGCTTTGCTCTGGTGGAAGCCGAGACTTTCGATGTCGTCATTACCGACTGTGATATGCCCGTCATGGATGGTTATGAATTCACTCGACACCTGCGTGAGCAGGAGCGTCATAGCGGCCGTGCTCCCCGCTTTATCGTAGGGTTCACTGCTAATGCGCAAGAATCAGAACGCCAACGGTGCTTGGCGGTGGGCATGGATGATTGCCTGTTTAAGCCTGTCAGCTTAGACATGCTTAGAGCCTGCCTGGAAAAAGCCTCAGTCGATCCGTTGTTAACCATGACGAAAATAAACTCTACTGAAAGCTCAGCGACCACGATATTCGATCTGGATATGTTCAACTCCCTTACGGGCAGTGATCCAAAACTTGCGCGTTTGCTGCTTGACAGTTTGTACACTAATAATTGTCAAGACCTTCAACGGTTTGATGAGCATTTATCCGCAAAACGCTGGTTCGATTTGGCACGCGTGGTTCATCGTGTCAGAGGTGCGGCGCGAATGGTGGGGGCTCAGGGACTGATCGAGGCAGCCAAAGTCTATGAGGAGGGATTGCGCCAGGAATTGACCGAGCAGGAAGCGACATTGCGAGCCATCCAGGTGCGCACGGCGATAGAGCGACTGCAAGAGGCCGTGGCAGGATACATGAACGCCTGAGTTCAGGGCTTACCGCTGGAGCGTGAGCGCGCAAAAAAGCGTCGTAACGCCAGCCATACAGCGGTAGCAATATGAATGTCGGGGCGTCGGTTGGGTTCTATGTCGATGCCCCGCAATACTGGGCGGCAGGATTATTGAGCCCCTGCTAGCTCAAGCGTCCAACGCCCCCCCCCCCTGCGTTCAGCTTTGGCGAGTGCAGGCAGGCATGCGCCATTCTAAGTTAACTCCTTATAAGCTGGCATGCAGGGACGTACCGGGCCGAGTCTGTTATTGTACGTTCCTCCCCTCTAGAGAAGCCTTGATGCCCGCAGGAGCGTCATCGATTTAAGTTGCAATCAGCCCAGCAAACGCTCTGTCAGAGTGTCTACTCCGATCTAGCTGGCAATCGAAGCGCCTCCCTCGATCAGTCAGTATGTCGTCAATGTTAAGGAAATACCTACAGACAGCCAACCCAGAATGAATTGATATGGGATTAGGGTTTGGTGTTATGTTTTTGCATGAAAGAGGAAAAAGGGATGGCATTAATAAGTTGTCCCGGCTGCGGCCTTCACCAAAGCGATAAAGCCTGGACGTGTAGTGGCTGCCAACACGTGTTACGCATTCCAAAACGAGGAGTGTTTGGACGTATTTTTAAGTGGTCGTTTATTTTTTTTAATCCCATGATGGGCGGATGGATGATTTATGAATTATCCACTGCGGAATCGGCGAGCATTGAATCGCAAGCACTCATCATCACCGCGGTATGGGTGGTTGGTGGGGTCAACCTTGGCCTGCTTGTACTTTTTACCCATCCCTCTAACGAGCCTCCCAACAATTGTCTGTAAAAACGGGCGAGGTCACGGGTTCGGCCATGGATTAAAAGCGTATCCCCCTTTCGACCCAAGGCCGTTAGCGCCCCATTGAGACCCTTGCCCAGGAGCTTGATTGTGAACCTCGATACGTTGATATTGCACTGGACTTTAGAGGTATCGAACAAGAAAAAACCTGGAAGTCGTATTGGCCTTATCACCAACATCATCCAGCGTGCAGTAAAACACAACTCGCTTCGGTATCTGTTTCTCTTCCGCCTCGCTCAGTACTTGTACTCTGGCAACGCTATGTCACGCAGCTATGCGAAACATTTGATAAAAAAGATAAATCTTAAATACGGTATTGATATCGGCATTGATGCGCAAATTGACTTCGGTTTTAGGATCGCTCACCTTCCTGGGGTGGTGATTTCAGGGCATGCTCGTATAGGTCGGAACTTTTTGGTCCGCCAAAACACAACGATTGGTATCAAGACGTTAGGGCTGGATCATTATCTGTTAGCCATCGGCGACAACGTTAGCGTCGGCGCTAATAGCTGCATTATCGGTGATCACTTGGTGATCGGTGACGATGTCACTATCGGCGCAATGACCTTGGTCAACAAAAGCATCGAGTCGGGAAGCATCTTTTACAATGCACGTTAACCGCCATTCTGCCTTCTAAGTGACGGAAAAATGAAAGTCAGAGCGACCGTCATTTGCGAAAGTGATCGGCACATCTTATTCGTTCGAAAACCTAAAGCTAAATGGGGGCTGCCTGGCGGCAAAGTTGAGGCGGATGAAACTATCGCAGAGGCGGCGGCACGAGAGCTCAAAGAAGAAACAGGATTGAAGGCAGATACGTTTCTTCTCATGTTTGAGTACGAAGCACGTCATACCCATCACTATGTCTTTGAGGCCTGCCCCTTAAACGCAGGGCTCGCCGCACCTCAGCATGAAATTACTGAGTGTATGTGGCTGGCACTAGACAAAGTGAATGAATTGGACGCAAGCGATGCCACTAAATTAATTGTTAAGTCATTTGTGCGTCGCCTGTGACGCGACTATGCGCGCACTAAAATTTCCTTTTTGTCGCGCTCTTGCCTCGTTCGTAGGATGCTATACGCGGTCCGGACTGCTTGAGCAGTGAGAATGACAAGAGCAGTCAATGCTTAAACCTCGTTCGTCGCCAGTGCGCAGACAGGTGCGACATCATGCAGAGATTTAAAATTACGAATACCTCGTCGCCCAGGCTTATTCATCCTGCCTATCTTTAAAGAGGGTTTTCCTGACACCTATATCATGTGTTCAGTGGTATCGATGAATCTTTACAACGCACGGCCTTCCAACATGGTCCTGGCGAATTTCCGGGTGGCCCTAGCGCTGCTAGCCCGAAAGTCGGAAGTGAGAACCCGCTCGATCGGATGTCCACGCAGTCTGACCGTTCATTTGACTGCTGGAGGCTCACAACAAAGCTGAACCAGCCTGAACGCGAACCTGGACTACGGAAGTCGTAATGCCGACAAATAAAAACAACACGAAAACTGCAAAAACCGATTCGCCACCGATCCCAATCAACCGCTACCTGTTTCCCGTCTTCATCGGCATGCTGCTGTTGGCGATAGTGGGCATCGGCTGGCTTCTGTATGGCAGCAAGCCGGTTCCAGTCAGTTACGCGCCGCCGAGCAAGCCTTCCGTACAACAACCGGTCAAACCGAAAACTGTCGCCCTGGCACCGGCCAGCATGGTCGACGAACAGCAATGCCAAGGCTGTCACAGCGCCCAGGTCAAGGACTGGCAAGGCTCGCATCACCA
>NZ_RCNY01000079.1:23311-27694 GCF_004307635.1 Pseudomonas sp. Sample_22
AATGCCAAGGCTGTCACAGCGCCCAGGTCAAGGACTGGCAAGGCTCGCATCACCAACTGGCGATGCAGGCGGCCAGCGCCGAAACGATGCTCGGCGATTTCAACAACGTCACCTTCAAGGCGGAAAACGAAACCACCCGTTTCTCGCGCAAGGACGACGGTTTCTGGGTCAACACTCCGGGCATCGACGGCAAGAATGCCGACTTCAAGGTTGCCTACACCTTCGGCATCGCGCCGTTGCAGCAGTACCTGATCGAGGTCGGCGATGGCCGCCTGCAGGCGCTGGGCGTGGCCTGGGATACCGAGAAGAATCGCTGGCTCCATCTCTATCCTGGCCAGGGCGTGACCTTCAAGGACCCGCTGCACTGGAGCAAACCGAGCCAGAACGCCAACTTCATGTGCGTCGAGTGCCACACCACCGGCTACAAGCGCAATTTCGATGCGGCGAAAAACACCTTCGACGGTCAGTGGAACAGCCTCGGCGTCGCCTGCCAGGCCTGTCACGGGCCGGCATCCAACCACCTGCAATGGGCGGAGAAGAAGTCCGACCTAATCCATGCCGGATTCGCCGTCGACCTTAAGGACAAGAACGCCACGGTCGAAATCGAAACCTGCGCCCGTTGCCACGCCCGCCGCGCGCCATTGGGTGATGGTTACACCGTCGGCAAGCGCCTGATGGACGATTACCTGCCCAGCGTCCTGACCCGCGAGCTGTACGCACTGGACGGCAAGATCAAGGACGAGGTGTTCGAGCACGGCTCTTTCGCCCAAAGCAAGATGTTCGACAAGGGTGTGCGTTGCAGCAATTGCCACAACCCCCACAGCGAACAGCTCAAGGCGCCGGGCAACGGTGTCTGCCTGCAATGCCACAACACGGCGGGCAAGACGGCGGTCGAAGGGGTCGATGGCAAGGGCCTGCAGGCGAAGAACTACGATTCCGTCGAACACACCCGTCACACCATGGGCCAGCCGGGATCGCAGTGCGTGGATTGCCACATGCCGGGCAAGTTCTACATGGGCAATGACTTCCGGCATGACCACAGTTTCAGCATCCCCAATCCTGAACGTGCGCAGAAGCTCGGCACGCCGGATGCTTGCCTGACCTGTCATCAGGGCAAGGCCGGGGACAAGGTCACCGAGCAGTTCAAGTTGTGGAGCGCTGCCGATGCGCCGCAGGCCCCGCGTTACGACGAGAGCCTGTGGCTGATTCGCAATGGCCAGGCGGGGGCGGCGCAGGCGCTGTTCGAACAATTGCAGCGCAGCAATCTGCCGGCGATTCAGCGGGCGACCCTGCTGGCCGAGTTGCCTGCCTACCCCAGCGAACAGGCACTGAAACTGGCGAGCGAAGACCTGAACAACCCGGCGCCGCAAGTACGGGAGAGTGCCGTGCATGCGGTCAGCGCCTTCCTGCCACCACCGGAGCGGGCGCAGTTGCTGTCGCCATTGCTGAGCGATCCGGTGAAAGCCGTGCGCATTGCCGCCGCGCGGGATTTGCTCGGCGTGGAGCGCAATGGCCTGGGCGCTGCGCAAGGCAACTGGAACAGCGCCATCGCCGAGTACGAGGTGGTGCAGAAAAGCCTGCTGGAACGCGCCGAAGCCAATCTCAACCTGGCGTTGCTGTATCAGGCCAGCGGTCGCAATGGCGAGGTGGAAGGCCTGCTGCGCTCGGCGCTTCTACACGATCCGGACTTCTACCCGGCGCTGGTGACGCTGGTGCAGTGGCTGGAGGGCAATGGCCGCAATCAGGAGGCGCAAACGCTCCTGACGCAAAGCCTCAAAGAGCACCCCAACGCCGCCCTGCTGCAACACACCCAGGGCCTGGCGCTGGTACGCGCCGGGCAGACCGCCCTGGCCATGCCCTACCTGCACAAGGCCGCGCAACTGGAACCGCAGACCGCGCAATATGGCTACGTGCTGGCGGTGGCATTGCATGACAGCGGCAAGGTCGAGCAAGCCTGTGCAGAGCTGGAGCGCTTGTTGAAACTCGACCCCACCAACCGCAACGCCCGCCTGGCGCTGATCCAGTACTACCTCAACAACGGCCAGGAGGCCAAGGCGCAGGTGCTGCTGCAGGGCTGGAAGAACTTAAACAGAGGGGATCCGGCCTTGAAATGATGCGCCTGGTGCAGGCTTCGGCGCAACGGACTCAAGGATTGACCATGATCTCCCCTGCACAACTTTCAGCTTCCATCTCTCCGCGCATCCAGATGTCGAACTTGGTAAGCAGCCTTTGCGACAGCGAATGCCCGGTAAGCGTACAGATGCCCAAGCGGCGTTAACTTCACCGAACAACGCCCGCGTTATCGTCCTAACGTTCCCGCGGCTAATGAGCGCCCCGATGAAGACCTCATGGCGAGTGCCGGGATTAAAAAAGAGCCCAATATACTCAAATACGCCCTAAGGAGGCTTGATATGACATTTAACCATCGCATTCCCGTGACCAATTCAGTCGACATGGCAATGCAAATTGTTGCTGCTCTGATCGCCGCAGGCCTACTGCCAAACGACGGCGAAATCATGACTGAGACACAGCGAAAGATTGCCAGCATCCTTAGAGAGCATTTGCCAGTCGCTACTCCCTATTGCGAGTGTCATTGACCAGGCCGGTCGCTTGACATCGCTGTTCAGGACTTCAGAACGCTTTCAGGATCTCCCTACAGACTCGATATAGAAAGCTAGGAACTATGCGTGCAGCGGGACTCGTCCCGGTCCTAAATTACTGATGAGCATTTATGAACGATCAAAGTCAAGAGCCATACAACCTACAAATTAGTCAGATCCTTACGATAACGCTGGATCAGCTCCTATCGTATTTAAACAATAATGATTGTATGCATCCCTGTGCCGCTTGCGGAAAATCGAATTGGAGCATACCTCTGACAGACAACATGCCAGCGATTTATATGACGCCTAGTGTCAGAAATCCATCAATTTCGGCTTGGGCATTTCATGTTAATTGTAATGAGTGTGGCGTCATAAAAATATTTAATGCCGCCCGTGTTCGTGAGTATGTCTTCGCCAATCAGGGGGGGGAAGACATAACCCACACTGCGATGCCAATCGACCACCCATTAGCGGAAGTACAATCGCTGGAAATCCGCACAATCCAGCTCGAAGACCATACTAAAAATATCCAGGAAGATATTGAGTCGCTGGAAGGTGAGCTTCAGACATTTCGCACCGAGACCAAGGGCGAACTTTCTTCATTGCGCGATGAATTTTCAAGCGTTCGAGCGGAGATACAGCAAGAATTCACCTGTACAAGGCAAGACATGAAAAAGGAATCGCGAGTGCGTTTTTGGGTATTGATGCTCATCACCGGCGGACTCGCAAGTTTGATGATAAGAGGCTTCGGCTGGGTATAGCCACGCGCAATGGGCTAATGCACGTGCGATGATCGATGAAAAATTTCAAGGTTATCCCAGTCCGTCTAGCCTATCCGATGCCTCAGAACAATACCCACTCGCTGCAGGCGACAATAATGTACAGGGTCGTCGTAACCGCGTTATTCGGAATTTTATTATTTGCTGCCAGTCAAGGAGATGCCGTCGACACGGAAATGGCCCGACAATTACTAGCGACGTTTAGCGGCTTTTTCAATTTGTAGTTCATGCTGCCCTGCCTACCGCGGGGCTTTTTTTGAACGAAACCAAGAAAAAACAAGCTCGCAAATACCCCTTTACCGCTGAGCGGATGGTTACGTTGGACGGCACGAGCGCTCCATACCGCAGTGAGTCCCAGGATAAAAGCACGCCGCCAATGCCACTATCCTGAGCCACGCTCAAGCTGTCCTGCACCATCCTCTTGGGGGGAAGCGGCCTTCGAAAAAATTACCAACGTTAGGTTAGGTGAAAGCTTCTTAAGCCGTTGCGCACCACATTTTAAAACGTCTCGTTTGAAATATGCCGTCCACGTGTACTGGGAGCTGCGGACGCAGCCGCTGAGGTAGGTCTCTATCTCCGCTTCCGTCAACTCGGCGACGGTAGCTATTTCTTTGGATGTAGGCCGAAATTCCATTATCGATTTCCTTCCCGCCTAACGGGTCATTTAAGCAGTTGGTCAGAGCCTTGTTCACGTCAGCTATCAGCATTTTCGCGGCACGATGTAAACCCAAGCCGGTATGGTTTTCGCGTATGCAGCGATTCGTTAACTAGACCGCCATTGATTGTCCGATCGCGTAATAGCGTTTGTGCCTGACTAACCTGCCGGCCGGACACAGTCAAGGTACTGCGGGAAACGGGCAACATCTGTAGGCTTTTTCTGAAAACTTCGAAAGCGGCATGAAAAAGTGCCCCCCCTTGTCGCGACCTTTTTCCTAAACCTATGGCGCGCTGAATTAAGCGCCTAAACCATCCAACAGCTTTGTTCTTCACATGGCTGCAGG
>NZ_RCNY01000030.1:0-26307 GCF_004307635.1 Pseudomonas sp. Sample_22
TCGTCAAGATTAAATTCCGAAACCCCAATTGCGAAAGCAGTTGGGGTTTTGTTTTTGTGCGCAAGAAAAACGTGTCATGCGCGACACAAATTTGCACAGTTATTTTCCACCCAGGACACTAGAATAGGTCCAACTTTTTCAGATTCAGAGGGCTTATGCCAGAGCCGGTTGACACCCCAGGGCTGTCAGAATTACCACTAGAAAATCTGGTTGCGTGCCATGAGTGCGATTTGCTGATGCGCAAGCCCGAGCTCGCTCATGGCGAGAAAGCCCTGTGCCCGCGCTGTGGCTATGAACTCTATGCCCACCGTCACAACGTCGTGCAGCGAAGTCTTGCCCTGGTCATAGCGGCGCTGCTGTTGTACATCCCGGCGAACTTTTTACCCATCATGCAACTCAATCTACTCGGGCAATCGGCTCACGACACTGTCTGGAGTGGTGTGGTCGCGCTTTTTGACACAGGCATGCAAAGCGTTTCAGTGATCGTGTTTCTGTGCAGCATGGCCATTCCGCTGCTCAAGCTGCTGTGTCAACTGATCGTATTACTGAGCATCCGTTTCAATATCGGGCGCAGTTACGGCTTGCTGCTCTACCGCATTTATCACCACTTGCGCGACTGGGGAATGCTTGAGGTGTACCTCATGGGCGTATTGGTGGCGATCGTCAAACTGGCCGATATGGCAGCAATCACCGTAGGACTTGGTCTGGCGTGCTTTATTGGTTTGTTGCTGATTCAGGTCTGGTTGGAGGTCGTCATGTCACCTCACCAGATCTGGCAGGCTTTGTCAGGAGAAGATGCCCATGCGGGCGATTGATGCAGGCATTCTGATTTGTGCGGAATGTCATGAGTTGAACAGGCAGGAAGCTGATACCGATGAGCAAGTCTGTACACGCTGCGGAGCATTGGTTCACGCCCGCCGCCCGAATAGTCTGGTTCGGACCTGGGCCTTGCTGATTACGGCTGCCATTCTTTACATACCGGCCAATATGTTGCCGATCATGACCGTCAATTCCCTTGGCAAAGGTGCGCCCAGCACGATCATGGCCGGTGTGATCGAACTGGTTCACTACGGAATGTTCCCCATTGCGGCCGTGGTGTTTATCGCCAGTATCGTGGTCCCGACGTTCAAACTCGTGGGTATTGGCCTGCTGCTGTTTTCGGTGCAGCGCCGTCAACCCTTGTCGGCCCGTCAACGCATCTGGATGTACCGCTTTATTGAATTCATCGGGCGATGGTCGATGCTCGATATCTTTGTGATCGCCATCCTGGTGGCGGTCGTTAATTTTGGGCGGCTTGCCAGCATTGAAGCCAATCCTGGTGCGGTCGCTTTTGCCAGCGTGGTAATTCTGACGATGCTTGCCGCAGTAACTTTCGATCCCCGACTGATTTGGGATAACACGGAGTCGGACGACGACCATGACTGATTTGCCTGTAGCGAAAACCCGACCGGCCTCGAACTGGTCAGCCATTTGGGTGTTACCTCTGATCGCCCTGATTATTGGCGGCTGGCTCGGCTGGCGTGCCTATAACGAGAACGGCATCGAGATACAGGTGCGTTTCGAGAGCGGCGAAGGTATCCAGGCCAACAAGACCGAAGTGGTTTACAAGGGCATGTCGGTAGGTAAGGTGAAAACCCTCAAGCTCGATGATGAAGGGAGTTCCAAGGGCGTCATCGCCACCGTCGAAATGAACAAGGATGTCGAGCAATATCTTCGGACCAGCACGCGTTTCTGGTTGGTCAAACCGAGTGTGACGCTCGCTGGTATCACCGGCCTGGAAACGCTGGTTTCGGGTAACTATGTGGCGATCAGCCCCGGTGAAGGCGAGCCCACTCGCAAGTTCAAGGCACTGGCCGAAGAGCCGCCGCTTTCCGATGCTCAACCCGGCCTGCACCTTACGATCAAAGCCGATCGACTGGGCTCTTTGAACCGTGGCAGTCCGGTGTTCTACAAGCAGATCAAAGTGGGACAGATCAAGAGTTACGTGCTCTCCGAGGATCAGAGCACCGTTGAACTCAAGGTGTTTATAGAGCCGACTTACGCCAAGCTGGTGCGTAAACACACGCGTTTCTGGAACGCCAGCGGCATCAGCATCGATGCCAATCTGTCAGGCGTGAAGGTACGCAGCGAATCTCTGGCCAGTATCGTCGCTGGCGGTATTGCCTTTGCAACGCCGGAAAACCGCAAGGACAGTCCGCCTACTGATCCGAGCTTGCCGTTCCGTCTGTATGAGGATTTCGATGCAGCGGCAGCGGGTATCAAGGTCAAGGTCAAGCTCAGTGACTTCGAAGGCTTACAGGCTGGTCGTACGCCGGTCATGTACAAAGGTATTCAGGTCGGCACGCTCAAGGCGCTCAAGGTTGATCCGGATCTCTCCGCCGCCAGCGCCGAATTGACGCTGGACCCGCTGGCCGAGGATTACCTGGTCGACGGCACGCAGTTCTGGGTGGTCAAGCCGTCCATTTCGTTGGCCGGCATTACCGGCCTGGAGGCATTGGTCAAAGGTAATTACATTGCAGTGCGCCCCGGTGACAAAGGTGCAGCGCCGCAACGTGAGTTCGTCGCGCGGCCCAAGGCGCCGCCGCTGGATCTGCGCTCGCCGGGTCTGCACCTGGTGTTGTTCACCGAGAACCTTGGTTCGCTGGAAGTCGGCAGCCCGATTCTCTACAAACAGGTGAAAGTCGGGTCGGTACAGAGCTACCAGTTCTCGCGTAAAAGAAACCAGTTGGTGATCGGCGTCCACATCGAGAAGGAGTACGAAAACCTGGTCAACGCCTCGACGCGGTTCTGGAATGCCAGCGGTATCACGCTGACGGGCGGGTTGACCGGCGGTATTCAAGTCAAGAGTGAGTCGCTGCAAAGCCTGATGGCTGGCGGCATTGCCTTTGAAACACCGCAGGCCAATGCGCCATTGCAGAAACGGATTCCGCGGTTCCGCCTGTTCGCCAGCCATGAGGAAGCCAATCAGAAAGGCGCGGTGATCACGATCAAGGTCGATCGCGCCGATGGGTTGCGAGCAGGGACTCCCATTCGCTTCAAGGGTCTGGATGTCGGCAAGATCGAGAACGTTGACCTCAGTGATGATCTTCAATCGGTACTGCTGACGGCACGCATCACCGAAGTACCCGAGCGCATCGCGCGAGTTGGCAGCGAGTTCTGGGTGGTCAAGCCTGAGTTGGGGCTGATCAAGACATCCAACCTTGAAACGTTGGTGACTGGGCAATACATCGAAGTGCAGCCAGCCGCGAAGAACCTCGGCCCGCAGAAAAACTTTGTGGCTCTGTCCAGTCCACCCGAAACCGCCAAGGCTGAAGCCGGATTAAGCCTGGTACTGAGCGCTGCCCGCCGAGGTTCGTTGAAAGCCGGGGTGCCGGTGACCTATCGCGAAATCACCGTGGGTAAGGTGACGGGGTATGAGCTGGGCCAGACGGCGGACCGCGTGCTGATCCACATCCTGATCGAGCCTAAATATGCGCCGCTGGTGCGTAGCGGTACACGCTTCTGGAATACCAGCGGGTTTGATTTCGATGTCGGTCTTTTCAAAGGCGCGACGGTGCGTACCGAGTCGCTGGAAACCATGATTCAGGGCGGCGTTGCGTTTGCCACGCCGGATGGTGAGCGGATGGGCAGCGCCGTGCGGCCGGAACAGACGTTCCCGTTGTTCGACAAGTTCGAAGAGGAATGGCTGACCTGGGCACCGAAAATTTCCCTCGGCAAGTAAGCCGGCAAGAATGAAAAAGGCCGCGATCCATTGGATCGCGGCCTTTTTAATGCCTTCGACTAAACCGGATCAAACCGCATCCAGTTCCGGCTCATCCGCTGCAACGTTGAGCGTTGCCTTCACTTGATCGTGACGACGGATGTACTTCCAGTCCGCCTCGTCGATGTAGATGCCCGCCGGACCGCTGCCGCCTTCCAGGTCGATCGCGACACTGGCGCAAACCTGCGGTTTCACACTCGCGAGGATCGGCACGAAGCCCAGTTGCAGGCTGGTTTCCAGCAATGCAGCCTGGTTCTTCTCATCGATGTCCGCGGCTTCGTCGAGGTAGTACGGCAAGCGCACACGCCCGGCCAGGTCGCGGTCCATCAAGTGCAGCAACAAGTACATGTTGGTCAGCGCCTTGATGGTCATGGTGGTGCCGTTGGAGGCCGCGCCATCGATGTCGGTGTGGATCACCGGTTGACCGTTGACCTTGGTGATCTCGAACGCCAGTTCGAACAAGTCCTTGAGGCCGAGCTGGTTGTGGTTGGCCGCCACCAGTCGAGCCAGATATTCCTTGGCCTCTTCGTTCTTGTTGTCCTGTTCCGCGCTTTGGCTGAGGTCGAACACCGACAGGGTTTCGCCTTCTTCGTACTGACCGGCGCTGTGGATGATCTGGTCGATGTGCTTGAGCGCTTCCTTGTTGGGAGCGAGCACGATGCGGAAGCTCTGCAGGTTGGACACCTGACGCTTGTTGATCTCGCGGTTGAACAGCGCCAGTTGATGCTCGAGGCTGTCGTAGTCGCTGCGGATGTTGCGCAAGGTGCGGGCGATGTCAGTTACGGCGGCACGACGGGCCTTGCCCAGGGTCAGGGCTTCATCGGTACGGTGCGCGTAGGCGTTGATCAGCAGTGACAGGCGACGCTCCATGTCGTCTTCGCTGTCGAACTTGGCCACGCCCTTGAGGCGGACCTGCGCGTACAGCGCTTCGATCTGGCCATCAGCGCGCAACAGGCCTTGCCAGCTGTCCTGATAGTCATTGAGCAGTGGCAGCAGGTTGTCCATGGAGTCGTCGATCGGGTCCATGAACGGCGTGCCGAAGGGCAAGTCCGCCGGCAGCAACTGGCGGCGGCGCAATGCGTCGTCGAGGGTGCGTTGCTTGGCTTCCATGTCGCCGATCTGGCGGCCGACCAGTTGCAGCTTGGCCGACAGTTGCTGGACGCGCTCGGTGAACGCATCGCTGGAGCGCTTCAGCTCGTCCTGCGCCGCTTCCATTTGCGCGAGTTGTTCCAGTTTGTCGCCTTCTTCAGCGCTCAAGGTCTGGGCGCGACGGAAATCTTCCAGGGCTTTCTGCGCGTCCAGCACTTGCTGGTACAGCGCTTCGGTCTGGGTCTTGCTCGCGGCGCGGTCGGCAGCCACGGCTTGCTGGGTTTTCAGTTGCTTGAGTTCTTTGTCCAGACGCTCTTTCTGATCGCGCAGCGCTGCACGGTCGGCCAGCGCCTGCAAGGCTGGCGGCTCGATGTGCGAGATGTCGATGGACAGGCCCGGCACTTCGAAGCGCTCGCCTTTGAAACCGTCGAGGATCAGTTCCACGGATTTCACCCAGTCGCCGTTCTCGTCGAGGGTGATGCCGTGCTCGCCCAATGGCAGGCTGAACAATGCGCTGTTGAACAGGCGCATCAGGCGCTCGACGTCCTGCTGCGAGAACTCTTCGCGCAGGCGCGCATAACTGTTGTTGTCGGCATGGTCGAGTTGCTGCTTGACCGACTTCAGGCGTTTTTCCAGCTCCCGCAGGCGCTCTTCCAGATCTTCGGCGCTGAACTGGCGCGACTGAGCCAGAGCACCGGCCAGTTCATCGTGAGCGTCTTTGGCCGCGAGCAATTGCTGCTCCAGCACTTTGACGTCATCGACCAGGGCAAAGCGGTGCTTGAGCACCGCCAGTTCGCCGAGCCAGCGCTGGATGCCGGTGATTTCCCGCTCCAGACGCATCAATTCCTGGGTGCCGCCACGCTGATCGTTTTGCAGGGCGTCCTGCTCGTTGCGGTAATGCTCGGCCTGAATGGTCAGCTCTTCCTTGCGCGCACTGGCGTAGTCCGACCAGGTGCCCAGCAGGGAATCGAGCAGTGGCGAAATCCGGTGCAGCTTGCCGCGCAGGATGTCGCGCTGCTTCACGCCATTGGCCAACGCTTCGACGAGTGGGCCGGCGGCGACCAGCGAGTTGTAGTCCTGCTCCATCCGTCGTACATCGCGGAAGGCTTCTTCGCACGCGGCAATGTAATCGACGCTACCGGAACGCAGGCTGTGCTCGAACGCATCGAGGAACAATTGCTTGAGCTTGGCCGCGGTAATTTCACGCATGTGCAGCAGGTTGATGAACAACGCGCGGAACGTCTTCAGGCTCTGTTCGCTGGTGGAGCGCAGCGGAATCAGTGTCAGGTCCAGCGGAATCGATGTGTGACCACCGACCAGCAGACGACGCAGTTCATCAGGCTTGAGTTCATAGGCTTTCAGGCCTTCGCGCTCGAGGTTGGTGAACAGTTCTTTCTGACGCAGGCAGGTGTCGTTTTTCTGGTAATGAGCCAGATCGAGCTTACCGGCGTAGGCGAAGAACTGGTGACCGAAACCACCGCCCGGGCCGCGCCCGACCACGCCGATCACGTGTGGGCCGTGGGGCAGGTTCACTTCCACCAGAATGTAACTGGTGTCCGAGGCGAAGTAGAAACGCCGGGATTGTTCCAGGCTGTACTTGCCGAAACTCATGTCCGACATGCGCGCCAGAATCGGGAACTGCAAGGCGTTGATCGAAGCGGATTTACCGAGGTTGTTCGCGCCGTAGACCGACAACGGTTCTTCCAGCGGAAACAGGCCGAGGCTGTAGCCGGCGGTGTTCAGAAGGGCAAAGCGGCGGATGCCGTAACGTTCCTTGCTCATGCGTCGAGCTCCTGTTCTTCGGCAATGGCGCGGGCCAGGGCGTCTTCTTCGCTTTCACTTTCGAATTCGCTCAGGTCCAGCGGGTCGTCGGTCTGCAGCAGTTTTTCGTCGCTGTCTTCGTCGATCAGCACCGGCACGGGCAGTGGCAAGACGCTGTGCAGGCTGGCGGCCAGGTCTCGGTCTTGCTGGACCGACAGGCAGACGTCGAGGAAGCGGTGCATCGGCGGCAGAAAGCGGTAAACGCCGTTTTCTTCGCTGGCGAAACCGAGTTGGGTCATGCGGCGCATGATCTTTTCTTCGAGTTCGTCCTGGGTCTGCACTTCGGCCTGAATGAACAGGTCGCGGTACTTTTCCAGCAACGATGGCAGTTCGTCGCGACCGAGGCTCCCACCGTCGAGCACGGCGATCGGATCGCGCCCCTGATCGGCCAGATGCTCGACGAGGATGAAGGTGAACAGCGCCAGGCGCTGGGCCGTCTTGTTTACCGCGGCAGCGGCGAGGTCCGGTACGAAATAGTAGAAACCACGGGTGTCGCAGACCAGTTCAAAACCCAGTGCCTTGAAGAGTGTGCGGTACTGGTCCTGAAAGTTCGACAGCTGAGCGTACAGCTCCGGATCGCGGCGGCTGACATGGTAACCCTTGAACAGCTCGCGGAAGATCGGCGCCAGTTGGGACAGTTCGGATAGATCAAGATGCATAAGGGGTGCTCGCAGAATCCTCGGTAGCGTCAGGGCCGGCCGAGAGCAGGGCGAAGGAGCGCAGGCTGACCTGGTGCTCATGTGTGAAGTAGTCGCGACGTTCCAGGCGTTCGCGCTTGAAGCGTTTTTCCCTCGACAGGCGCGAGAACCAGTACAGCAATTCGTCGGTGGCGCCGTCCGGTTCCTGTTCCAGCAGCCAGGTCATCAGATCCGGCATCGGCAAGGCGTCCTCGCAGCGCTCGAGCATTTCCCGGACCGTGCGTGGCGCACGCGGGGCATCGCCGCCCTTGTGGGTTTTGTGCGCCTTGGGAAAGCGCGCCGGTTTCGGTTCGAAACGGGCCAAAGCGTACACGTAGGCCTCGACCTGACTGGCGCTGCCGAGAAAGGTGCTTTGCGGGCGGGTGAACATCGGCATGGCCGCTTGCGGTACGGCGTCGATGCCTTTGCGGCGGATCATCGACAGCGCCAGCGCGGCGCCACGGGTCACCGCGTTATGTCGACGTGCTTCTTCGCGCAGCGGCAGCAGCAGTTCGCGGGCGTGACGCAGGGTCAATTGGGCGCTGGTCTGCATTTCGAGGATGCGCGCGTGGGTGCGCAGCAGCATGTCGTCATCGACCAGGTGGCCGAGCCGCTGCTGTTCGCTGAGCATCTTCAGCAGGACGGTCTCGACCTTGCGCACGCCTTGTTCGAAGGCGCCGTCGGCGTTCACCAGATCGATCATCGGTTCGACGTATTCGTCCCAGGTCGCCAGCACTTCAGCGTAACGCTGGCGCAGCGGAATCTGTCGGTCGCTGGTTTTCGCCCGTTCGGCGACAGCCACCAGTGCCTGTTCGTCGTTATCGAGCTTTTTCAGTACGTCACGGACGCGCATGTCGAGCAGACGCAACTGACGGGCGAGGTCATTGCCGTCACGGATATCGAATGCATCCTGGATGTAACCGGCCAGACGCTCGAGGTGGCGCAGATAGGCTTCGATCTCCAGGCAAAGGCCCAGACGGTGTTCACGGCGCAGATAGGCGAGGAAGTCGTGAATCTGCGCGTTTAGTTCGAAACGGTTCGGGCTTTTCGCCACGGGAACCAGAATATCGAGGCGAATCCACACATCCAGCAGGCTGGTGATGTCCTGCGGCGTACTGTCGAGTTGCTGGGCGGCCAACTGTGAACGCAATTCGTTGAGGCTCAGTGTGCCTTGGTCGAAGTGCTCGCACAGTGGCTCCAGAAGTGCCCAGTGTTCAGCGAGGGCGCGCAAGACGCGCTTGGGTTCGATCATCGGAATGGCCGGCTGTTGGCGATTAAAAGCCGCGATTGTACTGCATTGGGCGCGATGCGATTCACTCTCGGGACAGGCTGTCGCCTTTTTTCACTGGTGCAAAGACTATCGGTGCAGTCTGTCGATCAACTGCGGGCGATCTTGGGCGAAGGGCGGTAGAATCCCTCAACTTTAGTTATCCACAAGTGGCCGACCTTTGCTTATCGAGTCCCGCCGTCGCGCTTATTTGAACGCCATGCAGGTGGTCAACTGGCTGCCGCGCACCGAATTACCCTTTGCCGCCCCGTCGCGGCCCGAACTGCTGGAAATGCCCGAGCCGATGGTCGTCGCGCCTCTGGCACCGGCTGCCGTGGCTGAAGTGCCCGTGGCACCAGTGGTCAAACCGGCTGAACGGGTCAAGGTCGAGGTGCCACGGCCATCGCTTGCGAGCACGCGTACCGGTGCCGTAGCGGTGGAAGAGGCTGTAGAAGCGCCGCTCGTGGTCAAGGCACCGATTGTGCCGCCACCGCGCTTCGCCTTGCAGTTGCTGCGCGCCGGGCGTTGCCTGCTGCTGGTCGAGTTACCCACAGGCGAGGCGTTTCAGGCCCGCGACCCCGCTTATCTGCTGCTCAAGGACATGCTGCGCGCCGCCGGTCTGCCGGACAGCCCGCAGATTGTCGGTGAGCCAGTACGCTGGCCATTACTGGTGCGCGGCACGATGGATCAAGGTCCGGAAGCTGCGCGCGATTTTGTTCAGGGTTTTCTCTCGGCCCGGCTGGAAGATGCACCGTGCGTCTGTGTGTGGCTGATCGGCCTGCCCGCGGTGCGTTTCGCCGGTGAGGCGGATGCCGAGTCCTTCAACCGGGAACTGCAGATCGAAGGCCTGGGCTGCGCCTGGGCGGTGCCGGGCCTGGAATTATTAATGGAAGAGCCACAGCGTAAGGCTGATGTCTGGCAAGCCATGCGTCGGCTGATGGCGCGTTGGAAAGAATCGAATGAGTGACGCGGTATCGTTCCGCCCGATGATCGAGGCGGACCTGGAATCTGTTCTGAAGATTGAATACGCGGCCTACAGCCATCCCTGGACCCGCGGAATTTTTCTCGACGGGCTGGGCAAGTACCAGATCTGGCTGATGTTTGAAGGTCAGCAGCAGGTCGGCCACGGTGTGGTGCAGATCATCCTCGACGAGGCGCACCTGCTGAACATCACCGTCAAACCGGAAAATCAGGGCCGTGGCCTGGGTTTGACGTTGCTGGAGCATCTGATGTCGATTGCCTACAAGGCTGACGCTCGAGAATGTTTTCTGGAGGTGCGCGACAGCAATACCGCCGCGTTCAAATTGTACGAACGCTATGGCTTCAACGAAATCGGCCGTCGGCGGGATTACTACCCGGCGGTGGGCGGGCGTGAAGATGCAGTGGTGATGGCCTGTACGCTGGTGGACTGAATCACCATTGTGGCGAGGGAGCTTGCTCGCGCCGGGCCGCAAGGCGCTCCCTTGTGAGGCGGGCGGGCATCTGGCGACTGCTGCGCAGCCGAACGGAAGCAAGCTCCCTCGCCACAAAAAATCAGCGCTTGCGGTCCAGTGGATCGCGCTGCGCCATCTCCGCTTCATCCAGCCCGTCGCCACCGCCAATGTCGTCTTCATCGACGATGCTCAAGTCCCAATCAGCCTGATTGCCGTTGCCGGCTTCATTGGCATCCCTGGCACCGTCTTCGCGGATCAAGGTTTCCGGGCTCATATCGTCGTCAGTGGGTTCGTGGTCGCCCGTCGAGGCGCCAGTCATGCCGGCTTCGCGCACGCGCTGGCGTGGCATCAGTTGCTCGCGCTCCTTGTCCGGCAACTCGTCGCCGATTTTTGCGCTGGGTTCGTCATCATCGAAGTCCAGTTCGTTCATCGAACCCATGCGATCTTCGTTGTCATCGATGGGCTCTGGTTGCACTGCATCGTAAGGACGGCGTGATTCAGTCATGGTAATTCCTCATACTGTGGGCCTTACTAGGGTGGACCCATTGGGTTACCGAGAATTCCACCGGCATGGAGCCCTGCAGCAGGTAACTGGAGAACAACTGCATTTTGCGCGTGACCCCGACGGACGGTTGTCAGTCAAAACTGCGCACCATTCTTGAGGCTTCAAAGCATGAACGAATTACAAGATCTGATTGATAACAACGAGCGCTGGGCTGACGCGATCACTAAAAAGGATCCTGACTTCTTCGCCAAGCTGGCTCGCCAACAGACTCCCGAGTTCCTGTGGATCGGCTGTTCCGACGCACGGGTGCCGGCCAACGAAATCGTCGGCATGCTGCCGGGCGATCTATTCGTCCACCGCAATGTGGCCAACGTGGTGCTGCACACCGACCTCAACTGTCTGTCGGTGATTCAGTACGCGGTCGATGTACTCAAGGTCAAACACATCCTGGTGACCGGCCACTATGGCTGCGGTGGCGTGCGCGCCTCGATGCAGGACCGTCAGTTCGGCCTGATCGACGGCTGGCTGCGCTCGATTCGTGATCTGTACTACGAAAAGCGTGAAGAACTGGCTGCGTTGGCGACTGAGGAAGAGCGGGTCGACCGTCTCTGCGAGCTGAACGTGATCCAGCAAGTGGCCAACGTCGGGCACACCAGCATTGTGCAAAATGCCTGGCATCGCGGGCAGAGCCTGTCGATTCACGGTTGCATCTATGGGATCAAGGACGGCCGCTGGAAAAGCCTGAACACCACCATCAGTGGTTTCGAGCAGCTGCCGCCGCAGTACCGCCTGCGCCCGTTCGAACCGCTGTAAACCGATCAGCGGCGGCGTTGCCGACGCCAGTGTGGCAAACATCTGGTCGTCGGCGCCGCCCGTGCGCTGACTTCCACTTACAGCGCTGGCGCGGGGATTGCCGTTGCCGGTGCTGGCGCCTTGAGTTGTTTGAGCTGGGCCTGGATCGTTGCCGACGCGCATTTGGCCACGGCTTGTTGAGGCGTCAGGTTGCGAATCGAGGTGTAGAACAGCTCACAGGTTTTATCTTTCTGGGCCACTTGCCACATTTGTGTGCAGCTTTTCAGCTCGACATCAGCATTGGTGTCCGACTCACGGCCCATAGTCGCTTGCCAACACGAAGTACTCAGATCCTGGCCCATGACTTTGAGCCCCGCCGCATCGGCCTTGGCCTTGGCATCGGTGCCCGTGTAATTCGCCGGGTCCGCGGCGTACCAAATGTAGCTCGGGTGATTAGCGCCTAGAACGGGGACTTTCACTCCATCGTTCGGGCTGATGTAGACCAGGCTCAACACATTCACCGTCGGACCGTATTGCTCCTTGACCCAGTTTCGCACCGGTGTGCCGAAGGCGACCATTGGCAGGGGCTCGCCGCTGGCGTTCAGGCTGATCTGTTTGACCATCGTGGCCTGGTAATCCTTGAAGTAGCCATAGACCCCCTCAAGGTCCTTGCCGGCGTTGGACGGTGCGGCAATCGGGGCGATATCGATGATTGTCTGGTAACCCGGCGTTTGTTCGGCAGGAACGCCGTTGACTGTCAGCAGCGTCGCCCAGCGATCAGTGGTGGCAGACCGCAGGTAATCCTGAGCCTGGGTCAGCGAATAGTCCGGCGGAAAGTGCAGTAGCTCGACGCTTCTGCGGTTTTCCAGCGCCATGCCCAGCGGCAGGAACAGATACCAGTTATACGCCCACTTGCCGTCGGCATTCAGTTTGCTGGCGCCGTTGTAGGCCAGGTCACCCGCGTCAAGCAGCGCGGCCAGGGGCTTTTCATAACGTTTGGGTACGCCAGTGATTTCGGCGTAAAGCTGAGCGTTGTCTGTTTTGACCAACACCTTCGCATCGCTGTAGCCATCGCGTTGCACGCTTTGAGTCAGATAGTGCTCGACGGTTTGCTCAAGCGTCCAGTTGCGAAAGCAGATCACGTTGCAGTTGTTGGGGTAGGCGAATAGGCGGGTAACGCGTTCGGTACTGCCCAGCTTCAGGTTGATATCGGCATGGGCTGTGGCACTCAAGGTGAGGGCTGCAAGAGTGAGGCTTGCGAGTTTCATCATGCTCAGATCCTTTTCAGCGTGGTCCCGTTACGGATACACGCATACTGGAGCAACGCATTGCCTCAGAAAAGTAGGCCTCGAGCATTTTTTCGAAGAAATACAGTTCAGCCCGCAACTTGTATTTGCGGGCTGGTTCCGGATCAGCCAATCACAGAAGGCGCAGCGCCAATTGGCTGCCGGCGCGCAGGTATTCGACTTGTGCGACGACCGCGTCCTTGACGATCGCCTCTCCGGTGTCGGTCAGTGCGGCTTTTTTTGCATCGATAACGGCGGTTTGCAATAGCTGCATGGCGACATCCATTGCTTTCTGAAAGGCCGTCACATTGTTGTGCTGGCCAAACTCGCGAATGACCGCGTCCATACGGCGATCTGCATCGTCTCGCAGTGTCCTGTACTCAACTACCGAGACGTTGCCATCCTGGTAGATTTCATTGATCAACGCTTCCAGTGTTTTGGATATTGGTGTCATCGCTTCTTCCTTGAGTTTTGGGGTTTGATTCTCCGAGACAGGTTAATTCAACACTGCTGGCAGCAAGAGTCAGGACTTGCGCCTGTAATGAGTGTGATATCGCCACAGCTTTTGTAGGAAGGCGGCTTTCAGTCTGTCGGGTTCGTTCGACTCACTAATCGACAGGCTTTCTGCCTGATCCCCGCGTGCTCATGCGGGACCAGGCAGAAAAAAGCTTTTTACGGCATCACCGGCGGCGTATACGCCAGTGTCGTGCCCAGCGCCCAGAGCAGTAACAGAACGAGTGGTGTGTGCACCAGCAATTGCACGAAGGAGAAACCGATCAGATCCCGCGCCTTCAACCCGAGTACACCCAGCAACGGCAGCATGTAGAACGGGTTGATCAGGTTCGGCAGGGCTTCGGCGGCGTTGTAGATCTGCACCGCCCAGCCCAGGTGGTAGTTGAGGTCGTTGGCCACTTGCATCACGTACGGCGCTTCAATGATCCACTTGCCGCCGCCGGATGGAATGAAGAAGCCGAGAATCGCCGAATACACACCCATCAGCAGCGCATAAGTGTCATGGGACGCGATGCTGACGAAGAAGGTCGAGATGTGATGGGCCAGTGTCTGCGCATCGGCACCCTTGACCGTGGTCATCAGCGCGGCAATCGAACCGTACAGCGGGAACTGGATCAGCACGCCAGTGGTGGTCGGAACCGCACGGGACACGGCGTCGAGGAAGCTGCGCGGGCGCCAGTGCAGCAATGCACCGAGCATGATGAACAGGAAGTTGTAGGTGTTCAGCCCGGAAATCGCACTGATCGCCGGTTTGGTCGAGAACTCATGGAACAGCCATCCAGCGGCCAGGAGCACCAGCAAAATGGTCAGCAATGGGCTGTGCTCCAGCCATTCGCCAGGACGCGTGCGTGGTTGCAGCGGTGGCAAATTGAAACTCGGGTCGACGCCGCAGGCCTCGGCGTCGCGAGCGGTGTTCGGACCCGGCGCGGTGGCGTAGGCAATGATCAGCGAAATAACGATCAGCGCCAGCAGCATCACGCCTGACTGCCACAGGAAGATGGTCTGGGTGAACGGAATCACTCCGGTGATCGACAGAATCGACGGTGGCAGGCTCGCCGGGTTGGCCTGCAATTGTGCTGCGGACGACGACAGGCCCAAGGCCCACACCGCGCCAAGCCCCAGATACGCGGCGGCACCTGCAGCGCGATAGTCCATTTTCAGATCGGTGCGACGGGCGAGGGCGCGTACCAGCAAACCGCCAAAAACCAGCGACAACCCCCAGTTCAACAGCGACGCGACCATAGAGATCAGCGCCACCCATGCCACCGCGGAGCGGCCGTTTTTCGGCAACTTCGCCAGGCGGTCGATCAACTTCACGGCCGGTGGCGAGCTGGCGACCACATAACCGCCGATCACCACGAAAGCCATCTGCATGGTGAACGGGATCAGACTCCAGAAACCGTCACCGAAGGCCATGGCGGCGTCCGTAGGTTTGGCACCCATGGCCATGGTGGCCACCGCCACGATAATCACCGCCAGGGCGGCAAACACCCAGGAGTCGGGGAACCAGCGTTCGGCAAAACTTGAACAGCGCAGGGCGAAGCGGGCGGAGCGGGTATCTTCGATATCAGCGGCCACGGGAATACCTCGAATTTTTATGTTTGTAGTGGTCTTCAGGGCGTCAGACGCCCGTCTGGACAGACCTCAACATTAATTCAACCACTGTTTTTTTGCGGCGCTGTTTTGTGGCTATGGGACTTTGGTCTAACGGGTTGTCCGCTGGCGCGTTTGCGTAGACCATGGGCGCCTTGATTTATGCCTGTGCCAGAGTTCTTTTCATGACTGCCAACACTGATTCACGCCCGGCGCCGTTCAGCCGCTCGGACTACAAGACCCTGGGGCTTGCAGCGCTCGGCGGGGCGCTGGAAATCTACGACTTCATCATTTTCGTATTTTTCGCGCTGACGTTGAGTCAGCTGTTCTTTCCACCGGAAATGCCTGAGTGGCTGCGCCTGCTGCAAAGTTTCGGCATCTTTGTCACCGGTTATCTGGCGCGGCCGCTGGGTGGCATCCTGATGGCGCATTTTGCCGACCGGTTGGGACGCAAGAAGGTCTTCAGCCTGAGCATCCTGATGATGGCGCTGCCGTGCCTGCTGATCGGGATCATGCCGACCTATGCGCAAATCGGTTACTTCGCACCACTGCTGCTGTTGGCCCTGCGGGTTCTCCAGGGCGCGGCGGTGGGCGGTGAGGTGCCGAGCGCGTGGGTGTTTGTCGCCGAGCACGCGCCGGTCGGCCATCGCGGCTATGCCTTGGGTTTTTTGCAGGCGGGGCTGACCTTTGGCTATCTGCTTGGCGCTTTGACGGCGACGTTCCTCGCGCAGGCGTTTACGCCGGCAGAGATCCTCGACTTCGCCTGGCGTTACCCATTCCTGCTGGGTGGCGCATTCGGCGTGATCGGTGTCTGGTTGCGTCGCTGGCTCAGCGAAACCCCGGTGTTCATGGCTATGCAGACTCGGCGCGAAGAGACTGTCGAGCTGCCGTTGCGGGCGGTCCTGCGTGAACATCGGCTGGCCATGCTGCCGGCGATGATCCTCACCTGCGTGCTGACTTCGGCAGTGGTGGTGTTCGTGGTCATCACCCCGACCATGATGCAGAAAACCTTCGGCATGACCGCCAGTCATACGTTCGCCTTGAGCGCATTGGGCATCGTCTTTCTGAACATCGGATGCGTGCTTGCCGGTTGGCTGGTCGACCGCATTGGCGCCTGGCGTACGGTGATGTTGTACAGCCTGCTGCTGCCGCTGGGCATCGGCGTGCTCTATGGCTGCCTGATCAGCGGTGGTGATTGGATCGGTCTGGCCTACGCCGTGGCGGGGCTCGGGTGCGGGGTGGTCGGCGCGGTGCCCTCGGTCATGGTCAGCCTGTTTCCAGCGCGGGTTCGTGTCTCGGGCATTTCCTTTACCTACAACATTGCCTACGCCGCCTGGGCAAGTATTACCCCATTGTTGTTGATCGGTCTGATGCCGTGGAGCCCATGGATCTGCGTGATTTTCTGTGCAGTGATGGGCGCGGTGGGGGTGGGCAGCGCAGCGTACTTCGGTGCGCGTATGCCCGGCGTTGGACATTGTCCGGCGCCCGGCACTGCCTGACTGACAAGCTTGCCCACGTGTGGCAACTATTTTTGTAGGACAAAACTCAAACGCTCTTCAGAAAAGACCTGCAAGGCCGATGGCTAGGCTGCATATCGCTTTCTATCCAGTCCATCGGTGCATCCCCATGTTCAATAAACGCTTGAAGCAGGAGCTGTCGGCTCTTCGTGAAGAACTCTCCAGCCTTCAGCAAGTGAAGGAAAGTCTGGAAAGCGAGATGCTGGTGCTGACCCTTGATACGGATGGCCGGGTGCAGTCGGTCAATCAGAATTTCCTGAGCGAGATGCACTACAAAAGCAACGAGCTGATCGGCCGGCACATCGACGACATCGCCCCGGAGCATGTGAAGAACGACGAATTCCAACGGCGTTTCAATAACGCCCTGACCCGCGGCGAACACTTTGCCGGCACCGTGCGTTTGTTGCGTGGAAACGGGCAGGAAGCGTGGCTGCGTTCGATCTTTCAGCCGGTTCGCTCGGCTGACGGTCGGATCAGGCACTTTTCGATTTTCTCCAGCGACCTGACCCGCACCATCGAGGCCTCCCGCGAACATGAAAACCTGATCGGCGCGCTGGTGCGCTCGACGGCGGTGATCGAGTTCGACCTCAATGGCAACGTATTGACCGCCAATGACCGGTTTCTCTCGGGCATGGGTTACAGCCTGGCGCAGATCAAAGGTAAACATCACCGTACTTTTTGCCTGCCGGACGAGTACAACAGCGCCGAATACCAGAACTTCTGGCGCCGCTTGAATGCAGGTGAGTACGTCACAGGTCGTTTCAAGCGTATCGACAGCCATGGTCGTACAGTCTGGCTGGAAGCGTCCTACAACCCAGTGATCGATGCCAACAACAAGCTCTACAAGGTGGTGAAGTTCGCCACGGTCATCACCGATCAGGTCAATCAGGAGCAAGCGGTCGCCGAAGCGGCGAACATCGCTTACAGCACGTCGCAGCAAACCGACCAGAGTGCACAACGCGGCACGGCCGTGGTGACGCAAGCGGTGGATGTGATGCGCGACCTCGCCAAACACATGCAAACCGCTGGCGATGGCATCGAAGCCCTGAACGAGCAGTCGCTGGTGATAGGCACAATCGTCAAAACCATCAGCGGTATTGCCGAACAGACCAACCTGCTGGCGCTCAACGCCGCTATCGAAGCCGCCCGCGCCGGTGAGCAGGGACGAGGGTTTGCTGTGGTGGCAGACGAAGTCCGGCAATTGGCTTCGCGCACCAGCCAGGCCACCGATGAAATCGTGTTGGTGGTGCGTCAGAACCAGGACATGGCGCGCAACGCTGTGGCGCTGATGACCGATAGCAAACTGCAGGCCGAACAGGGGCTGGCGCTGGCAGCGGAAGCGGGGACGGTGATTGTCGAGATCCAGGACGGCGCGCAGAAGGTGGTCAATGCAGTGGGGCAGTTTGCCAATCAGCTGTCGTCATAAGATCTGCGCGATGTGACGTACGTGAAAAGATCGCTTCGGCGATCTTTTCATTTCCGGGATTTTACCTCGCTACAATCGGCTCTTTCCCCAGCAGCAGACATCCATGAACGCTTCCCACCGCTGTCCGGCCCCTTTGGGCTGAAGTGATTGCCGCCCAGGCCGACGAGCGTGTGTTCAGTGACGGCCGTTGGCACTTTGAAGGCCACGATGCGTTGCGCACCTTGCGCCACGTCGCCGGTGGGCACTTTTTGACGATTGGCGAGCCAGTGGACGGCAAGCTTTTGCAGTCGTAAGGTGCGGCAACGCGAGTCGTAAGCACATTCACTTCGAGACCAGGCAATGAGCAAACTGCGTGTAGGGATTATTTTTGGTGGTCGTTCGGCCGAGCATGAAGTGTCGCTGCAATCGGCGAAGAATATCGTCGATGCCTTGGACCGTTCGCGCTTCGAACCGGTGCTCATCGGCATCGACAAACAAGGGCATTGGCATCTCAACGACCCTTCGAATTTTCTGCTGAACCAGGAAAATCCGGCGCTGATTGCCCTCAATCAGTCCAACCGGGAGCTGGCGGTGGTGCCCGGCAAAGCCAGCCAGCAGTTGGTGGAAACCTCCAATCAGGAACTACTGGGGCATGTCGACGTGATCTTTCCGATCGTCCACGGCACGCTCGGTGAAGACGGTTGCCTGCAAGGCCTGCTGCGCATGGCTGATTTGCCGTTTGTGGGTTCCGATGTACTCGGTTCGGCGGTGTGCATGGACAAGGACATCAGCAAGCGCCTGCTGCGTGATGCGGGCCTGGCGGTCACACCGTTCGTGACCCTGACCCGCACGACTGCCGCCCGCAGCGGTTTCGCGCAAGTATCGACAAAGCTGGGTCTGCCGCTGTTCGTCAAACCGGCGAACCAGGGGTCTTCCGTAGGCGTGAGCAAAGTGACCAGCGAAGCCGAGTATGTGGCGGCAGTCGAGCTGGCGCTCGGCTTCGACGACAAGGTGCTGGTCGAGTCGGCTGTCAGCGGTCGTGAAATCGAATGCGCGGTGCTTGGCAACGAACAGGCAATCGCCAGCGGTTGTGGCGAGATCGTGGTGCGCGACGGGTTTTATTCCTACGACAGCAAATACATCGACGACACGGCCGCGCAAGTGGTGGTCCCGGCCGATATCAGCGTCGAGGCCAGCGAGCGCATTCGGGCCATGGCGGTCGAGGCTTTTCATGTGCTCGGATGTTCCGGGCTGGCGCGGGTCGATGTATTCCTGACCGACAGCGAAGAAGTGCTGATCAACGAAATCAACTCGCTGCCCGGTTTCACCCGTATCAGCATGTACCCGAAACTCTGGCAAGCCGCGGGCATGACCTACAAAGAACTGGTTACGCGGCTGATTGAACTGGCGATGGAAAAGCATCAGGCGCGACGGGCGTTGAAAATCAGTCGTTGAAAGCGCCTGGACTACAACGTCACCCGCACATCATTTTGGCTATGCCGGCCTGATGTCTGAATACTCTTGGAAAGGGCTTACCACCCGGTAAGCCCTCTTCCATTGCCACATCGTCGCATTTAATCCCCCAACGCTTCACCCTCGCGCCGAGGGTCTGCGCCGCCGGCCAATGATGCTTTGCCTTGCGCATCCTTGACCCGAACCACGGCCTGAGTGCCGCTGGTCATGTCGATCTCGTTCACGTTGTGGCCTTTGTCCTTCAGCGTCTGGATCAGCATGGGGCTGAATTGTCCGCGTTCAAGTTCGGTCGGGCCGTTGCGGCTGCCGAAGTTGGGCAGGTTGATTGCTGTTTGCGGGTCGAGGTTCCAATCGAGCAGGCCGATAGTGGATTTGGCGACGTATTCGATGATCTGCGAGCCACCGGGGGAGCCGATGCTGGCGAGGAATTCGCCGTTCTGACGATCGAAGATCAACGTCGGGGCCATGGAGGAGCGGGGGCGTTTGCCCGGTTCGACGCGGTTGGCGACCTTCTGCCCATTTTCCTCGGGGATGAATGAGAAGTCGGTCATTTCGTTATTGAGCAGAAAGCCCTGAACCATCACATGCGAGCCGAATGCCGATTCGATGGTGGTGGTCATCGAGACCGCGCCGCCCTGATCATCGACGGCGACGATTTGCGAGGTGGAAATGCGCAAAGGCGAACGGTCCGGCGCATAGGCGACCTGAATGCCCGGCGGTGTGCCCGGTTTGGCGGTGCCCATGCTGCGATCGCCGATCATGGCGGCTCGGCTGGCCAGGTAAGCCGGGTCGATCAGGCCTTTGACAGGCACCGGCACATAATCTGTGTCGGCCACGTATTGCGCGCGGTCGGCATAGGCCAGGCGCTCGGCTTCCGAGATCAGGTGCACGGCTTCAGGGGACGGTTCGATGCCGGCAGGGGCGCTGGTTTTCAACGGTTTCATCGCAGCGAGTGCGAAGCGCTGATCGCGAGCCTCCAGGGCTTGCAACGTGCCGAGGATCTGCGCCACGGCAATTCCGCCCGATGACGGCGGCGGCATGCCGCACACCTGCCAGCGTTTGTAATCGCTACACAGGGGCGCGCGCTCCTTGGCGTTGTAGTTGGCCAGATCGACCAGTGACAGGCTGCCGGGATTGGCATGACTTTGGACCTTGGCCACGATTTCCTGCGCGACAGCGCCTTTGTACAACGCGTCCGGTCCTTCCTTGGCGATACGTTGGAACAACGCTGCCAACGGCGGATTTTTAAGCAGGGTGCCACTGGCTTTCGGGCTGCCGTCGGCATTGCGAAAGTAAGCCATCATCTCGGGGGAGCGAGCCATGGACGAGTCCGAGGCGATCAGCCCGTGCAGCCGTGGCGAGATGGCAAAACCTTGCTCGGCCAATTCGATCGCCGGTTCGAACAGTTGCGCCCATGGCAGGCGACCGTGTTTGCGATGGGCCAGTTCAAGCGCACGCAACACGCCCGGCGTGCCAACCGAGCGGCCGCCAATCTGTGCCTGGGTGAAGGGCATGGGTTGGCCATCGGCCTGCAGGAAAAGCTTCTCGGTGGCGCCAGCCGGTGCGGTTTCGCGGCCGTCGTAGGTGCGCACGGTTTTACCATCCCACAACACAATCAAGGCGCCGCCGCCGATGCCTGACGATTGCGGTTCGACCAGCGTCAATACCGCTTGCATCGCAATCGCGGCATCGATGGCCGAACCACCGCGACGCAGCATCTCGCGCCCGGCTTCGGCGGCCAGCGGATTGGCGGCGGCTGCCATGTGTTTCGAGGCGTGGCGGGTCTGTAGATCGGTGCGATAACCGGAAGCGCTTTCCGGTGCGAGCGGCAGTGTCGGTACCGATGCGTTGTTGCAGGCGCCGAGGGCTATCGCGGCGGTGATCAGCGCAATGGCGGACACTCGATGGCGGTTCAAGCGCAAAACTGAGAACACGTGGGGCACTCCATCCGTGAGATAAACGTTCCGGCGACTTTATCTACCGTCTTGCGGTGACGCAAACCGGCTCTCGCTGCAAAGATTGCATTGTGCTTCATCATCGGGCGGATTTTCTGTAGGGTCATTGCCAACAGGCAGGTCAGAAAACCAACTAGAGGCAGACATGCAGACCGAGTTTCCAACGCAGCCAAGTTACCGAGCTCAGCGCGAACAGTTTCTGGCAGCGGCCAGCGCGGCGGGTGCGACGCTGAGCGAGTACGCTCATCCGCTCAGAGGGCCGTTCGGTGAACCGCTGGCGACTGACGTGGCGGTGCTGGGGGATCCAGGTGCCAAGCGATTGTTGATCGCGTTGAGCGGCACCCATGGCGTGGAAGGCTTTTACGGTTCGAGTTGCCAGATCAAGTGGCTGCAGGAACTTGGCAAGCGCTCATTGCCGGCGGATGTGGCTGTGGTGATGATCCATGTAATCAACCCTTGGGGCATGGCGTGGCTGCGGCGGGTCAACGAAGACAATATCGACCTGAACCGCAATCACCTGAACTTCCAGCGCCCACTGCCGGACAACCAGGCTTACAACGCGCTGCATGACATCTATGCCTGCACGCAGTTGCGAGGCCTCGAGCGGGAGCGGGCCGATGCGTTGCTTGATGAACAGGTTGAGCGACACGGCTGGCCAGCGGTGATGTCGATCGTCGAAGGTGGACAGCATGCTCACCCCGATGGCCTGTTTTATGGCGGGCTGGTGCCGAGTTGGTCGAATCGCACGTTGCACCGGATCATGCAAAAGCACATGAGCCATGCCGAGGTTGTCATGTGTTTCGATCTGCACACCGGCGCCGGTGAGTACGGGCATCCGATGTTATTGACCATAACCGAGTCTGCCTATCCGGCGCTGGCGGATGCGCAGGCGATCTATGGGCCGTGGCTCTACAGTTTGCAAACCGGCGCCGACACCTTGAGCGAAACCGGTGTGGCCGCGACGGCCACCGGCTATACCTCGCAGGCATTGCTCGATGCGCTGCCACAGGTGCGGTTGATGCCGTTTGTCATTGAGTGCGGGACGTATCCGGGCCCGGACGTGCATCGCCATCTGCGTGATGATCATTGGCTGCATCTGCATGGCAACCCAGGTGATGCGACAGGGCGCGAGATCAAGCTGAATCTGCTGGAGCAGTTTTATCCTGCCGACAACGATTGGCAGGCGATGGTCTGGTTGCGGACCTGGCAGATCTGGGAGCGAGCGCTGTCTGCATTGCCGACGGTTCGAACCTGATCGACGAGCGCAGCGGTTGAGGATCTCCTGTCACCGCGGCGCAGTTTTCTCGAGGCATAAAAAAACGGCCTACCTTGCGGTAAGCCGTTTTTAGTACTTGGTGGCTACACAGGGACTTGAACCCCGGACCCCAGCATTATGAATGCTATGCTCTAACCAACTGAGCTATGTAGCCAAGTGGCGCGCATTATTCACCGGTAACGGGGATGCGTCAAGCACAAATCTAAAATATTTCTCTACGCTTTCAACCGCTTATCCTCCTGAGCCGAAAAAAACACTCGGGGGAGGGCATCAATTGAGCTGAAACCTGCCTGTATTGGCACTCAATGCCTTGCTGCCATGGCTCAATGTGTCGGCTGCGTGGTTTACCGCACGGGCACCTTCGAGTAAACGCACCGCGGCCTGATCGACCTGTTGGATGTTGCCGCTGACCTCGTCGGCGGTGCTGGCCTGTTCCTCCACGGCTGTCGCAATCTGCGCCAGGGTATCAGTGACGCCCTGTACTGCACTGGCAATTTCCCCCAGGCGCTCGCCCAGGCCCGTGACGGCCAGGGCGTCGGATTGCGCCTGGCCACACGCCGCTTCCATCAGGCTGACTGCTTCGTTCACCGTGCTGCGCAAACTGTCGACCGTACCGGCGATCTGCGCGGTCGAGGTCTGCGTGCGTTGTGACAGGCTGCGCACTTCGTCGGCCACCACTGCAAAACCACGGCCCTGCTCGCCGGCACGGGCGGCCTCAATGGCGGCGTTGAGCGCCAACAGGTTGGTCTGCTCGGCGACGCCGCGAATGGTGTCGACCACCAACTGGATCTGCTGCCCTTGTTCACTGACCCGACCCAGCGCCGCAGCGGTGTCGTTCAGACGCTGATTGAGCGCCTGAATACTTGCCGTCGTACGCAGGCTGTCCCGACTGCTGTCGGCAGCAATGCGCTGAGTCTGCTGAGCGCTGCCAGAAGCCTGCTCGCAACTGTGGGCCACCCCTTGAGAGGTCGCGGCCAATTGCGTGGCCGCAGCGGCTATCTGACTGATCTGCAACTGTTGGGCTTCGACCTCGCCCAGCGCATCGCTGGAATGGTGGTTGAGGGTTTGCACGGCGTTGCTCAATTGCAGGGTTTCGTGATCCACACCGAGCAAACTGGTGCGCAACTGCACCACGGCAACATTCAGCGCGGTGCTGATGGCCGCCAATTCGTCCCGACCTTGAACCGGCGCTTGCAGGCTCAGGTTGCCGTCGCGCAGGGCTTCGGCGAGCAGGGTGATACCGCTGGCGCTACGGCGGATCGACGCCTGCAAACAAATGAACAGGTACAAAGCCGCCAGCAAGAGGCAGCCAAACACGCTCGCCACCACGATGAACTGACGGATCGCCGAGTCGTGGTAGTAATCAAGACGCTGGTCCAGCGATTCCAGCGATTGCTGGCGCAACGCCGCGAGGTTGGCGAGCAGGGCGTCCAGGCTGCGCTCAAAGTCTTCGGGCTTGAGGTTGATGCTGCCGCCGAACACGCCGTCATCGAGGACTTTCAACCCTGAATCGAGGTGCTTGAGGCTGTCATGGTACTGATCGGCCCAGGTTTGCAGGGCGCTGGGCAAGCGGGCCTCGAGCAGTCCCGCCGTTTTTGCCAGTTGCTCCCTGGCATCTCCAATGCGGCTGCGCAGATCACGTAATTGCAGGCGACTTTGCAAGGTGAACTGCCCAGACACCACGGATGCCTGGCCCACGGCGGCCAGGCGACCGACGCGTTCGATCAGGTCCGGTGCGTGCTGGGTGGAAATCTGTGTCAGCAGGTACGTTTCCAGCCAGGGTGCGAGTGTCAGGCGATTGTCCATGGCGATTTGCTCGCGCAACGCTTGCAGCGCACTCAAGGCGTTGGTGAAGCGATCGTAACCGTCCGGCCACCAACCGACGCTGCTGAGGCTTTTCGAGTCGAGGCCGTTGAGAGCCGACTGCAGGGTTTGAAAACGCGTCAAGGTTTCATCCTTGGCCTGGTCTTTTTGCAGCGTTGCACCAAGGTCAGAAGCGGCCTGAGTGACGGCGGGCTGGACCGCGTCGAAGGCTGCCATGGCGGCCAGCGTTGCAGGCGTCGGTTGGCGATTGGTTTCCGTTGCGCGCCACCGGGCTGCACGATCACGTTGGGCGGAAAGCAGGTTGTCCAGCGCATCAAGGGCGAGAAGTTGACGAACCCCGGCACGTTCTCCTGAGATCAAATTCAGTTTGTCGCGATAATCCTGGCCGATCATCCACAGGCTGCCGGCCAATGGCAGGATGAACAGCAGAAACAACAGCTGGAACTTGCGCGCAAACCCGAAACGCCCCAGCAGCCCGATCCCCGGTGATAAAAAAGCCTGCATGCCCCGTGACTCCTTTGAACACCGCGCACCATTGGCGTGCGTCGTGACTCGTAAGACCACGACCGGTGCCCCTTAAAAGGCCTCGAAAGTTCACCATTGCCAGCTCTGTAGGCCGACTCTGTGGCGAAACTTCCCATTCTCGGCCCTCTTTGTAAGAGGGCCGCGTTGAAGCGGAACAGGAAGGCAAGATTCAGACCATGGCACAGCGCTATCACCTCTTTAGCGATGAAAAATTGAAGTAGTTAGCAGGCTAAGGGGATGGCGCTCCTGCACCGAAAAATGGCACATTGACGCAACTGTTCGTGTGCACCCTTCGTTGTCTGGAAACCCCCATGGCTATCAGCAATGCCCAGACCGGTTCCGTGCCGGCCTCCGCTCCTTCGCAAAGCAGTCCTCTGGTCATGCGCATCATCGGCGCAGTGGCGCTGGCGCACTTGATCAATGACCTGATTCAGTCGGTACTGCCGTCGATTTACCCGATGCTCAAGGCTAACTATGGCCTGACATTTACCCAGGTCGGGTTGATCACCCTGACGTTCCAACTGACGGCTTCGCTGTTGCAGCCGTGGGTCGGGTATCACACCGACCGCCATCCCAAGCCGTGGCTGTTGCCAGCGGGCACCGTGTGCACGTTGGTGGGGATTGTGATGATGTCGGTGGTCGGCAGCTTCCCGATGATCCTGCTGGCGGCGGCGCTGATCGGCATTGGCTCCTCGACCTTCCACCCGGAAGCTTCTCGTGTGGCACGACTGGCCTCGGGCGGACGCTTCGGGCTGGCGCAGTCGACTTTTCAAGTGGGCGGCAATGCGGGTTCGGCGTTCGGTCCGTTGCTGGCGGCGGCGATCATCATTCCCTACGGTCAGGGCAACGTGGCCTGGTTCGGGTTGTTCGCGGTATTTGCGTTGTTCGTGCTGTACCGGATCAGCCGCTGGTACGCCAATCACCTGAACCTGTTCAAGCTCAAGCAAGGCCAGGCTGCAACCCACGGGCTGTCCAAGGGGCGGGTGATCAGTGCGCTGGTGGTTCTCGGTTTGCTGGTGTTCTCCAAGTACTTTTATATGTCCAGCCTCACCAGTTATTTCACCTTCTACCTGATCGAAAAATTCGACCTTTCAGTGGCCAGCTCGCAGTTGCATCTGTTCCTGTTTCTCGGCGCGGTTGCAGCGGGGACGTTTTTCGGTGGGCCGATCGGTGACAAGATCGGGCGTAAGGCCGTGATCTGGTTCTCGATCCTTGGCGTGGCGCCGTTCACGTTGTTGCTGCCGCATGTCGACCTGTTCTGGACCAGTGTGCTCAGCGTGGTCATCGGCTTCATCCTGGCTTCGGCGTTCTCGGCCATCGTGGTGTATGCCCAGGAACTGGTGCCGGGCAATGTCGGAATGATTGCCGGGGTGTTCTTCGGTTTGATGTTCGGTTTCGGCGGGATCGGCGCGGCGTTGCTGGGGCATTTGGCAGATATTCACGGCATCGAGTACGTGTACTTCCTGTGTTCGTTCCTGCCGTTGCTGGGTGTGTTGGCGATTTTCTTGCCTCGCACCAAAAAGGCCTGATCCCATGCCTATCCTGTAGATACTCTGTTCACGGTCAAGCTTTCGCGAGATGTTTTTCGCTAAAAAG
>NZ_RCNY01000075.1:0-25589 GCF_004307635.1 Pseudomonas sp. Sample_22
GATTTCAACGTGCTGCAGGTGTTGAAACCATCAAACCCGCTTCGGCGGGTTTTTTGTGGCCACGGTTGAGAGGTGGCCACCGCATACCCCGGGCGTGCTCGGCTACGCCTCACCGGCTGTCGTGAACCAAGCCCTGGCCAAGAGCGCGCCAGGTCTTGGCCCTTCGGGCTTCCATCCTCACGCCTTCGCCCGTACCGGGCTGCGCGCTCCGCTTGCATTGCACCAGGGCAAGCCGTACCCGGCATTTGTAACGTACGAAACAGGGAATCGCTGTTGGCCAGGGCCAGCCCTGGCGATGCAACCGCCGCGATCAGGATCTGTGCCCGGCTCAGGACATCACCCTGCAGTTGTCCACCGTCCGGGCAAAAAAAGCCGCCCGGCCCGTGGACAACTGCACCGCTTGCTCTGGCCTTTGTTGGGCCTCGCTCGCTGGGCGATTTTGCGTGCGCTGGCTGTTGCATCGGAATGCTTTCTGCGACCAAGGGGGGCCCCCCTTGGATCCGCAGGCTGAAAGGTGCGGGCTTCGCCCGGGATCGGCGTGGACTATTCGCAGGTTATGGGCCAACAAGGTGCTGAGGATATTTGGTTGGAGTCGGGGGCTACACTAAAATGCGCAGACAAGGAGACCACCCGCAGGTGCCGGGCAAGGAGGAACACATGAGTCTGGATCCAGTGCCGACCGAACTGTTACATGATCGGCTGAATGGCGCGATTGAATTGATCAAGAAGACGCTGCACCTGTATCAGGGCATGGAGAAATACGTGATCTATGGTAATGCCATGGGCTATGTCGGTGCCCTGCGCTTTGCTGGACTGATTGACGAAGCCGGCTATAACCAGCTGTACGAAGACTTGCTGAATGTGCTGTACCAGCAGTGAACTGGGGTCCAATCGGGAAATCGGCGAGGCCGTCCAACAAATCCTGGTTTGCTGGACGATGGCCACCCGCCCAACAGAAGCCGAGTCAGGCCTGATGCCAAGCGTCCACAAACTAAGCGTATGTTTCAACCTCCAGATACAGAGCCGATCCGTGAGTTTCTGAACACTCCGTCAGTTGCATGGGGGTTCACCGCTTCCCATGCCCGAAGCTACCCGGCAGGCGTGCCCATGAGTCGAGCATATCAACACGCTTTGGCGTTTTCCTCTCCTTCGTAGCAACAGGCTTCACCGGCACCTTTGCCTTAAATTTCGCTCCGGCGAACTCTTCCACACTCACCTTAAAGCTCATATGCGTATTGGGAGGATTCTCGCTCCTTGCGAAGACGGCACCCTCCGGCCCCATTTTGCTTTTCAGCCCAAGACGTTCGCAGATCCATGCTGAAACGAAGAGCTTGAAGTCACGACTGTCGAATACGTTCACCAATGCACAAAAAAGGGTGTAATCCCCATGTTTCTCCGAATGCTCTATACAGTGCGTAAGCGCCTGGCTGTACAGGTAGGACATGAGAACCTTCTTTTCGTCGAGAAGTGGTCGTACAGTGCCTTTGCTCAGGGCGACGATCTGTTTATATGAGTCCTTCATGCTGCTTCCAGCTCCTGCCGTTCGTGTGTTGAAGCCAATTTAACCTAAAGCAGGCACTCTGAGTCGTTCCTCGCCATGGCGTGTGGTGGGACCTCGACCAGCTCTTTCGAGTCAACGAACTGGACTTTGCATTCGACGCATTCAATGCGGCCACTCAGACCAGGCTTGCCCCACAAATTGAGGTGGCAGCTTGGGCAGGTGTACTTGCGTTTGTTCTTCGGATCTTCTTTGCCAGGATCTGGCTGCAGCAACCCCGCCGAGGTCAACGCGGGAATATCAATCGTCGGATCCTCGGGCATGCCGGGAACCGGCTCGCCGCCAGGGCCGTAGAGCAATACTGCTGACATAGGCACGCGCTTAGTCACCACGTCGATCCAGGACAACATGCGGCCCTGCTCGATCAATTCATTGCAGGCCACATCAAACGGCCCGCCTTCGATGATGTAGTGCGTCATCTGCTGGCCATGGCGCTTGCCGCCAGGCTCGCCGGTATTAGACGGCATCAAACCGACCAACTCCATTTTGTCAGCCCATTCGGCATTGTGATAACCGCTCCGCGAACGCTTGCCGTGATGAGCCTGCCATTGGTGGACTTGCTCATGTACCAACGTCGAAAGTGTTTGCTGAACGCGACGGTGTGCAAAGTACGCTGGATTCAGCGCGATCTCATCGCTTTTTCCATCGCCGTTCCGGCGAAGGAAGCGCGACTCGGAGTAATAGCCGAATGTGTTGCTTTTACGCTGGAGCGTGAACAAGCAGCCAGGAAGCTGGCCACCGAAAAGCACCTCATTGAAGTACGCATAGGCGCCTTCAATTTCCTCGTAAAGCTCTTGGCTCGCAGTTGCTGTCATGTGTCCTCCTTTCTCGCACGCGAGAATTCCCCCAGCCTGCCCACCAGCGGGGGGAAGGTAATGGGTCATCTGCAAAGTTTATCCTGTATCGTACGATACAGGATAAACCCCAAAAAAGGGGGCACCCCCCCTCACATCGCCAGGGCGAATCGGAAGCCGAGGAAGCCGCCAACCGCACCGGCGACCACTGCCGCTATCAAGGCGGTCAGCGCTATGGCCACCAGCCGACGACGCAGGCCACTGGCAGCGAGCAGCACCGGAGCTGCGCTCCGGTTCAGCTCGTTACCAATCCGCGCCGCCGCTTCGCGGCCTGCTTGGAGCAGCGCCGCTTGCTGGGTTTCCATCATCGACTCGAAGTTCATTTGCGTCTGCAACAAGGCCTTGCCCGCTGCATCCTTGATCGCGCTCGCGACCTTCTCCCGCAGCTCACCGTCCACTTCTTCCAGACGGCGCACCAGGGCGTCAATGTCTTCGAGCATCTGGCCCGCCAACGCTTCGCGGGCGGTTGTCGGATCCTTGGCCATAGCGGTTACTTCCCTTTGCCGAACAGCACCGCGTACACGTCATCGAGGTTCTGCCAGGCCGACTTGGCCAGGCGCTGAACCGAGATCATTCGCACGGCATGTTCCTTGTCTTGCTCGGTCTTCGCCTCGCGCAACATTTCACGGTACGGCGTGGTGTCCTGTACCACCTCGGCGATGTTCTTTTTCAGCGCACGCAGGCGCTCGAACACTTCGTTCGAATAAATCACCGCATCACGCTTGAGGGTGAATTTCTTCTCCAGCTCATGGAAACCGAACAGAGCGGCGAAGGTGTGCGGCAGATCGTCAGCGTCATCGATCTCAACCTTGTTGAACACGATCAAGATTTTCTTGGCCGGTACGCCCAGCGCGGCCAGCGTCTTGATCGTATTGATGGTGTCGGCCTGCTGCTTTTTCTCGCCGACCGTAGGCACCAGGAAGTAATCGAACTCTTCATGCGAGCCTGCGAACTGGCCCATGTACTTGAAAAAGTCCTCGACGTTCGAGGCCCCCACATCGACCACGGCATTGGTTTCAACCATCAGCCATTCCTGCAGCTCGCCGAACTGGCGACCTTTCATGCGCTCGATCTCGGCAGCGGTGTCAGATGCACCCGCGTTGATCGTCTCGATGGCAAACCGAGGCGCGTTCATCCGTGGCGTCAGCAGTTGATCCGATACGGTCGTCTTGCCCGTGTTGCCGCTGAAATTGACTACTGCGATCTTGCTCATGTGCTTTTCCTTCTGCTACGGCCCGCACTTTCGTAGCGGGCCAATTCTGAGGCGTTCACATCATCCCCAGGGTTCATGATTTTGCTCAGTGCGCTCGGCGTCATTGGCGGCGGTTGCTGCTGGTCGTCCTTGTCTGCATCGTACGATACAGAATTAGTTTCTGGCTGGGCTTGGGGCTGAGCTTCCATCGCTGGTGGTTTAGGTACATCCACCGCGTCACTTTTCCCCTCTGCCTTGAGCGCCTTCCGATACCGATACAGATAACTTTTCAGCGTCTCCATACCGATCTCGATCCCCTGCTCTTTGAGCACATCCAGGATCGCTTGGCGTCTCACTCCAGCCTTCAATTGTTGCTCAATAATCGGCATCACCTGGCGTATCTGTGCTGCCTTGGTTTCCGGTTCAACTGCCTTCAGTGCAGTTGCTAGGTCTAACCTTGCCATATTGCACCCTCTATGCACCCTTATTGCCGTCTATCTGCATCCTACTCACCCCCTATCTGTAGTCAAGTTAAACCCTAACTGCTACCTCTATACAGCCTTACAGCACCCATTTTGCACCTACGTTGTATCCCACCTGCTACGGCCTTCGGCCTAGGCACTGAATACGCCCTTTTAAGAGCATGATTTTTGATCCTTAACAGGATCAAAATCTCAATACACAACACGCACCTCCCTAGCGGGAGGTGTAGCCCACGCATACTGAGGGCTACAACGTAATTGCAACGTAATGCACCGTGATACGTTTGTATTACAGATATACCATATAGACCATGTTTTACTATAGTTTTGTGTGATACGTTTGTTATACAAGAATGCCAGCAACAAAAAACTCCGGTTTCAGGGAGGTTTTCAACCGCCAAAAGGGGGCACCGTGGGGAAGACAGTACCGATACGTTTGAACGATCAGCAGTTGGCCAGGGTCGAGGAATCGGCGGCTTTGGCTGGCTATAAACACCTGTCCACGTACATGCGTGATCGCCTGCTTGAGCCGTCCAAAACCGACAGTCACCTGGGAGGCGTAGACCAATGGGCAGACCAGCAGCGCACCTTGGCTTTGCTCGAATCACTCGACCAGGCCCAGGCGACGAATCGAACCATTCTGGCCATCGTGGTCTACCTGCTGCGACAGAACACCACACAAGGAAAGCTCAACGAATTGCGGGCCGAACTTTCCGCATTGGTAAGCAACGAGGAAGTGTTAGCCACCCTACTGCCGGAGTTGGCTAAGGACATAGAACGTCTATCAGGAGAGGACTGATGCACAAACAAGATGTTGAAAACGCGACAATGACGGCAGGCATCGGGTTGCCGTTGGCTGGATGGCTCGGAGGCGCACACCTCGCGCAGATGCCATTCACCCCATTCCCCGACGCCCTTCGGGGGACAATCCACCAGACACTGCAGAATCCCATCATGGCCAGTTGCACGGTGGCCAGCGCCATAGCGGCTGGGGCGCTGGTCTACTACCTCAATGAGTATTGCGACGATGGCTTTCGAGGCGAACGCTTCCAGCAACACTTGCGGGGATCGCGCATTCGTAACTGGCATTTCGTAGACAGCAAGGTACGCACTCGAAACGGCCAAACCAATCGGCAGCGGCGCAAGAAAGGCATGCCGAAGCTCGACCCGATCATGATCGGCAAAGTACCGATGCCGCTGCACCTTGAAGACCGTAACACCATGATCTGCGCGTCCATCGGTGCGGGTAAATCCGTGTCCATGGAAAGCATGATGGCCTCGGCGCTGAAGCGCGGTGACAAGCTGGCCGTGGTCGATCCCAACGGAACGTTCTACTCGAAATTCAGCTTCAAGGGCGACGTGATTCTCAACCCCTTCGACGCACGTTCAGCCGGTTGGACGCTATTCAATGAGATCAAGGGCGTTCACGACTTTGACCGCATGGCCAAGTCGATCATCCCGCCGCAGGTCGATCCAGGCGATGAGCAATGGTGTGCGTATGCGCGTGACGTGCTGGCCGACACCATGCGTAAGCTCAAGGAAATCAACAACCCGAACCAGGACACGCTGGTAAATCTGCTGGTACGGGAAGACGGCGACACCATCCGGGCGTTCCTGGCCAACACGGACTCCGAAGGGTACTTCCGCGACAACGCCGAAAAGGCGATTGCCAGTATCCAGTTCATGATGAACAAGTACATTCGCCCGCTGCGCTTCATGACCAAAGGCGACTTTTCCATCCACAAATGGGTGACAGATCCTGACGCGGGCAACCTGTATATCACCTGGCGGGAGGACATGCGTTCGACCATGCAGCCGCTGGTGGCCATGTGGATCGACACCATCTGCGCAACGATCCTCAGTTACGAACCCATGACCGGAAAGCGCCTCTGGCTGTTTCTGGACGAGCTGCAATCGCTTGGCAAACTTGAGTCCTTTGTGCCCGCCGCAACCAAAGGCCGTAAGCACGGCCTGCGCATGGTCGGCAGCCTGCAGGATTGGTCGCAGCTCATTGCCAGCTATGGCAAGGAGGATGCCGAAACAGTGCTCTCTTGCTTCCGAAATTACGTCATCCTCGCCGCCGCGAACGCCGAAACAGCCATCAAGGCCAGTGCGATCCTCGGTGAGCAGGAGGTTAGGCGCGCCCGGGTTTCGTTTACTGCAGGACGCCAAACGCGAGCGCAGGAGATCAAGAAAGAATACGTGGTGATGGCCTCCGAAATTTCCAACCTCAATGACCTTGAGGCCTATCTGAAATTCGGTGAAGACTTCCCAATCACCAAGATCAAGTTGCCCTATGTCGACCACAAAGAACGGGCACCGTCCATCGTCATAGCCGGTCAGGCATAACGGGGGTCGGCATGTTCAACGTCACGCCTATTAAGGGAAACAACCAGTATGCGGCAGCGCACTATTTTTCCGCTGCAGATGACTACTACGCGAAGGAATCGCCGGGCGAGTGGCAAGGCGAAGGTGCCGAAAGACTCGGTTTGACCGGTGCGATCGACAGCGTGGAGCTGGCCAAGCTGCTCGATGGAAAGCTACCGAACGGCAAGCGCATAGCAACCACCTTCGACCCGAAGTCCGGCAAGAAGCGCATGGGCCTGGATCTGACATTCTCAGCGCCGAAATCTGTCTCAATGCAGGCACTTGTCGCCGGCGACAAGTCAGTTGTCCTCGCCCATGATCGGGCAGTGACCAAGGCCATGGAACACGTTGAAAAGCTTGCTCAAGCTCGCCGCAAGGAACAGGGCAAGACCATGCGGGAGCGAACGGGGAACATGGTCATTGGCAAATTTCGCCATGAAATGAGCCGTGGTAAAGATCCGCAAATGCACACCCACGCAGTGGTCATGAACATGACACAGCGGGCCGATGGCGAATGGCGCGCCTTGTTCAATGACGACATTTTCGTGGTTCAGCATGAAGTTGACGCCATGTACAAAGGCCTGTTGGCCTATGAGCTGCGCGAACTGGGCTACGAAATCCGTGTGCTGGACAACGAAGGCAACTTTGAGCTGAACCACATCACCCGCGAACAGATCGAGGCATTCTCAGGCCGTAGCAAGGTCATTGAGGATGCGTTGGCCAAAGACGGAAAGACCCGCGCAGACGCAACCACTCTCGAAAAGCAGATCATCGCCATGGCGACCAGGCCGCGCAAAGATGAGCGCGACGCCGAGCTGGTGAAACAGTATTGGGTCACGAAAAGCCGCGAGCTGGGGATCGACTACGGCACGCGCAGTCGGTTTGATGGCCGCGAGTATGGCGAGAGCCGCGCTGAACCAGGTGCGCGAGTTCACGCCGATTCCAATCTACCCACGGGCATGACACCCGGACAAGCCGTGGTGCAGTACGCAATCAATCACCTGACCGAACGTGAGCAGGTCGTCGGCGAGCAGGATATGAAAACCGTCGCGCTTCGCCGTGCGGTTGGCTTGGCCACACCCGACCAAGTTTCTGCAGAGATTGACCGTCTGGTGAAGCAGGGAACGCTGATCGAATCGACACCGGCCTACAAGATGGCCAAGGGATCCGCAGAAGACCCGGTGCTGTCTCCTGCAGGTTGGCAATCCCACCTGAAGGAGTTGAAAGGCTGGACAGACAAACAAGCGCAGCAGTATGTGGCCAAGGCCATTGCCCGGGGTTCATTGGTCACAGCGGAAAAGCGCTACACCACTCAGAAAGGGCTGAAGCGAGAAAAGGCGATCCTCGCCATCGAGCGCACAGGCCGGGGCCAGGTCGCGCCGCTGATGTCTCAGGAGCAGGTAGCCAAAGCACTCGAAGGCTCGACCCTCACCACTGGCCAGCGGCAAGCGGTCGAGACCATTGTCAGCACCCCGAATAGGTTCGTCGGAATCCAGGGCGATGCCGGTACCGGCAAAACCTACTCCGTGGATCGAGCGGTGCAACTGCTTTCCTCGGTCAACGAGGCGATGAGCCACGGCAAGACAGAAGATCAGCCCGGCTACCGGATCCTTGCATTGGCTCCCTATGGCAACCAAGTCGCAGCACTCAAGAATGAGGGACTGGACGCGCACACGCTGGCCAGCTTCTTCCATACCAAGGACAAGAAACTGGACGAGCGAACCATCATCGTCCTCGATGAGGCCGGTGTGGTCGGCTCTCGCCAGATGGAACAACTGATGCGCCTAGTTGAGAAGTCGGGCGCTCGCTTGGTTCAACTGGGCGACACCAAACAAACCGAAGCTATCGAGGCGGGTAAACCGTTCGCCCAGCTTCAGCAAAACGGCATGCAGACCGCTCGAATCAAAGAGATTCAGCGGCAGAGAGACCCCGAGCTGAAACGGGCCGTCGAGCACGCAGCCGATGGTAATACCCCACTTTCGCTGCAGCACATCAAACACATCGAGGAACTGCGCAACCCTTCCGAGCGGCACCAGGCCATTGTGAACGACTACGTTCGCCTCACTGACCAGGAGCGCAAAGAAGTGTTGATCGTCGCGGGCACGAACAAGGATCGCAAAGAGATCAACACGCTGGCCCGCCGAGCTTTGGGGCTGGAGGGGACAGGGGCCAAGTTCGACACGCTAAACCGTGTAGACATGACCCAGGCAGAACGCCGCTATGCCCCGACCTACAGAGCGGGAATGCTGATCCAGCCAGAGAAGGACTACAAAAAAGCGGGCCTGATGCGGGGCGAAACCTACACTGTGAAGCAGGCACTGCCGGGGAACATCCTCATTGTGACCGGCGCCGATGGAAATCCCATCCAGTTCAACCCGCGCCAGGTAACGAAACTCAGTGTGTACAAGCACGAACGCCCGGAGCTGGCCATGGGCGACCTCGTTCGGATCACCCGGAACGATCCGGCTCTTGACCTCACCAACGGCGACCGGATGCGCGTGGTCAGTACGCAAAACGGTTTGATCGAGCTGGCATCGATCAAGGAGCGCAACGGCAAACCTGAGCGAGTAGTGAAGCTACCAGCGAACAAGCCGTTGCACCTAGAGCACGCCTATTCGGCGACGGTGCATAGTGCGCAGGGGCTGACCAACGACCGGGTAATGATCTCGATCAACACCAAGAGCCGAACCACCTCGCTCAACCTGTTCTATGTGGCGATCAGCCGGGCGCGGCTGGAGGCGCGTGTATACACCGACGCTATTGCCGGACTACCAGCGGCCATTGCCAAGCGCTACGACAAAACCACCGCTTTGAGCCTGCAGAAAGAGCGTGATGCGATGCGCCTGCAGAAACCGCACACACTCAAAACCATCGCGGATGGCGCAACCAACGAGCGCGCTTTGGAGTGGAAGCAGCGAGCACAGCCCGCCACTCCAAGCGAAGGCAGAGAGCGTACAAGATAGAGTGACAAAAGCCCCGGAAGGGGCTTTTTATCGCGTGCGAGAATTGCTGTCATGGCACAAGAGAGAAAGTTTTCTTAAAATTTCAGTCAATCCCCCCTTTCGTGAACCAATAGATGAATCTCAAAGACTTTGATATATACGTATAACATTTTGTTTTTAATGACTTTTTTGAATATTTTTTTATAAACATCGATCACCTTATTCTAGGATAGGTTCGTCAGTTCGTTACAAAGACCGCATCACAAGTCATTTGAGATCTGGCTAATGAACAGTTTTCGCAAAGCAGTAGAAGCATTGGAACGCCTCGCTACTAACGCAGATCGCTTAGTACCGCTGGTTCTGTCACTAGCAGTGTTCGCTGCTATCGTCGTCATCGGAATGCAGGGGGCTGGGAAATGAGATTGCTGCCTTGGGTGCGGATGCCCGCGATATGGATTAAGGAGGGAGGTCTGCGCGACTTTGGATGGTCAAACCAAGCCAAGGCATCCCGATCAACCGCGATTGCAGCATTGCAGCTGTACATCGCCCTGCTGACCCAGGCCGAAGAACAATGGAGGGGGAACGACTGCAATCTAATAGCCGAGCTGACTTACACACGTTTGATGGAAATTACAGGCTTGAGCCGACAGCTCGTTGCTGCTGGCTTGGAAGGACTGGTTGTTACAGGCAGGATCAAAAGCGAAAAGGATGGCCGCAAATGCAGGTACGTCCTTGTGGGTTACGACTTCACCGGCTACTGGTGCAAGCTGCCCTCAAGGCCGCTTTATAACGTCTTGAAGAACACTCAAATCGAGCCTTTTCAGATGTTCCAGAAGCGATCTGTCTGTGAGCTCGACGCGCTGAAGCTCTTTCTCTACTTTGCTTTTGCACGGGACAACAAGACCATGTTCACAATGGCATCGTTCGAAACCATCAGCGAAAAGACCGGTGTGGCTGAGAAGCGGATTCCCAGGGCAAACGCCTTTTTGATCAACTGCGGGCTACTTGCAAACCTGTCACGTGAACACTCGGAAGACATTAAGAAAAAAGAGCCAAACAAGTATTTCATGCGTGGATACCGAGAGCTTTTCACGGGGCAAAAAGCAGCACCGGCACCGGCCCCAGCCTGAAAGGCTGCACGCTTAGCGTACAATCTTGCCCGTTTCCTCTACCGTCCCCCAAAGAATGTATGACCGCTGACTGGAAAAACATCGGATTGCCCAAGTGGTACGACTGCAAGCTTGGCCGGATGAAAGATCGAACATTGGCCAGGTTGGTCGGGACGACACAGCACAGGATCCGACAGCGCCGCCTGATGTTTGGCATCGCGGCCTATACAGTCGATCAGGTGATTGAGCCGTTCCGTGATTTGCTGGGGGTTGAATCCGACCCGGCTATTGCCGCTCGATGCGGTGTGTCCGTTTCCAGTGTGACGACCTACCGCGAGTCGCAGGGCATACCGCCCAGACCTCGACCGACGCCGAGAAAGCAACGGATCCCGGCAAACCATCCAGTCAGACCCTACAAGGCGCTGTTGGGCCTTGTGACTGACCAGGACATAGCCAGGCTTTCAGGCGCTACCGTCGCCACAGTCAAAGCATTGCGCGAGTCATTCGGCTTCGGGCCTGCAGCCCCTCTGCCTGAACCGCCTAAACCCGTCGCGCTTCCAAACTATCAAGGGCCGTGGCTTGGGTACGAATCGCTATTTGGCACCATGTCTTCGGCGAAGATCAGTCGCGCAGTTGGCTTGCCATTCTCGGTGGTCGAACAGCGGCGGGAGTTTTTGGGCATCAAGCCCTATCAGCGGGTGTCGCGGGTAGCTCGTTACGAGCATCTGCTTGGGATGGTATCCAACAACGTGTTGGCAAAGCTGGCGGGTGTGGCACCGTCACGCATTGCGGACATTCGCAAGAGCAAGGGGCATAACTGCTGACCTACAAAAAAGGGAGCCTACCGGCTCCCTTGAAAGTGTGTCATGCGCTGTGCTGGCCAGCTACGGCTCGTTAAGGTCAAAAGCCCTTGCCACCAAAGCCTTTCGGCTGATGTGAATGCTCCTTGCGTTCGTGCTGGAGCTGACGCTCTTGCACAATGCCTACCCCAGCGAATGGGTAGCGGATCGAAAGATCCTTGCCAGCATGCAGGATCCCGGCCTTGGCGCTGCTCAGAGCTGCACGCTCATGTGCAATGTGAATGGTCTTCTGTCCGTCGCTGACAGCTTGGATTACCTGAGTGCCCTGAAAGCCAAGGATCTTGCCCTCGTAGGTCTGACCACGCTCAGGAGTCTTAATGGCAGGCATATCCATCGGTTTGGAAACGGCCAGAGCTTCGGCAGGCTTGCCAGCTGCAGCACCGGTAAGCCCCGATTTTTGCAGCTCCAGCGCCTCCTTGAACGAGTTTTTGAAGTCGGCAGCGCCTGGCATGTTGTCGAACGGCAGATCCTTGTAGTACTGGCTACCTTCCTTGCCCACCTGCGCGTATACGCGAGCGCCGCCGCCTTGCTGAACGGTCATCACAGTCTTGTCGGAAAGCTCGGCCTTGAACCAGGCAGCGCCCGCTTCCTTCGGATCGGTGAACGTCTGCAGATCCTTGCCTTTCTGGAACAGCTGGTACGTGGTCTGGTCAGTGTTTTGCTTTTCCATATGCGTTCCCTCTCAGTATTTCGCCTTGAAGGCGATTCCTTGATCCCAGCGGCTTTGCCAATGGTTCAGGTAGGTTTCAGCGAGCGCCGGGTCATTCCAGACCACTAGTGCGTTCTCGCTGTTGCTCTTTGCCGCAGCAGCGGTGAAGTTAAAACTGCCCGTTTCGACCGTCATGCCATCTACCACAATGAACTTGTCGTGATGGATGGCGTACGCATCGACAGTGCGAGTCGGTATTCCTGCTTTCGCCAGAAGCGTCAGCGCATGGCGAGCAGCGGAGGTGCGTTGTTCCTGCAGGTTGCTGCGATGGTCGGCGACAACAGCCACATCGACCCCGCGCTGTTTCGCAGCAATCAGCGCCCGGGTTACGTCCGGGTTGGTGAACACGTAGGCAGACAGGCGAATAGAGCTGCTTGCCACCTCAATGGCTCGCAGTACCAGTTTTTGCGCCGATCCCTCCGGTGAAAAGCCGACTTCAATACGCCGAGGGCCATCTACCTCAGCGGCCAGGGCCAGCGTCTGAACGCCGGCCCCCGCGATCAATGCCAATGCCAATGCCAATGGCTTGAACACACTAGAAGCCATCTGGAACAGTCCCCCAAAGGTCATTGGCTTTTTTGGTCAAGCCCTCATCGTCCTTGCACTGTGCAACAGCGTCTCCCCGGGCCGCTTTCGTACGCGACGGGCTGAAATGGCCGTGCTTGTAACGCTTAATGCCGAAATAGTTTTTGATGTACTTGTCGCAGTCGCCATCGCGGGTCATACCCAGCAGGCAGAGCACTGCACCACAAGCATCAGGGTCGCTGTCATGCCCATATGGGAGTTCGGTAGCGTTGACAGCACCGGACAAAAACAGCGCACCGAGCAGCGCAGCAAATGGAAGTTTTTTCATAAATCCCCCCTTTTCTCGCGTGCGAGAAATTCAGTTGATGATCTGTACGAAAGAAGGCGCTGCTTGTGCTTGTGCTTGCACCGGAGCCGCTGCAGGTGCTGCAGGTGCTGCGAGCGGCTGGTCAAAGCGCTGGAATCGCTGATCGCCTTCAGGAACATCGGTGTTCAGGTGAACCTGCACCTTTGGTTGCTCTGGCGCCTGAGCTTGTCCAGTAGTCGAAACCTGGAAAGCCACAGCCTGCACTGGCGCTACTTGTTGGCCGTTTTCGTCGGTCACAATCACCCACGGGCCACTCTGTTGCTGTGAAGCTCTACGAGCGCGCACAGGTGCCTTACTTGCCCCTTGCGACGGAACGGCCATGGCAATCGCCTCATCGCCTTCCAGCGCCTCTACAGCGGGCACAATTGGATCGGCGGCAGTGGGATTGAGAGCGCCGGTAACAACCTTTTCCACATACGATGGATCGCCTGGCTTGTCCGGCTGGTATCCCCGAGTGGGGTTGCCGCTGTAGTACATCGAGAACGAATCCCGCAATGCTTCTTGCGGCTGAGCACCCGAAGTCAGCGCTTTGGTGTAGTTCTTCACCATGAGATCGCTGATTGCCTTGAGGTTCTGGCAAGGCTCAAAGGCTTCGGCATAGGTCATGCCCATGGCGCGCATGTTGGTGACCAGGAGCTGGCCGATTCCCACCGAGAAACGCTGACCCTCCCGCTCCAGTTGTTCAGCGGTGGCCACCGCCTCGCGCAACGACTGGGGCTGACGCTCCAGCCGTCCACCTACGACCCCGATTGCATAAGGGTTGTAGGTCGATTCATTACCGATCAGGGACTTCAGCGTTTGCTGGTGAACTGTCGGCGCACACTTCGCTGCCAGTTCAGAGAAAGGTATAGGGGTAGGTTCACCGGCCCAGGTCTGGCCGACCGTACAGGCCAGAGCCAGCATCGTTACCGCGAACTTAGGCAGCTTTTGCATATTGCACCTCCGAAATGTAGCGGCGGCCGTCGAAGCCGTATTCCCACTGAATGACTACATCGATCAGTTGCCGCGAATACTCGACCAGTTGCGTCTTGGTCATATCCGCACCACCTCGGGCAGCCATTGAGGCCAACCGGTCAAACATCATTTCCGGCGAGTCCGCGTGTATCGAAGACAGCGAGCCGCTGTGACCGGTGTTGAGCAATTCCAGAAACGGGAATGCCTCACCGCCGCGAATCTCGCCCATGATTGCCCGGTCGGGCGTCAGCCGAAGGATCGATTCAAGCAAGTCGAACGGTGTCACCTTGGCGCGGCCTTGGGCGCCGCGTGAGTAGATCAGGTGAACCACGTTCCGGTTTGGCGTACGGATCTCACGGGTGTCTTCAATCGTGACAATCCGCTCATGTGGGTCAATGTGCTGCAGCATTCCGTTAAGCCAGGTGGTTTTACCGGCGTTGGTGCCTGCAGAAATCATGATGTTCTTGCGGGCCTTGATGATGCCGATGAAAAACTCTTTCCAGCGCTTGGCCCGGTACAGCTCTATCAAGTGATCGTCGGAATATTCGGAGTGCGCCCGAAGTTCGTTGATGTGCTCGAACGCGCCAAAGTCCTCGTATTCTTCCAGCGTGATCTGCTTGATCCCTGGCTTACGAATACAAACGATGCCGCCAATGTGCTGCTCTACAGCGGGGGCCAGCACAACCTGTACCCGGTAATCGCCGCGCTGGTTGTCCGCTACACCATCCGCCAGATTGATCGGGATACGGCCCGACAGGATCGGTGTGCTGGTATCAACCTTTTGGTCGGTGTGCGCGGCGATTACCTCACCAAGTGAGGTAATCAGCTGAACGGTCACACCCTCGATTTGCACTGGCTGCATGAACCGTTGGCCGCGATAACCGGCCCAGACATTGTCCGGGCCGTTGATCGCAATTTCAGTAACTTCCGGATCATCCAGCAGCGTGACCAGATTTCTCAGCTTGGAACGGAAAGATGCAATCTCAGACATACCGCTTCCTCACTGGATATAGGTCACGCCGCCATTACTGGCGTGCTCGATCTCTTTCTTGAAATGCGAGCTGAAATCCAGATCGCGCTGCAGGTAGATCACCACCCGCGAACCGTGCGGGACGGTCAGCGTTGGTTGAATATTGGCGTAACGCCCCAGGATCGTCTGAGCAGAATCAGCCGCGGCTTCCTGCACCTCAGAGCGATAGCGCGAAGACGAGTTTTCCTGATCTCCGGACGAAACCCCGGAATTCGAGGCACCGGCCCCAATGATCGAAACCGCTGCAGCAACACCAAAGATCTGCGCCCAGTGGTTGTTGACAATGCCACCCTGGCCAGCGGTGCCGAGTTGGTCAGCACCACCGCTGTTGATGGCAATTTCCATTGCTGGCCTGCCAGGCAGGACAGGCGTGCGCAACCAGTTCCAGATCGTGAACAAGCGCTCCTGTCCTGGTCGCAGAGTCGCGTTATAGCTGCCACAAACGGTAGAACCCCATGGGATCATGACCCGGCGACCGACTGCCGCGTAAACGTCCTGCTGAATATCTACGCAGACCTGGCCCGGCAACTGGCTGACGGCGCGAGGTTGAAGAACACCCTCGATCACCGCGCCTTGCAAAACCTTGTACTCGAGATTTTCCAACTGACGCCCCGTTGACACCGGCACGCCCTCGGAGAAGGTCGATGCCGCGTAAGCGTCGTTTGCATTGGTCGGTGTCGAAGGGCCATTGTCCCCACCAAGCGATGCGCCAGATCCACCCTTTTGGCCACCTGCTCCATCCTTGAAGCCGTCCTCTTTCGCACTGGCGAAAATGGCCGACCGTTGACGAGCTGCAAGCATCTTCTGCCGCTCCAGCTCCATCTGCATTTCCAACGCTTGCCGCCGCTTTTCTTCTTCACTCAAGCCTGTTTGTTGGTTCTGCCGATCCACCACCGAGCGCGGCGTATCAGCAGGAGCAGACGAGCCGTCATTGCTAACGGGGCTTACCTTTGCCGCCTCACGTTTCGGCGCAGGATCCAGCACACGCTTGGGCTGTGCTGCGACCAGTTCTTCTTTCTTCAAGCCACCCGTGGCTTTGCTATCGCCGCTGTTGTTCAGCCAGTAAACGAAGCCCAACCCCGCCACGGTTGCGACGATCAGCGCAATGCCGGTCGCTTTGTTGGAGCCGCCTTTGGCCTTCAACATCGAGTTAGATTGCGATTCGTTCCACTCGCGAATTTCGTCCTCGCGAGTTTTCTCCGTCGCTTGTTTTTCAGGGGTCTGTTTGTTGTCTTCAGTGGCCATGCTTATGCCCCTCCACCGTCACGGGCACCACGGGTAACAGTGCGTTTGTAGGGATTCGCCAGGTTCTGCACACACACATAGGAATTGCCGTCACGCAAAACAAACATGCTGTCCAGGCGCTCAACGACCACGTAATCACCCTCACGACGCTTGTTGACCATCGCCTCGGTGCCATCCGGCAGCACGCGGTAGAACTGCGGCATGTCGGTGCCTTTCTTGAGCAGGAACTTGGTGAACTGGCCATCGTCCATCACCGACTGCAAGCCGATTGCGTCCTTGTCACCCGAAAAGCCGTAGTTGATGTTCGGCTCGCTCGCGGTGCCGGAGCTGGCCACCGGCGCTGGCTCATTGCTTTTGAACTCGGAGTAGGTGGCCACCCGACTGGTCGGGTAGATGAAGCGCACCAGGTACGACTGGCCAGCCGTTTTTTTGGTGCTGCCGAGCTGGAAGTAATAGGTACGTTTGCTGGTGATAACGGTAAGGTTGGTGTCCGCATTTTCTTCAACCGGCTTGAGGAAAAGCCGGTTCCGGAATGGGATGGTTTGCCAGGCGATGGTATCGCCGAGCGCTACAACCTTGACCATTTCGTCTGCTTCAAACTCCAGCGAAGTTTGATAGTTGTACGTCCCCACCAGTTCATAAACTTGGTTCGGGTCGTAAGGAACTTGTTTTACCCGGCTATCGCTTATAAGTGGCTTTGGCAACTTCGCGGCATGTGCGATACCCCCCATAAAACACAAACTAAGGGCGATAGCGGTCGGCAGAATGCAGTTTTTCTTCATGATCAGCTTCCTTGAATTGAATGAATTACCGGCGGCTCAGTTCTTCACTCTTACGGTAGACAGTAGCCAATGTTCCGAGTGGGTTTACCCAGCGGTCGCCAAGCGATCTTGGCTTCAGTGTGTTATCGACTTTGACGTTTGCCACATAGTTAGTAACAACCGGCTCTTTCGTGCCCCATTTGTGAAGATAGGATCTAAAAGAAACCTGGTACACGTCTCCGACTTTGTTCATCCCATACGCCTGAGCTTCAATCCAGTCCTTCGCATCAAGCGTCAGGTATGGGTTATCAGGGTTTTCCGGGTTGATCAATTGTTCATAATCCCGAGCAATGTCCGGCGTAATGAACAAATGGCAAGCATCGGACAGCTGCTGTTTACGCTTTGGATCGAACGTATTACATGCACTTACAAAGTCATACAGAGCGCCTTGGATCAACGCATCTTCAGAAGACACGTTGTCTTTGTCGATAACACGCATCTTCAAAACCTCACCATCCGCACCAATGGTCGCAACCACAGGTATGACGGTGTGGATCTCTGCCAGCGCGGCGACGGCGATGCCCAGCCCGAGAATGGCAACGGCCTGGATGCCATTGAGGTAGAACGAACGATTGCGTTCTTGCTTGGTTTTCTGACCTTCGCGCAAGGTCTTGCGGCGCAGTTGTTCGTCATTCTTAAACGTCTTGTCCATTAGCGACGTACTCCCAAAGTTCTGATAGCCATCATTACAAGCGAGGATCCTTGCACCGCTGCACCCGAAGACAGCGCCGCCGCCCAGCCACGCACTTGCAACATGCAGATAATCAAGACGCCTTCAACGATCAGGATCGTTCCGTACTGTTGCGCGGTCATTAGAGCTGCATCGCTGATTGTAGCTGTCTGAGCAACTTCATTAATTGCATCCCCGAAAACCGAATAGCCGAAACGGATAATGGCGATGGACAGAATGTAGATGAGCGAGAAGTTCAGCATCTTACTTAGCCAGTTCATGCCCCATTGCCGAGTCTCCGAAAAGAAGAAGAACGCGACCAAGATCGGAAGAATTGCCATGCTGATAGCAGCACCAAACTTTGCAATCAGCATGTTCAGGATGGCGACCACAAACAGAATGCAGTTAATCAAGAAAAGACCGTAGCCCATCAGGATCATCGCAAACTGACGCCAACTAACATTCATCAGAACGCTGGCAACCTTCCCCACGTTTACATACAGCGCGTCGAGCATTGAAGTGGTAGTGCTACCGCCACTCATAATTTTCGCGGCAACCGACTCAGTGAACGTGCCCCATGCCTGGTAAAACACAGCCCCGCCGCTACCCCAGTTCAGAGTGAGAAAGATCAATGATGTGAGCATTGCCCTCTTCGTAATGTCCCAGTATTTGACGGATTGGCCGTTGTAGATCGAAAGACCCAACGCGACCCAGTACCCAACCGCAACGACATAAACCAGTGGTGAAACCAGCTCCGCAAGGTTGGGAAATACTTCGGCAACGAAACTTGTCGTTACTTCGTCTGTAGCCCCGATCAGACCTTCGAGAGTCAGCTGCGCCATGGATTCGATGCCCCATACACACCCTTGAAGTGCGAGATCACTTCAGGAGAGCGGAAGTCTTCAGCGCTCACGGTCGCTCCGGTCTGCGCCTTGATTTCTCGTGCTGTTTTCTGGATGCAACCCTGTACCAGGGCACCACCGTACGACGACGACTGCATGTAGATCTCTGCAAAGCAGGTGCCCGGGAACCAGTCGCCAACATCCTTTTTGGTTGCCTTCAACAGCGGGTTTTCCGAGGTGGCCACCGGCGCCATGGGCGCTTCACCATCGACCGGCGAGGTCGAAAAGTAGGACGAGGTGTTGATGTAAACCAACCCGCCGACGACGACCACACCGACGCAAACAGAGAGGATATGGTGCAGCTTGAACTTAAGCATTGGTGCGCTCCTGGTCAGCGGTTACGAACGGGGTGAACTGGCAAGCGCACGGCGACTTATCCAGCTTGGCGGTGTTGGTGACACAGCCCGAGGCTGCGCCGACCAGTACCGCCAGAACGATTACCTTCCAGAGCTTGGCGATCAGCCACAGCGGCCCCCAGACTGGGGCAGTGATAATTTTGAGCATCAGCAGGATTGCTTTCATTTCAGATCTCCTTTTCTCGCACGCGAGAATTACTGTTCAGTCCAGCGAAAGAATTTCTCATTATCCGCAGTGGCCTGGTTTTCAGCGTTGTTCAGATTCGCCTGCAGGTTCATGTTCAATGCCTGCAGCTTTGACTGGGCCGAGGCCAACATGCCGTTTTCAGCAGCAATGCGGTTCTGCAGGTCAGCGGCATCTTTAGCGTTCGTGGTCATGTCCACTTGTCGCGAGAGGGTGGCCAGGTTGTTCAGATGCACCTGCACTTCGCTGTAGAGCGCATCGCCACCAGACATGGCTGCACGAACGGCATCGGAACTGAGCTGGTAGCCTTGGGCGCGCTGGCCTTGTGGGTTGGCAAACAGCTCTTGCGGCAAGGTCTTGATCAATTCCTCGTAGTACGACTGCTTGCTGCCATACGCACCGGAGCCTTGCCGTGCAACGACCTCTTGCCAGGAACCCGGCACGACCGAGGCCGAGTTGATCGAGTCGTTCAGGCCGATGGCACCCCGGCCATAGGAGCCTTCGAGGTTGCGCAGGATGTTGCCTTGGGTTTGATAGGAGTCTTTCAGCGTCTCGAATTGTTCCCGCAGCACAACAAGCTGTTGAGCCAGAGCCGCCCAGGTTCCAGCGTCGCCAGTTGGAACGCCGGTAGCATTCACTTGGCCGCTCACAGCCATGGCCACGGCCACGGCGAGGCCTAACTTCTTCATAGTTGCCATCATTTGACCGCCTTCAGGTTGTGGGTGTTTTTCGCTTTGGCTTCCGCCATAAAGACAGGAACCCATTGCTCAGGGTCGTCGGTGCCCAGGCGCTTGATGATGGAATCCATCAAGGCGACACCAACATCGTTTGAGGACAGCACTGGGATAAAGTCGGACAGGTTTTCGTCATCCACTTCGGAAGTCAGATCGAAAACCGCCCTGATCGACTCTTTCCCGCGACGGATCAGAAACTTGCGGGAAGCCTGGCCGATCTCACGAATCCACTTACGTTCTGCGACGGTCAGGTTTTGATGGTCTTCATCAGTGGCCGCGTCGTTCGACAGGTAGATCTTGGTAGAGGTCTGCTTGTCGATTGAGTCGGTTTCACTGCGGAAGTACTTCGCATCAGGGGTGACGAAGATAATCAGCCCGTTCTTGCGGCGGATCTGCATGATGAAGTTGTCGATTCGCTTCTTCCAATAATCGTTCTTCACCAGGTTTTGCCCTTCCTCCAGCACCAAGATGAAGGGGGTGCCATCCATCGCTTGCTCGATACGATGGAGCGGATAGCTCAATACGACCGGCAGTTCAGGCCGGGCCTCACCGCCCTTGAGCAGTTCCATCATTTCAAAGCAGTAATGCCGGGAAGTGGTCAGGTCGATAGAGTCGTGTTCATTGTCAAACACACCAGCATTCGCACCAGTCACGCCCTTGGCGCCGTGCCAGATGGCCATAATGTCTGCCAGCTCGCCGTGGCCATACGTCCACACCACGTTGCGCAGCCGCCGATCCTCGTACGGCAGCGAGTAGTTTTCATCTACCAGAGCCTTGAAGCGCTTAATGTCGTCGGAGTCAGCCGGAGTAGATGCGTAGCACTGACGCATCTGCACCTGCAGATCGACCAGAAACGCCCTGTTCTCAGCCGTGTCCGGCAGCTTGAAGGGATTCCAGTTCATGCCGCTGTGAGGGGAAAGCGTGGTGTGTACCCCGCCCATTGCCTTCATGAACACCTTCGCGCCGAAGCGGTTATCGAACCAAAACACTCGCGGCCCCGCTTTGTCGGCTTCGCAAACCATCGCCGAAATCAGCGTGGTCTTACCTGAGCCGGTGTCCGCTGCAACTGCGGTGTGCCCTGCAACCATCCCTTCCAGCTCACGGTGAAAGTTGAAGTTGTAAGACGTGCCGCTCTCGGTTTCAAAAGCCGTGATCGCAGGCCCCCACAAGTTGCCGTCGCGACGGCCCCTTGCGAAGTTGTGCAACGAAGCGAACCCGGCGAAGTTGCTCGATTTGATCTTCCCGCGACGACCGATCAAGGCCTCTTGTTGGCCAGGCAGTTGCGACCAGAAGAAGGTTTCCAGGGCCATCCACTCACGAACAGATTTGACGTTCAGGTCAACAAAGCATCCCTCGATCAAGCCAACAGCTTTATCCAGCGCCTTGTTGTTCGCTTTGCGATAGTCATCGGAGTCCATTGGCAGCGAAGGCACATGAACGAAGATCGTGAGGTGATGCAGGCCATTGACTGTATCCCCACGGCGCAGAGCACGAATGCCTTCAGTCAGTTCCTGGCTGTCATCGTTGGAAATCCCGTGGGTGTCCGATACGGTCAGTCGGCGCTGTTCATCGACCATCGACGATTCGGCTTCGATCCGGTTCGAGAAGAAGAACGATTGCGTGATGATGAATTCCACCGGCTGCTGCAGGAACTTGTTCATCATTCGCGATGGCGTCTTACGCGGCCACTCGGCCATGCTCAACACCGCCCCGATTCTCGAACTGGTGCTACCCCGGACTTCACACATCGTTGCCAACACGCGGAAATTGAGTCGTGCATAGGGCAACATTTCGCAGATTTTCTGATCGCTCACAGGGATCTTGCGATCCTCAAGATTGATCAGGTAGTGGAAGAACGAGCTGAGTTCGGAGAATTCTTCCCCTAGGTAATCGAGGACAACTTCAGCAGGGTATTGAGCTTGATCGCCAACCACCTTTTTAAATTCGTCCCAGCTCCACCGGAAACGGCTGACAGCATCAAAGGCCTGGTCACGACCCATGAACGTGGTGGAGCAAACCGGGTGCCGCTGGATCCGCAGGCGGGTAGCGCCGTACTCGGAGAGGCCACGCAACAGCAGGTTCGATGCCTTGTAAAGATCGTCAGCCATTTCCTCGAAGGATTCAGCATCCTGCTTGTTAGCGCTGGTGCCCGTGATGAGCGCGATTCCCCGATCCATGATCCCTGGCATACCGGCACGGAAGCGGCTACGCACCAACGAGATATAGATCTCGTTGACGTAGAAGCCTTTGCTCTCGTAGCGCTTACGCCAAGCCGCATTGAACTGCTTGGAGAACCAAGTGGAGCCCTGCCCTTCAGGGAAATCAAACACCTTGCGGCGGACTACATGCACATACAGCGCAAGGTCGCTGGAAGCGATAGTACGCAGCACGGTATTACGGCGAACCTCAAACTGTTTAACCTGTTCGTCAGACAAAGAGTCAAAGAGCAAGCCGTCAATTTTGACAACTTGCACCAACGAGCTTTCCTTGGTCATAACTGTTTCGTCATCGTAATGGTAATCATACGGCACCATTTCGCTAACTTGCAGTTCCAAGAGATCTTGCTCGGATCCCTCTGGATGTTGAACACCAAGAGAGAGATCAAGGTTTTGCGTCAGCTTTTTAAAAGCCTTATCAACGAGGCGCATAACTCCGATACCCCCAAACTTTCCGATTCTGTGAAGCGCGCAAGCGAAAAGCTGCTTGCATAACACCGAACAAATAAACGTCTTTGCTGCAGATGTAGTAAGACGCGCCAAACAGAACAGGTATTAATGCGACCGGCCATAGCGAACGAATCAGTAGTGCAGCTATGAGCGGTGCAAAGATGCTTATGAGTACGCTCGACATCGTGAAGGCGCCGACCATGGATGGCCGAGCCATCGCAACGACGAGCACCTCCCCTTCATCGGGTTTGTGCTCGTCTGTAGTCATAGCGAGTTCGCCGCGCCGTTCTTGATCTCGGTAACGATGTTCGGTGCGAAGAACACCAGGAAGATGCCCGCAACTGCCCAGCCAAAGGCGCCCCAGGAGATATGGCCGGATTTGGCTTTGTAGCCAGTGATCACGATGGCCAGAATGCCGAGGTAGTAACCAATGTCGAAGATCAGGAAGCTGACAATATCTTTAGCCAGATTCGTAAGGGAACTGAAGTTTAGCGCCGCGTTGGCAACTTCGGGTAAGAGGCTGATGGAGATCAGCGACCCAATGAGCAAAGTCTTTTCAGCTCTCGCCGTCCAGTCCTTGCGCATAAGAGACGCATGGCTCGCTTTTTTCTGCGCTAACAGATTACGGAGGGAAGTTACAGCCTTACTCTGTTGTAGCCGGGTGGGCCAGGAAGGCTTGTTGCTTTTTGCTTCATGACAAACCATTTTCCCAGATTCGAGATGCATACCTTTGCCTCATCTATGTCATGACGGGGGAACCCCGTACGTTACAGTTATTGCGTTATTAGGGTTGTTAGGGCAGGTTTCCTTTATGAAGTCGATAGCGGTATCGGCGTTCTTAAATAGTCTGGTTTTCCCTAACGCAGTTACTACGGTGAACATCTGTCCAGTAGATGGACTTTCAATGATTAATATCCATTTCCTCCCATCGCTCTGAATTAGTTCTTTTAAGTGAACTCGATAGTCAGGTTGAGCGAAGGCGAAAACCGTCAGTTCTTTCTTATCTAGGCTCTGCATCATGTCCTCTGGATAGCTGGTCGCTAAAAACAGAGCGGATACTGGAGCTGTCGAGGATTTTCTTCTAGATCCCACCTCGCCTTTCTTCCCTCTTTCGAGTTTTGTAAGATGTTTTCCGTGTTTCGTGGCTTACTTTAGCCATTTCATTTCACGAAATCAACTTTTCGTTGGATTTATTTTTGGATCCGTTCGCTATAACAGCCACGGAAAATCCTCGAAACAAAGCTCGATACCAGTGAATTCCGCATAAGTGATTGAGTTTCAGACGGTTTTCCATTTTTACCGCTCAGCGCGTGTGTAATGGCTTCATGCCACGCGTAAAGAAAAGAAGGGAGTAGATAAACAGCCCGCGCGTGTGACCACGCGAATATTGTTTTGTTCACTACTGAAGAAGCTCTGACGAGCGGTAGTGAGAGGAAGGAGGGGCAGAGCTTGGCCGGGAGCCGCCCTGGACAAGCCCCTGGCCGTCCAAGAAGCGCGCAAGGAAACTGACCCCGCGCTACCAGGGAACGGCGTGGCGCGAATTCTAGCAGCCAATCAAGGCTTTATCGCGTGCGAGAAAACAGGTTTTCCCTGCCCTTTTTCTCGCGTGCGAGAAAGACAAAGTAAACCCTAATTAGGGGTTGACTGAAGGGTTTACCACCTGCACACTTGCCCCATGTTCCACTATCGGACCAGCCGGAGATCACATGAAGATCATCACTGTAGCGAATCAGAAAGGCGGTGTAGGCAAGACCACCGTGGAGTGTCACTTGACCGCCTATGCAGCCGAAGAAGGGAAGCGTGTGCTGGTTGTCGACCTCGATGAAGGCGACCTGTCGCAGTTCTTTGCCGCTCTAGAGGACGGTGATGAAACGCCCTACCTCATGTCCAGTCAACTGTTCACCGGCGACCATAATGGTTATCAGCCACGCCAGGTTGGCCCTAACACTTGGTTGATCGAAGCAGACGTGCCGCTGCTCGATGTGGACGATATGCCTCTTGATGTAATCCACAAGTTGCGGCCTGCCCTCGAACGCTTTGCCGGTAATTTTGACCTGTGCATGATCGATACTCCACCCAACCTGCAGCGTCGTATGGTCGCCGCTTTGACAGCCTCTGATGCTGTGGTCGCCCCCTTCAACATCAGTGCTTTCACCCTAGCCCGACTGCCGAAACTGATGAACACCATTGAGACGGTGCAGGATCGGTACAACCCGGAATTGAAGTTCTTGGGCTACCTGCCGAATCTGGTCAACAGCCGATCTCCAGAAGAAATTGATGCCCTCCCCAGTCTGCGCGAAGCCTACGGGGACTCGATGTTTGCTGAACAAATCATTTACCGGCCCTGCATCAACAAAGCCTTGGCCGCAGGCAATCCCGTTTGGTGGAAGGCTCGCAGCGGTAGTCAGCGCGAAGCCGGACGGGAAATGAAACGGGCCTGCAAGGCTGTTCTCGATAAAGTTTTCACGGCTTGAGGGAGATCCCATGACTACGACAAAGAAACCGAACGCATTCGGGGGAGCAGTCAACAAGCTGTCTGACTTCCAAAAGCAGAAAGCCATTCAGGAAGGCGAGCGCATCATCAAGGTCAACCCTGGTGAAGTTGAATGCAAGCCGCAGATCCGGGGAAAACAGAATCCGGGCTTTACTCAAGAGTCTCTGATGGAGCTGGGCGACGACATTGAGCAGAACGGTCAGGCAGAGCCTGCCGTCCTCCGGCCTCACCCAAATCCTGAAAGCGGCTTCAAATATCTGATGGTAGCCGGTGAACGTCGGCAGCGTTCATGCGCGCTCAAAGGCCTCCTGCTTGAAGCCGTTGTGCGCGACCTCACCGACGCCCAAGCGAAGCGGATCCAACGCGCTGAAAACGTCCAACGCGAGAACCTGACACAGCTTGAGGTAGCCCTTGCCCTCAAAGAAGACAAGGAGGAATTGGGTACCCTGCAGGCCGTCGCTGACGAGTGGAAAAAGAGTGTCAGTTGGGTTGCTGAACGCCTCGCCTATCTTGATGCGGTAGAGCAGCCAGGCGCGAGCCGCACAGCCGTACAGAACGGGGTCACTGC
>NZ_RCNY01000032.1:0-128477 GCF_004307635.1 Pseudomonas sp. Sample_22
ATCGGTAGGGAGTGGGTCTGGGAATACGTCTGCAAGCTCAGGAAGTACGGATTCAGCTGATTCCAAAGCTGAAGCCAAGTCCGACTGACAACAATAAATTCATAAGATTGTAAGCCCAGATTTTGAGCTGGGCTTTTTTCGTGGGGCAGAGCTTTTGTGAAGCTATCACCTGTCGGATAGGTCTAAAAGGAGTTCATCCAGCGCCTTTGAAATTCTTCTTGTTCGAAAATATCTTGTGCGATATTTTCATCATCAAAATCAAAAATATGGACGATGTGGTCGCGAGTGGCTTTTTCTCCAAGAATCATCTCGTAGGCAACAGCTCCGTTGCTCATTTGGGAGCACATTCTAGATGGGTAAACATTAAGTTTCGCTCCTTTACAAAGGAACTTGGTTTCGGGGAAGTCTCGTCGCATTCGTGCTAAACATAGGAATAGGTCGTCTTCTGTATAGGTTTTTTTGAATCCGTTTTTTCTAATCAGTGTTAATTCGCTGTACTTGTCTATAAGTGTTGCGAATTCAGTTTTGTTGCCTGTTTTAAGTTGTATTCTATTAATCGGCATTTTGTGGTCTTAGATTTTAAGGTGGTTGTGCGTAGAGCTGTGACGATTGCGTTAATTTCTTGGGTGTGTTGTTCAGGGTGTGTGTTTTAAATGTAGCATTACTGCAGGGAGAGTGATTCAAGCCATTTCTTGTAAAATTTTATTTGATCTTCTATGTTATTTGTGATGTCTTGATCCTCGTAGTCGAAAATTCGGATAGTATCGTCTTCGTCACTTGGTTTTCCTAGAGTCAGTTCATAAGCAGCGAGCCCTTTAGACATCTGTGAAGACATTCGTGAGGGGTGAACGTTTAGCTTTGATCCTTTGCATAGAAATTTTATTTCTGGATTGTCAGCTCTGAGTAAACCAAAACATACGAATAAGTCGTAGGCTGAATATTGTTTAGAGATATCATTTTCTATCGTAAGTTTAAGGCTTAGGTTTATCCTGTCGCATTCGATTGTTGCTGTTTCATTGTTGTTTTTTTTGATAACGGGGATTTCTATTTTTTTCATTTTTTTCCAAGCAAAGTAGTGCTTGTTGTTCTTTAAGGCAGCGCCAAATTTTTATTTTGTCTGCTAGTTCGATTTAGGTTTGTTGGTAGTGTGGCATGACTTTCTTTCCTATATGCTTATTGCATCGTTCGAAATTTGAGCAGGATTTTGAAGGCTGGATAAAATTCTGATTTGTCCAATAGTCAAGTTAGTCTGACTTCTCCGTATTAATCCAGCGCATGTAAAACTCTCGTTGTTCGCTTGGGTTGTTAGTAAGATTTTCATCGTCGTAATCAAATATATAAACTACATCTTTAAGGGATGCTGCTTTTCCCAAGGCGAGTTCATATGCCTTTAAACCTTGAGTCATTTGTGATGACATACTTGAGGGGTGGACATTGATTTTTGAACCCTTGCAAAGAAAATCAATATGAGCGTTATCCTCCCTGAGCTGGCCAAAACATTTATAAAAATTTAAGCCTGTATAGGTTTTTTTAAGTCCGCTATCTAAAAGTAAAGTTATTGAGATGGGGCTATCGTCACAAATTAGCTGAGCCATTTCTTTGATTTTGTTGATGCTAATGGTTATCCTGACATTTGTTATCATTTTCTTATTTTCCTATTTGGATTTGGAATCGAATACCCAAACTCCCTACCGTCATCAATTATCAATGTTGCTCCAAGCACATCTTCGGGTTTTATATGTCCGCGTATCGCAATCTCCTCCTCAGCTCCAAAATCATACAACGTGCCAAGTTCTTTCTTTAAATCGTAGCCAGGAATTTTTTGCAACGTGAAAAGGTATCCGATTTTTGTATTAAACCCGGTCGCGAAAAGTTTACCTACTTCCCTTGATGGTGATGTGCTGATGAAATTACTCGGTGGATGTTCGCTGTCGATAGAATGCAGCAATAAGTCCTCACTTTTGCCTTTGCTTTTGAACCCGTTCTGAAATACGTCATCTGGTTCGAGTTTGTCCCCGCGATATAGGTAGTCGTTTTCCTTTTTGGGCTTGGGAAGCGCGGGCTCTCCCTCATCAACCTTAGCTCCACCCACACTATCCGGCTCTGAACAACCCGGCCTATTCGCCCCCGGACAATTCCCGCTCAACCCCAACGGATCCACCCACCCCGTCGGATTCGGCGTATACCGATACGGGTTCAACCCGCCGGCCAGCTTCACCGGGTCCGGTGTCAGGTAGCGCCCGGTGTCGGGGTGGTAGTAGCGGTGGCGGTTGTAGTGCAGGCCGCTTTCGGGGTCGAAGTACTGGCCCTGGAAGCGCAGCGGTTGCTCCAGCTGTTCGCCGTGGCTGTGGCTGAGCTGGCTGATCTTGCCGTAGGCGGTGTAGCGGGCGGACCAGACGATTTCGCCGCTGTAGTCGGTGAGTTCCTGCGGGGTGCCGAGGTGGTCGAGTTGGTAGTAGAACGGGCAGGCTTTTTTCGGGCCTTGGCCGTCGAGCATCGCCAGCGGGCGGAAGCTGCCCGGTTCGTAGAGGTAGCTGCGGTAGTGGCTTGGGCTGCTTTCGGCGATCACTTGATCGCCTTGCCAGAAAAATTCCGTGGTCTGGCCGTCGACGGTCTTGCTGATGCGTCGGCCGAAGGCGTCGTAGCGGTAGGACGTTTCGCGACCGTCGGGGGCGGTGAAGCCGATCAGGCGGTGCTGGCTGTCGTAGCGGTATTCGCGCAGGTCCTGGCCGCGGCGTTCGCCGATCAGGTTGCCGTAGGCGTCGTAGCGGTAATGCCGGTCGGCGTGGCGCAGCAGGCGGTTGCCCTTGAGGTGCCAGGGGCCGGGGCGGTCGTGGATCAGCAGGTTGCCGGCCGGGTCGTGAGTGAAGTGTTCCGGGTCCTGCCCGCGGGCGTGGCGCACGTGGGTCAGGCGGTCGAGCGGGTCGTACTGGTAATCGCGCTGGCCGTGGCGGGTGTCGGCAACCTGTGCGAGGTTGCCGTTGGCGTTGTAGGCGTATTCGCGACGGTACAGCGGACGCTGCTGCTGGCTGACGGCGTGGGCCTGCAAGCGGCCCTGGTCGTCGTAGGCAAAGTCGCTGTGCAGCACACCGTGCTGGCGCTGCTGTTCGCGACCGCCGACAAAGCGGTGGGTGGTCAACCGCGAGCCGTTGAGGTCGATCGCCGTCAGCGCCCCGCCCTGGGCGCGGTGATACGTGAGGCGGCTGTTGTCCGGCAAGCGCAGGTGCTGCAACTGGCCGCCGGCGTCATAGCCATACCGCAGGGTGCCCCAGCCCTGATGCTCGGTGATCAGCCGGTCGTGGGCGTCATACGCGAACTCCAGCGGATGGTCCTGACCGTCGTCGACGCTGACCAGCCGCCCCAATCCGTCGTAGCGGTACTCGACCTTGGTCCCGTCGGGCAGGGTCTTGACCAGCAGGCGTCCGGCGCTGTCACGCTGGTAAGCGGTAATGAGCTGCGAGCCGTCATCGCCGAACTCGGTTTTCTCCAGCAACTGGCCGTTGAGGTCGTAGGCGTAGGCGGTGCGCCGCCCGTCGAAGCCGGTTTCCTGTCGGATCAAGCCCGTGGGCGTGTAGTCCAGCCGATAGGTGTCGCCGACTTCGTTTTCGATCTCGGTGAGCAGCAGCTGGGCGTGCTCGTAGCGGTACTTGAGCGTGCTGCCGTCGGGGTTGATCCGCCGACTGACCAGGTGCAGGTCGTCGGCGTATTCAAAGCGGGTGACCCGCCCCAGTTCATCGGTTTCAGCGGTGATCTGGCCGTAGGCGTTGTAGCTGTAACGACGGCTGGCGCCTGTGGGAAACGTGGTCTGCAGCAGTCGGCCGGCGGCGTCCCACTGGTAACGCGTAATGGCACCGAATTCATCCTGAACCGTCGTCCGGCGCCCCCGCGCATCGTAGGCATACTGCCGGCATGCGCCGTCGGGCAGGGTTTCGCCGAGCAATTGGCCGAGGCCGTTCCACTCGAACACATGCCGGCTGTGGTCCGGATACCGGATCGTCAGCAGCCGTCCCTGCGCGTCGTACTCGTGGTAGGTGCTCTGGCCGTCGGGGTCGATCAGCCAGGTCAGATCGCCCTGGGCGTTGCGTTGATAGGTCCACTTGGCCTGGCCGCGATAACGGGCATGCAGGAAACCGTTGCGGTACTCGTAGGACGTCGGCTCGCCTTCCGGCGGAATCAGCGCGATCAACCGTCCGAGTTCGTCGTAGCGGTATTCAGTGACCGCACCGAGGGCGTCCTGCTCGGCGATCAAACGACCCTGGGCGTCATAGGCCTTGCGCTGTTCGCCACCGTCGGCCGCGATCCGCCGCACCAGGCGCGCGCGGTCGTCGTGGGCGTAGGTTTCCTCGCTACCGTCGGCGTGCCGGAGCAGCACGCTGCCGTCGTCGCCCCATGCGTAGCGCGTGTCCATCTGGGCAAACGAGGCCCAGTGACGGATGCAACGGGCGGCCTTGCCGGAGTTTTCCCACTCCCAATAGAAACTCGCACCCCCGGCCAGCTGCCGTTGCAGGATGACGTGCTGTTCGTCGTAGTCGTAGCGCTCGCTTTCGCCGGCGGCGTTGCTGGCCTCGATCAAGCGCCCGCGGGCGTCATAGCGGTAGCTGACCAGCGTCTGCTCGGTGCGCCAGACCGGCGGCTGATCGCCCGAACAATCAAAACGCTGGTAGTCGACGGCGATCAAATGGCGACGCTCATAACGCAGCAGCAGACCGCGCCCGGCGCCGTTATCCAGACGCTGAATGCGCTGGGAAATGTCGCGCTGCACGGTCAGACGATTGCCATAGGCATCGCTGATCGCACTCAGGCGCCCGCCGACAAAGTGATAAAAGCGCGCCGCTTCACCGGCCAGGGCGACGATCAGCTCTTCGGGCGCATCACCGAGGTAAATCGCCGCCCGCGACAGGCTGTTGTGGATCGCCGGGCGGGCCGCGCTGGGCAAGGGAAACGGCGTGCGGCGGTTTTCGGCATCAACCCACACCACCGTGTCGCCGTCGATCTCCAGGCGCTGGCCCAGCGAATGGCTCCAGCCAAAGCCCAGGCCACTGTCGATCTCCACCGCGCTGGTGCGATACAAACGGGTGAATTCGAACGGCAGCAGGCCGTCCAGCACGCCGTCGGTCAGGGTCAGCAGTTCTTCGCCGGTGACCAGCGACACCGGGCAGCCATGGGTGGCGGTGCGGTCGGCGGCGTCGGCGCTGTCGCCGTTGGGGTTTTTCGCTTGCGCAGGGACATCATCCCGATGTTCCTGGCGAGCCAGACGGGTCATGGCTGCGGACTTGTTACGAGCGATGGCGACGGGGTTGTCCACCAGCACATCTGCCGACCCTGTCGGGCTGATGCGCATTGGCACCGCAGGCGCGGGTTTCAAGGGCGCGTTGCGGACATTGATCACCACGGGTTTGAGAGCGCCCGCGTGGCTGGACAGATCAGATCGGCGGGCCAGTTCGGCCAGGCGCAAACCTGCTGCTGCGAGCCATTGTCGGGTGCGTTCGGACTTGATCTTCGCCAGCACCTTGGTGCTGATGCCGAGACCCAGGCCGGCAGGACCGGTCAAGCGCACGAGCAGGAAACTGATCAACAACTCTGTACGAATTTGCGCCACGACTTCAGCGATGTACTGCGGCGGCAACATCCTCAGCCAACTGGTAAAGGCCGCCAGATGAATGAACATCAACGGCTCGTCGCTCAACACCAGCAACACGTTGGCGATCGCTTCAGCCGAGGCGTTCAGCAGCGTGGCGAGTTCGACTTCGCTCAGGTATTGAAGGAGTTTTTCACTGTTGGCCTGCAGGTCTGCCATCAGGGCAAAGACCTGCTTCACGTCATCCCATAGACCCTGCAGCGCTTTCTCGAATCCAAGCCAGTCCGCTTGCAGCAACAGGCCGTAGCGCTGGATGAAATCCGCCTCGGAAAAGTGGCTCCACTGCGGTTCAAACTCGAGGGTCCATTCGTTGCGCAACCAGCCTTCCAGCTCATCGACAACGTCCTGGTAAGAGTCGTACAGCGCTTTGACGTGTTCGCGGGTTACGTTGGGAAAAAAAGTGATGCGGTAGCGCTTGCCACGCCAGCAATCAGGGACGTTGAGGATGCCGCTCGGGCCAATGGTTTGATGGATCGGCTCGCCGTATTTCGCGCCGTCGGCACCTTCGGATATCAACGGTTCGAGCTTGACCGGGGTATTGCCGATGGGCACGAAGCGCGCGGCTTCGAACATGTGCACCAGGGTCAACGGGCCGCTGGCGGGGCACGTGGCAACCGTGGAGCTGACGGGTGTGGTGGAGTTTTTCGGGGCGCTGAGGCGGACTTCGTTGCCGACCTTGAACACTTGCTCGACAGCCAGTGTCCCGCCAGTCCAGAAATTTTCCGCCCAGGATTGATAGTCGTTGAGGCATAGGCGGAAATCACCGAGCACCGCTTCGACGTCCGGTCGCTGCGGGTTCATGGCAGCGACCACCAGCAGGCCGATGGTGTTGTTCAAGGCCAGCAGCTTGTCTGGATCAAACATTCGCGGGGTTTCGCCTGGAGAAATAGGCGGGAAACTTTGCGTTGGATCAGGTGCGAAAGAAGTCGGGAAAATTGGAGTTTTCTGTAGGGCGAATCGCCAAATCAGTGTCGCCACTTCGTCATGGGGCGGGTTTTGCCCGTTGCCCTGGGGCTGCCACGCTCGCTATGCTGCTGAAACCTTTAATCCATCACGGAACGGCCGCACCTGAGCCGCCTGGGATATCGTTCAATACGGATCAGATGCGATGAATGCACCGCTGAAAGAATTCGGCCCGATCAAGGCCGTGATTTTCGATATGGACGGCTTGTTGCTGGACACCGAGGGCATTTACACCGAAGTCACGGCTCTGATCGCCGCACGCTATGGGCGAACTTTCGACTGGAGCCTCAAGCAGAACATCATCGGTCGTGGCGCGGGTGACCTGGCGCGCTACGTGGTCGAGGCGCTGGAGCTGCCGATCAGTGCCGAGGAATTCCTGGTGATCCGCGAACCGCTGATGCGCGAGCGTTTTCCTACAGCGCAGGCAATGCCTGGCGCACAGGAGTTGGTTCGGCATCTGAAGGCGCACAACATTCCGATTGCCGTCGGCACCAGTTCTTCGAGCCAGTCGTTCGGTCAGAAAACCACGTTGCATCGCGACTGGTTCGCCTTGTTCGATTTCATCGTCACCGCCGATGACCCGGACGTGGGCGCGGCCAAACCTGCACCGGATATCTTTCTGACTGCCGCGCGGCGCCTGGGCGTTGCTCCCCGGGATTGCCTGGTGTTCGAAGATTCACCGTTCGGTGTCACGGCGGCGAAGGCAGCGGGGATGACCGCGATCGCGATTCCGGACGCGGCCATGGCTGACGAAAAGTACGCACACGCCGATGGCATTCTTCGTACGCTCAAATCCTTCAAGCCGGGCGCCTTTGGCTTGCCGGCGCTGGAATGGGCCTGACATCTGTAGGCATTTGATCGGCGACTAATTCCAGGCGTACTTCATCCGTTCTCTGAACAGACAACTTTTGAGGTACGTCCGGTGACCCCGCTGACATTGCTGTGCCTGCCTTATTCTGGCGCGAGCGCCATGGTCTATAGCCGCTGGCGGCGCAAACTGCCGGAGTGGATCAAGCTGCAACCGGTGGAATTGCCGGGGCGTGGCGCGCGCTACGGCGAGCCGTTGCACACCGACATGCGCCGCCTGGCCCTGCAATTGGCCCACGAACAAAAAGCCATGCTCAAGGCACCGTATGCCTTGTTCGGCCATAGCCTGGGTGCCTTGCTCGCCTGTGAGATGGCCCATGCGTTTCGTTCGCTGGGCGTTGCGGAACCGGTGGCCTTGTTCGCCTCCGGCACCGCGGCGCCAACCATGCGTCTGGAATACGACCGTGGTTTTGCCGAGCCGAAAACCGATGCCGAATTGATCGAGCAACTGCGCAGCCTCAATGGCACCCGCGAAGAAGTGCTGGCCAATCAGGAACTGATGAGCCTGACACTGCCGATCCTGCGCGCCGACTTCCAGCTCTGCGGACGTTTCGAGCCGATCCAGCGACCACTGCTCAAGTGTCCGGTGCACGTGCTCGGCGGCAAGGCAGACCGAGCGACCACCGAGCAGTTGATCGGCTGGAGCAAGGAAACCCACGGCAGCTTTTCCTTAGACATGCTCGCTGGCGGGCACTTCTTCATTCATGAGCATGAAGCCAAGGTACTCAAGGTGATCAAGGATCAGCTCGACGTTCATCATCGACGGCACGCTATGGCCGTCACTGCCTGACCCCGATTCTGTAGGAGCAAAGCTTGCTCGCGATGGCAGTGTGACTGGCGATATCCATGTCGGATGTCACACCGCTATCGCGAGCAAGCTTTGCTCCTACCGGTTTTGGGTTGGTCAGTTTTCTGTTATCGCCCTCGTTTTATCTCTCTTCTGATAGTTGTTCTCATTCGCTAATTTTTCCGGTCTGCATTCGTTTTATAGGGACGACGTGCCTTTGTGCTTCCCGCCACTGATCCGGATACCAAGAAATGAATGCTGAAGACTCCTTGAAACTTGCTCGCCGGTTTATCGGGTTGCCCCTGGAAAAGCGCCAGGTGTTCCTCGCGGCCTTGCACAAGGAGGGCGTTGATTTCGCCCGTTTTCCCATTCCTGCCGGCGTCGACGCCGAGGATCGCCAGGCGCTGTCGTACGCCCAGCAACGCATGTGGTTTCTCTGGCAACTGGACCCGCAAAGCGGTGCGTATAACTTGCCCGGTGCGGTGCGCCTGAGCGGTCGTCTGAATCTGGCGGCGCTGGAACAGGCCTTCGCCAGCCTGGTGGCACGTCACGAAACCCTGCGAACGGTGTTTGCGCCGCAGCCCGACGACAGTCTGCTGCAAGTGCCGGCCACGGCGCCGCTGGTGATCGAACACGTCGATTTCTGCAGCTTGCCGGCCAATGAGCGCGAGCAAGCCGTGGCACAAGCCGCCGAGCGGCAATCGATATTGCCGTTCGACCTGGGCACGGGGCCGCTGCTGCGTGTCACCTTGCTCAAACTCGCCGAGCAGGAACACGTCCTGCTGCTGACCCTGCACCACATCGTCTCGGATGGCTGGTCGATGAACGTGCTGATCGATGAATTCATCCGCTGCTACGACGCTTTCGATGCCGGTACGCAACCGCAACTGGCGCCATTGCCGATCCAATACAGCGACTACGCCTTGTGGCAGCGGCGCTGGCTGGAGGCGGGCGAGCAAGCGCGGCAGCTCGAATACTGGCAGGCACAATTGGGCGACGAACACCCGGTGCTGGAACTGCCGCTGGATCATCCGCGCCCGGCAATGCCGAGTCATCGTGGCACCCGCTACGAGTTCGCCGTCGACGAGCACCTCGCCGAGCAACTGCGCGCCACTGCACAGAGGCACAACGTCACGTTGTTCATGCTGCTGCTCGGCGCGTTCAACGTGCTCCTGCACCGCTACACAGGCCAGCGCGACATCCGCGTCGGTGTGCCGATTGCCAACCGCAACCTCGGCGAAATCGAAGGCCTGATCGGTTTCTTCGTCAACACCCAGGTGCTGCGCACGCAACTGGACGGCCAGACTCGGGTCGACGAACTGCTGCATCGCATCAAGGAAACGGCCCTTGGCGCACAGGCTCATCAAGACTTGCCGTTCGAGCGACTGGTCGAAGCCTTGAAACTGGAACGCAGCCTCAGCCATACGCCGCTGTTCCAGGTGATGTACAACCACCAGCCGCAGGTTGCCGACATCAGCAGCGTCACTACCGCCTCCGGTTTGGCGCTGGGCATGATCGAGTGGCAAGGGCGCACCACCCAGTTCGACCTGACCCTCGATACCTATGAAAAGGCGGGAAAGCTGCACGCCGCATTGACCTACGCCAACGACCTGTTTGACGCCACGACCATCGCACGTATGGCGCAGCACTGGACGCGCTTGCTGCAAGGCATGGTCGGCGATTCACAGCAACGCATCAGTGATTTGCCGATGCTGGAACAGGCCGAATACCAGCGCATCGTGCACGACTGGAACCGCGCCGATGAACGCTTCGCCGAAGATTTGTGCATTCATCAGATGATCGGCAAGCAAGTGTCCGAAAGCCCTGACGCATTGGCCGTGACCTTTGCGGACAAACGCCTGACCTACAGCGAACTCGACCAGCAAGCCAATCGCCTGGCACACAAACTGATCGAACTGGGCGTCGGCCCGGAAATCCGCGTCGGCGTGGCAATGCAGCGCTCCGAACAGCTGCTGGTGGCCTTGCTCGCGGTACTCAAGGCTGGCGGTGCCTACGTACCGCTCGACCCGGATTACCCGGCCGAGCGTGTCGCCTACATGCTGGAAGACAGCCGCGCGCTGCTGCTGTTGACCGAACAGGACGTGGCCAAGACCCTGAACGTGCAGGCCGCAACCCAATTGCTGATGCTCGATGGCATGGCGACAGGCCTGGCCGATTACCCGAGCGATGCCCCGATCACCCGTGTCACGCCGGACAACCTGGCCTACGTGATCTACACCTCCGGCTCCACCGGCAAACCCAAGGGCGTGGCCATCGCCCACCGTAACGTGCTGGCGCTGATCGACTGGTCCGCATCGGTTTACAGCCGCGAAGACATCCAGGGCGTGCTGGCCTCGACCTCGGTGTGCTTCGATCTGTCGGTGTGGGAGTTGTTCGTCACCCTGGCCAACGGCGGTTCGCTGATCATCGCCCGCAATGCCCTGGAGCTGCCGCAACTGCCGGCCCGGGATCAGGTGCGGTTGATCAACACCGTGCCTTCGGCGATCAATGCGCTGCAACGCGACGGGCAGATCCCGCCGAGCGTGCGCATCATCAACCTGGCCGGTGAGCCGCTCAAGCAAAGCCTGGTGGAGGCGTTGTACCGGCAAGCGAGCGTCGAGCATGTCTACGACCTGTACGGCCCGTCGGAAGACACCACTTATTCGACCTGGACCCGCCGCGAGGCCGCTGGCCGCGCCAACATCGGCCGCCCGCTCAAGCACACCGCCAGCTATCTGCTCGATGCCGACCTGCAACCGGTGCCGCAGGGCGTGTCTGCCGAGCTGTACCTCAGCGGTGCCGGGATCACGCGCGGCTACCTCGCACGGCCCGGCATGACCGCTGAAAAGTACGTACCCAATCCGTTTTCCAGCACTGGCGAACGCCTGTACCGCACCGGCGACCTGACCCGGTATCAGGCCGACGGTACTCTGCAATACGTGGGCCGCATCGACCATCAGGTCAAGGTCCGCGGTTTCCGTATCGAGCTGGGAGAAATCGAAGCGCGGTTGTTGCAGCAGGACGCCGTGAGAGAGCTGGCGGTGTTGGCTCAGGACGGTGTCAGCGGTCAGCAGTTGGTGGCGTACATTGTGCCGAGTGACTTGGCACTGATAGTCGATGCCGATGCGCAAGCGATCCTGCGCGAGACGCTGAAAGCGGCGCTGCGTCAGCATTTGCCGGACTACATGGTCCCGGCGTTCCTGCTGTTCCTCGAACATCTGCCGCTGACCCCTAACGGCAAACTCGACCGCAAGGCGTTGCCGTCGATTGATGGCGTTACGCAACAACGCGAACACGTTGCACCTCGTAGCGAATCGGAAAAAGCCCTCGCCGCCATCTGGCAAGACGTGCTGGCCATCGACAGCGTCGGCCTGGAAGACAACTTTTTCGAGCTGGGCGGCGACTCCATCGTTTCGATGCAAGTGGTCAGCCGTGCGCGGCAGGCCGGGATCGTGCTCAGCCCCAAGGACTTGTTCCAGCACCAGACCATCCGCAGCCTCGCTCAAGCCGCACGCTCTGGCGGGCCATCGCAGATCGATCAAGGTCCGGCGGTTGGCGAAGTGGCACTGGCCCCGGTGCAGCAATGGTTTTTCGAACAAGAGATCCCCGAGCGTCAGCACTGGAACCAGTCGCTGCTGCTGGTACCGCGGGTGGCATTGAATGTCGAAGTGCTGAAGCGGGCCCTGGAGCAATTGCTGACTCAACACGACAGCTTGCGGCTGCGTTATGCACAGGCAGAAAACGCCTGGCTGCAAACCTACGCCGCGCCGACCACGCAGTCGGTGTTGTGGCAGCGCAAGGCGCAATCGGTCGGTCAGCTCAACGCCTTGTGCGATGAAGCCCAGCGCAGCCTCGACCTGCACAACGGACCGTTGCTGCGGGCAATGCTGGTTGCGATGGCCGATGGCTCAGAACGTTTGCTGTTGGTTATCCACCACTTGGCGGTGGACGGTGTTTCCTGGCGCGTGCTGCTGGAAGATTTGCAGCACTTCTACAACGGCGGTACCGCGCAGGCGAAAACCAGCAGCTATCAGCGTTGGGTCGCACGTTTGCAGGCGCATCTGCCGGCCTTCGAACGCAACCTTGGTCACTGGCAGAGCCAACTGCAAGATGCGCCGAACGACCTGCCCTGCGAGCGCCCGAACGCTGCGCTGGAAAACCGCTACGAGCAAAAGCTCGAACTCAAACTCGACAGCGAGCAAACCCGCAAGCTGCTGCAACAGGCGCCGGCGGCTTACCGCACCCAGGTCAACGACCTGTTGCTGACCGCACTGGCCCGCGCCGTTTGCCGCTGGAGCGGGCAGGGCAGCACGTTGATTCAGCTCGAGGGTCATGGCCGCGAAGACCTGTTCGATGGGATCGACCTGACCCGCACTGTCGGCTGGTTCACCAGCCTGTTCCCGGTCAACCTGAAACCCTGCGCCGATCTCGGCGCGTCGATCAAAACCATCAAGGAGCAATTGCGCAACGTGCCGGACAAAGGCCTGGGCTACGGCGCGCTGCGTTATCTCGGCTCGAAGCCGGTACGCGATGCACTGGCGGGGTTGCCGCAACCGCGCATCACCTTCAACTATCTCGGGCAGTTCGACCGGCAGTTCGATGAAGGCGCATTGTTCACGCCGTCCGCTGAAGGCAACGGTGTGGCGCAGGACCCCACGGCGCCGCTCGGCAACTGGCTGGTGGTTGAAGGCCAGGTCTACGGCGGCGAGTTGTCCCTGAGCTGGGGTTTCAGCCGCGAGATGTTCGACACCGCGACCATCCAGCGTCTGGCTGACGAGTACACGTTGCAGCTCAACGCACTGATCGATCATTGCTGCGCGCTTGAAGTGGCGCAGGCCACGCCGTCGGACTTCCCGTTGGCGCAGATCGATCAGGCGCAACTCGATGGATTGCCGCTCTGCGTCTCGACGCTGGAAGACTTGTATCCGCTGTCGCCGATGCAACAAGGCATGTTGTTCCACACCCTGCACGAGCCGCAGGTCGGCGCCTACATCAGTCAGTTGCGTTTGGACATCGGTGGCCTGGACGTCGAGCGTTTCAGCCGCGCCTGGCAGGCCGCGGTCGAGCGTCACGACATTCTGCGCAGCAGCTTCCATTGGCAGGGGCTCGACGTCGCGCATCAGGCGATTGCCCGACAGGTGACGCTGCCGCTCGAGGTGCTTGAAGCGACCGACACCGACGCACTGGCCGATGCCGAACGGGCGCGAGGTTTCGAACTGGGCAGCGCACCGCTATTGCGCTTGAAACTGGTGCGTACCGGCACCGACGCCTGGCACCTGATCTACACCAGCCATCACATCCTGATGGATGGCTGGAGCAACGCGCAGTTGCTTGCCGAAGTGATCGAGCATTACGCAGGCGGGCAATCGCTGCCGGCGCCGACGGGGCAGTACCGCGATTACCTCGGCTGGTTGCAACAGCAATCGGCCGACGCTGGCGAGCAGTTCTGGAAAGCTGCGTTGGCACCTCTGCATACACCGACGATGCTGGCCGAAGCCCTGCGCCCACCCGTCGGCGTCGAGGGCAGCGAGGACCTTCGCGTGACCCTCGACAGCCGCGCCACCCAGCGCCTGGGCGAGTTTGCCCGCCAGCAAAAAGTCACCCTCAACACCGTGTTGCAAGCGGCATGGAGCCTGTTGCTGCAACGCTACACCGGTCAGGATTGCGTGGTGTTCGGTGCCACGGTGGCCGGGCGTTCGGCACCGCTGCCGGGCATCGAAGAGCAACTGGGGCTGTTCATCAACACGCTGCCGCTGGTGTGCTCGATGAAGCCCGACCAGAGCGTCAGCCAGTGGTTGGGTGAACTGCAAGGCCTGAACCTGGCGATGCGCGAGTTCGAGCACGTGCCGCTGTACGACATTCAAGGCTGGGCGGGGCAACAGGGTTCGACGTTGTTCGACAGCCTGCTGGTGTTCGAAAACTTCCCCGTCGCCGAAGCCCTGAAGCAGGGGGCGCCGGCCGGGTTGTCGTTCGGCAACCTGCATAACCATGAACGCACCCACTATCCGCTGACCCTCGGCGTCGAGCTGGGCGAAGCGTTGAGTGTCGATTTCAGCTATGACGCGGCGCGTTTCAGTGCCGCTCAGGTGGCGCAGCTCGCAGCCAATCTGCAGCACCTGCTGAGGCAATTCGTGGCAACGCCGGAAATGGCACTGGGAGAGCTGGAACTGCTCGATATCGCAGGCAAGGACGCGTTGCTCGCCATCAGTCAACCGGCAATGGTCGAGTTATCCACAGGGCTTTTGGCTCACGAGCGAATTGCCGCGCAAGCCGCTGCCGCTCCGGATGCGCTGGCATTGAAGGTCGATGGCCAAAGCCTGAGCTACGGCGAACTCAATGCCCAGGCCAACCGCCTGGCCCATCGTCTGATCGACAACGGCGCCGGCCCCGGCAAACGTATCGGCCTGGCCTTGCGGCGCGGTCCACAGTTGATTGTCAGTTTGCTCGCGGTACTGAAAAGCGGCGCGGCCTATGTGCCACTGGACCCGAAATACCCGGCCGAACGCCTGGGCTACATGATCGAAGACAGCCGCCTCGACGTGCTGCTCTGCGAACCCGGCCTGCTGGACGATTTGCCGCTGCCAGTGCATCTGCGCCTGTTGAGCCTTGATGAAACCGCAGGCTACCCGGCCAACGATCCACCAAGCCATGTCGTTGCCGAGGATCTGGCCTACATCATCTACACCTCCGGTTCCACCGGCCGGCCCAAAGGCGTGGCGATTGCCCACGGTGCGCTGCGCGAGTTTTGCCAGACCGCCGCCGATTATTCGCGGTTGTCGGCCGCCGACCGTGTGCTGCAATTCGCGACCTTCAGCTTCGACGGTTTCGTCGAGCAGTGCTACCCGGCGCTGTGCGTCGGCGCGGCGTTGATCATGCGCGGTGACGAGTTGTGGGACGCCGGCCGGCTGGCCGCGCAAATCGTCGCCCAAGGCGTGACCGTGGCCGACTTGCCGGCGGCCTACTGGTTCCTGCTGGCCCGCGAATGCGCCAGTGGCGTGGTGCGTAACCTTGGTGATTTGCGCCAGGTGCACGTCGGCGGCGAAGCCATGTCGGTGGAGGGTTTACGTCTGTGGCATCAGGCTGGTCTGAGCCCTGTGCGTTTGCTCAATACCTACGGTCCGACTGAAGCGACCGTGGTCTCCAGCGTGCACGATTGCCAACTGCAAGATGCCAGCGATGCGTTCGGTATCCCGATTGGTCGTGCAATCCCCGGTCGTGCGCTGTATGTGCTGGATTCGGCGGGTCAACTGCTGCCCGCCGATGGCGTCGGCGAGTTGTGCATCGGAGCTCCGGCCTGCCTGGCGCAAAGTTATTTCGACCGCCCGGCGCTGACCGCCGAACGCTTTCTGCCCGACCCGTTTGCCCGTGAACCGGGGGCGCGGCTGTACCGCAGCGGTGACCTGGCGCGCTATAACGCCCAGGGCGATCTGGAGTACGTCGGGCGCATCGACCATCAGGTGAAAATTCGCGGGTTGCGCATCGAGATGGGCGAGATCGAAGCCTGCCTGCAAGCTCGGGACGAGGTACGTGAAGCGGCGGTCATCGCCCAGGACGGTACGCAACTGGTGGCGTACATCGTCGCCAGTGGCGCGGTTACGTCCGAGACACAATACCTGCAAGCGCTCAGGTCGGTTCTGCGCCAGTCGCTGCCGGAATACATGGTGCCGAGCCATTTGCTCCTGCTCGACAAGCTGCCACTCAACAACAACGGCAAACTCGACCGCAAGGCCTTGCCAAGGGTTGAAGCCAGTGCTGCACAACGGGCCTTCGTCGCACCGCTGGAAGGGCTGGAATCGCAGCTGGCGCAGATCTGGCAGCATGTGCTGCAAGTGGAACAAGTGGGCCGCGACGACAACTTCTTCGAGTTGGGTGGCCACTCGTTGCGGGTACTGCAAGTGATTTCGCGGGTGCGTCAGCAACTGAACATCGAACTGTCGGTGAGCAGCCTGTTTTCCGCTGCGAGTCTCTCGGAGTTTGCCGAGCGTGCGGCGCTTGCCGAAATCAGCGCTCAGCCGCCACTGCAACCTGCGGCGGCCGATCAGCCGCGAGTTCTGTCCTACGCCCAGCAGCGCCAGTGGATTCTCTGGCAACTGGACCCGCACAGCAGTGCCTACAACATCCCGGCCGCACTGCGCCTGAAAGGGCCGTTGAACCGCGACGCACTGCGTGCAGCCTTCCTGCACTTGCAGGCCCGTCACGAAACCCTGCGCACGACCTTCGAACAGGACGGTCAGCAGGCCCGCCCATTGGTGCACGCCGAACTGGCGTTGCAGTTGAGCGAGCGACCAGTTGTTGAGTCGGCGCTCAGCGATGCGCTGGCCGAAGAAATTGCCCAGCCGTTCGACCTGCGCACCGGTCCGCTGTGGCGCGCATTGCTGCTGCAAGTCAGCGCCGAAGATCACGTGCTGGTGCTGACCGTGCACCACATCGCCGCCGATGGCTGGTCGATGCAGGTGATGGTCGATGAATTCAGTGCTTTGTATCAGGCCGCCATCGAGGGTTGCGCGCCTGACCTCAACAGCTTGCCGGTGGCTTACAGCGACTATGCCCGCTGGCAGCGCGACTGGCTGGAAGCGGGCGAGGGCGCTCGGCAACTGGCGTGGTGGCGCGAGCAACTGGACGGCAGTCAGGCACCGCTGGAACTGCCGAGCGAACTGAGCCGTCCGGCCCGTCGCAGCGGGCGCGGTGCCAGCCTGATGCTCAACGTCGATCGGCAACTGCTGGCTGGTTTGCGTGAGCAGGCACAGGAGCAGCAAGTGACCTTGTTCATGTTGTTGCTGGCGAGCCTGCAGACCTTGCTGCACCGCCAGAGCGGGCAGTCGGGCATCAGCGTCGGCGTGCCGAGCGCCGGTCGTTCGCGGATCGAAACCGAAGGCCTGATTGGCTTCTTCATCAACACCCAGGTGCTGCGTGCCGAGATCGACGGGCAACAGCCGTTCAGTGCCTTGCTGCAACAGGTCAAACAAACGGCACTGAATGCCCAGGCTCATCAGGACTTGCCGTTCGAGCAACTGGTCGATGCCTTGCAGCCTGACCGCAGCCTCAATCACAGCCCATTGTTTCAGGTGCTCTACAACCACCAGCAGCAGATGGGCGCGAGCGTCGAGCGGGTGGTCGGCGGTTTGCAGGTCGAGCGCTTGCACTGGCAACAGCACACCGCACAATTCGATCTGATGCTCGATACCCAGGAACAAGGCGACACACTGGACGCCAGCCTGACCTATGCCAGCGATCTGTACGACGAAGCCTCGATGCAGCGTTTCGCCGAGCAATGGCTGAACCTGCTGCGTGCGGTGGTGGCCGATCCGCAGCAACGCGTCGCCGAACTGCCGTTGCTGCAAGCCTCGCAGTACGACGCTTTGATCGAGCACTGGAATCCGGCGTTCCAGCTGCAAGCGCCATCGCCGACCTTGCATCAGTTGTTCGAAGCGCAAGCCGCGCAACGGCCGGACGCGGTGGCACTGGTCTTTGAGGGCGAACACCTGACCTACGCCGCGCTCAACGCCCAGGCCAACCGCCTGGCGCGCAAGCTGCGCGAGCAGGGTGTCGGGCCGGAAGTGCGCGTGGGCATCTCCACCGAGCGGGCGCTGCCGCTGGTGGTCGGTCTGCTGGCGATTCTCAAGGCCGGTGGCGCCTATGTGCCGCTCGATCCGCAATACCCCGCCGAGCGCTTGAGCTACATGATCGACGACAGCGGCATTGCGCTGCTGTTGACCCAGTCTCACTTGATCGACGGTTTGCCGGCACGTGATGGCGTGCAGGTGCTCGACCTGGGCGCGATGCAACTGGACGCTTACAGCGCCGACAACCTGGCGCCGCTGGCGACGGCGGACAATCTTGCCTACGTGATCTACACCTCCGGTTCCACCGGTCGCCCGAAAGGCGCTTTGCTCAGCCACGGCAACGTCGGGCGCTTGCTGACGGCCACCGCCGAACAGTTCAACTTCGGTCCGGACGATGTGTGGACCTTGTTCCATTCCTACGCGTTCGATTTCTCTGTGTGGGAGCTGTTCGGTTCGCTGTGCACCGGCGGGCGCCTGATCATCGTGCCGTACTACATCAGCCGTGAGCCGCAGGCATTCCACCGCTTGCTCTGCGATCAAGGGGTGACGGTGTTGAACCAGACCCCGACCGCGTTCCGCCAGTTGCTGCCGATTGCCTGCGCCAGCGCACGCGGTCTGGCGCTGCGTCAGGTGATCTTCGGCGGTGAAGCACTGGAAGTGGCGAGCTTGCGCCCGTGGTTCGAACGCTTCGGCGATCAACAGCCAACGCTGGTGAACATGTATGGCATCACCGAAACCACGGTGCACGTGACCTACCGCGCCATTCGCCGGGCCGACCTCGACGGCAAGGCGCAGAGCCCGATCGGCCTGCCGATCCGCGACCTGCGCTGGTACTTGCTCGACAGCCAGTTACAACCGGTGCCGGTGGGGGTGGCAGGCGAGCTGTACATCGCTGGCGCCGGTCTGGCGCGGGGTTATCACGGACGTTTCGGCCTCACCGCCGAACGCTTTGTACCGAGCCCGTTCGACGCTTCGCAACGGCTCTATCGCAGTGGCGACCTGGCGCGCCAACGTGCCGACGGCAGCATCGATTACCTCGGGCGCATCGACCAGCAAGTGAAGATCCGCGGTTTCCGCATCGAACTGGGCGAGATCGAAGCCGCGCTGCTGGCGCAACCCGGCGTTCGCCAGGCGGTGTTGAGCGTGTACACCGCTGACGCCGGGCCGCAGCTCTGCGCCTATGTCGTCGCCGAGCAAACCCCGCATGACCCGATTGCCTGGCGTGACAACCTGCGCGCCGCGCTCAAGGTCGACCTGCCGGACTACATGGTGCCAAGCCACTGGCTGCTGCTCGATGACTTGCCGCTGACCAGCAACGGCAAGCTCGACCGCAAGGCTTTGCCGCTGCCGTTTGCCGAAGACTGGCAGCGACCGTTCGAAGCCCCAGAGGGCCAACTCGAACAGCAACTGGCGGCGATCTGGGCCGACGTGCTGGGCGTGGCGCAGATCGGGCGGCGCGACAACTTCTTTGAATTGGGCGGGCACTCGCTGCTCGCCGCCCAGGCCAATGCCCGCGTGGAACTGGAATTGGGCATCGAGCTGCCGTTGCGCGCGCTGTTCGAAAGCCACGACCTTCAGGCTTACGCCGCCATGGCCTCGCAACAAGCCCCGACTGACAACGATGCACGTCTGGATGCGCTTGAGTCGCTTCTCGACGAGATGGAGATCAACTGATGGAACACAGCACCGCCATGCGTATCGCCACCCGCTTCGCCGGCCTGCCTGCCGACAAGCGCCGCGAGTTTTTGAGCAAGATGCAAGAGCAGGGTGTGAGCTTCGGTCAACTGCCGATTCCAGCCGCCGTCGAGCCGCCAGCGCACTTTGAACTGTCCTACGCGCAGCAGCGCCAATGGTTCCTCTGGCAGCTCGATCCACAGGGTTCGGCCTACAACATTCCCGCGGCCCTGCGTCTGCATGGACCGTTGAATGTAGAGGCCCTGCAACAGAGTTTTGACCGGTTGCTGGAACGGCACCAAAGCCTGCGCAGCCGTTTTGTCGAGGATGACGGCCAGGTGCTGCAATCCTTGGCGACGTTCACTTCATTGGCTATCGAGCAGCACGATTTGCGCGATGAACCTGCGGCGCAACGCTTCGAATGTGCAATGAAAAAAGTCGAGCAGGAGATCGCCCGCCCATTCGATTTGCAGCACGGACCGTTGTTGCGTGTCAGCCTGCTGCAACTGGATGCCGAGGATCATGTGCTGGTGCTGACCCTGCACCACATCGTCACCGATGGCTGGTCAATGGGGGTATTGATTGAAGAGTTTTCCCGACTGTATGCCGCCCATTGCCAAGGGCTGGACGCAGAACTGCAAGGGTTGCCGATCCAGTATTCGGATTACGCCGCGTGGCAACGGCGCTGGATGGAAGCGGGGGAGCTGGAACGGCAACTGAACTGGTGGCGTGAAAAACTCGGCAGCGAACAGCCGCTGCTGGAACTACCGACCGATCGCCCGCGCCCGGCCCAGCCGAGCCAGCGCGGTGCGCGACTGGACTTCGCCCTCGACGCGGACTTGGCCAGCGGTCTGCTGACCCTGGCCAAACAACGCGGCGTGACGCCGTTCATGCTGTTGCTGGCCAGTTTCCAGGCCTTGCTCTATCGCTACAGCGGTCAAGCCGACCTGCGCGTCGGTGTGCCGATCGGTAACCGTAATCGCAGCGAAACCCGTGGCCTGATCGGTTTCTTCGTTAACACCCAAGTGATGCGCGCCGAACTCGACGGACGCCTGCCGTTCAGCCAGTTACTGGAGCAGACCCGCGTCACTTCGCTGGATGCCCAGGATTACCAGGACTTGCCGTTCGAGCGTCTGGTGCAGGCGCTGCAAGGCGAGCGCAGCCTCAGCCACAGCCCGCTGTTCCAGGTGATGTTCAACCACCAGCTAGCCCGGCCGGCAGCGGTCAGCGGTTTGCTGGCGGGGCTGCGGGTCGAGGCGTTGAACGCCACGGCGAAGTCCACGCAATTCGACCTGCAACTCGACACCCAGGAACAGGGTGACCAACTGTTAGCCAGCCTGACCTACGCCACCGACCTGTTCGACGCCGAGCGCATCGAAACACTGGCCCGGCATTGGCGCAACTTGCTGGCCGGCGTGCTGGCAAACCCGCAAACCCCGCTGGCCGAATTGCCGCTGCTGGATGCCGACGAGCGCCTGCGTATCCTCGATGAACTCAACGACACCGCTCAGGACTATCCGGGCGAAGTCTGTGTGCAACGGCACTTCGAAGCGCGGGTGCTTGAAAATCCTCAAGCGACGGCGCTGGTGTTCCAGGGCCAGGACCTGAGTTATGCACAGCTGAATCTGCGCGCCAACCGCCTGGCCCATCACTTGCGCGGGCGAGGTGTCGGCCCGGAAGTGATCGTCGGGATCGCCTGCGAGCGCTCGCTGGAAATGGTCGTCGGCCTGTTGGCGATTCTCAAGGCCGGTGGCGCCTATGTGCCGTTGGACCCGGAATATCCGCGCGATCGCCTGAGCTACATGATCGAAGACAGCGGTATTTCGCTGTTGCTGACCCAGGCGCATTTGCTGGCTCAATTACCGACCCCGGACACCGTGCGGACCCTGTGCCTGCACGCTGACGCCGATTGGCTGAGCGATCTGCCGGGCAGCGATCTGCCAAACATTGCCGTGGCGGAAAACCTTGCCTACATGATCTACACCTCCGGTTCCACCGGTAAGCCCAAGGGCGCGGGCAACCGCCATGTGGCGCTGCACAACCGCATCGAATGGATGCAGCAGGCCTACAACCTGCAACCGTCGGACCGCGTGCTGCAAAAGACCCCGTTCAGTTTCGACGTGTCAGTGTGGGAGTTTTTCTGGCCGCTGATGAAAGGCGCCACGCTGGTGATCGCCGCGCCGGGTGAACATCGCGACCCGCAACGGCTAGCCGCATTGATCGTCGAACAGTCGATCACCACGCTGCACTTCGTGCCGTCGATGCTCTCGGCGTTCATTGGCGCTGATGAAGCGCTGGCCTGCACCTCGCTGACCCGGATCATTTGCAGCGGTGAAGCGCTGCCGATGGAATTGCAACGCCAGACCCTGCGCAGCCTGCCCCGAGCCAACCTGTACAACCTGTATGGCCCGACCGAAGCGGCCATCGACGTGACTCACTGGACCTGCGTCGAAGAGGGCCGCGACAGCGTGCCGATCGGCCGACCGATCGCCAACTTGCGCACCTGCATCCTCGACAGCGAACTGCAACCGTTGCCGCTGGGCGCGGTGGGTGAGTTGTACCTCGGCGGTGTCGGCCTGGCTCGGGGTTACCACCGTCGCGGCGCGCTGACCGCCGAGCGTTTTGTGGTCGACCCGTTCGGCAGCGGCGAGCGTTTGTACCGCACCGGCGACCTGGCGCGTTACCGCGCCGACGGCGCCATCGACTACTGCGGACGCATCGACCATCAAGTGAAGATCCGTGGCTTGCGCATTGAACTGGGGGAAATCGAAGCGCGCCTGCAAGAACATGCCGGTGTGCAGGAAGCCGTGGTGCTGGCCCTCGACGGCCCGAGCGGCAAGCAACTGGTGGCCTACATCGTGCCGCAGCAGCGTACCTTGGTCGACGCCGATGCCGAACGGCAGGGCGTGTGGCGTGAAAGCCTGAAAAGCCATTTGCTCGGCAGCCTGCCGGATTACATGGTGCCGGCACAGACGGTGCTGATCGAGCAAATGCCCCTGAGCCCCAACGGCAAGCTGGACCGCAAACGCCTGCCGGCGCCGACCGCGCAGGTCAGCCAGCGCGCATTCGAAGCACCGCGCAGTGCCCATGAGCAGGTGCTGGCGCAGATCTGGCAGGACGTGCTGGGCGTTGAACAGGTCGGGCGTCAGGACAACTTCTTTGAGCTGGGCGGCGACTCAATCATCTCGATCCAGGTGGTCAGCCGTGCTCGCCGCGCCGGCCTGAGCCTGCAACCGCGCGACCTGTTCCAGCAGCAAACCCTGCAAGCCTTGGCCGCCGTGGTCAAGGAACAAGCAGCACCGTCGGCGCAACAGGGGGCGGTGGATGGCGTGCAAAAACTCACGCCGATACAGCGCTGGTTCTTCGCCGAGCCGATCCCGCAACGCGCTCACTGGAACCAGGCGGTGTTGCTGACACCGCGCGAAACCCTTGAGTTGCCGCGCCTGCAAGGCGCCCTGCAACGTGTGCTCAAGCAACACGATGCCTTGCGTTTGCGATTCAGCCAGGTCGACGGTCAATGGTCGGCGCGCTATGTCGGCGCCGACAGTACCGACGTCATCGACATGCTCTGGACCGCCCGCGTCGCCAGCGATGCCTCGCTCGAATCGGTGTGCGACGAAGCCCAGCGCAGCCTCAGCCTGCAAGACGGTCCGCTGCTGCGGGTGGCGCTGATCGCCCAGGCCGACGGTTCGCAACGGTTGCTGCTGGTGATCCATCACCTGGCGGTGGACGGGGTTTCGTGGCGGGTGTTGCTGGAAGATTTGCAGGCCGCCTATCAAGGTGAAGCATTGCCGCCGAAAACCAGCGCGTTCCAGGCCTGGGCGGACAAGCTCGACGCTTACGCTCGTTCCGATGCCGCCGCCAGCGAACTGTACTGGTGGCAGGCGCAACTGGCCGGGGCCAGCGATTCGCTGCCGGCAGCCAACCCGCAAGCGAGTCAGGCCGGGCATCTGCGCCAGGGCGTGAGCATCGGCCTGGACCGCGATCAGACTCGCCAATTGCTGCAACAGGCACCGGCGGCCTACCGCACCCAAGTCAACGACCTGCTGCTCACCGCACTGGCCCGCACCCTCAGCCGTTGGACCGGCCACGCATCGGCGCTGATCCAGCTCGAAGGCCATGGCCGCGAAGAACTGTTCGACGATATCGATCTGACCCGCACCGTTGGCTGGTTCTCCAGCCTGTTCCCGGTGCGCCTGACGCCGACCGCCGAGCTCGGCGCTTCGATCAAGGCGATCAAACAGCAACTGCGCGAAGTTCCAGGCAAAGGCCTGGGCTACGGCCTGCTGCGCTACATGGGCGATGCTGCGGCGCAATCAGCATTGGTCGAGCTGCCCCAGGCGCGGGTGACGTTCAACTATCTCGGCCAGTTCGACCAGAGCTTTGCCGAGGACGCCTTGTTCTCCCCAGCCAAGGAGTCCAGCGGTGCCGCGCAATCGGCGGATGCGCCGTTGCCGAACTGGCTGTCCGTGGACGGTCAGGTCTACGGCGGCGAATTGAAACTCGATTGGACCTTCAGCCGAGAATGCTTCGACCTGCGCGACATTGAAGCTCTGGCGATCGATTTCCGTGCTGAGCTGTTGGCGCTGATCGACCATTGCCTGAGCGACGGTGCGGGCGGCGTGACCCCGGCGGACTTCCCGCTGGCGCGGCTGAGCCAAGCGCAACTTGATGGGTTGCCGGTGCCGCCGGGGCATATCGAAGATGTGTATCCGCTGTCGCCGATGCAGGCCGGTTTACTGTTCCACAGCCTCTTTGAGTCGGCGTCCGGCGCCTATGTCAACCAGCTCAGCGTCGAGGTACGCGGCCTTGATGCGCAACGATTGGGCCGGGCGTGGCAAGCGGTGCTCGACAGTCATGCGATCCTGCGCAGCAGCTTTCACTTCCCACAGGGTTTCGAAGCGCCAGTGCAGGTGGTCCATCGTCATCTTGAGTTGCCGATGACCTGCCTTGACTGGCGTGATCGCGACGATCAGGCCGAAGCACTGGCGCAACTGATCGACAGCGAACGCCTGCAACTGGATTCAACTCAAGCGCCGTTGATGCGTTTGACGCTGGTGCGCCTGGATGACGAGCGTCAGCAACTGATCTACACCCACCATCACCTGTTGCTCGACGGCTGGAGCAATTCGCTGTTGCTCAGCGAAGTCTTGCAGCGTTATGCCGGCCAGGAAGTGCCCGCGCCAACCGGACGTTTTGCCGACTACATCGGCTGGCTGCAACGTCAGGATGCCGAGGCAGACGAGGCCTTCTGGCGCGGGCAACTGGCGAGCCTGGACAACCCGACGCTGTTGGCCCAGAGCCTGGCCCATGGCGGTATGAAGCAACCGTTGGACGCGGAGTTTGCCGACCATCGCCAGACCTTCGATGTCGCCACCAGCCAACGTTTCAGCGACTTTGCCCGCCAGCAGAAAGTCACCCTCAACACCTTGGTGCAAGGCGCGTGGGCGCTGTTGTTGCAACGCTATAGCGGCCAACGCAGCGTGGCGTTCGGCGCCACTGTGGCCGGGCGCCCGGTGGATTTGCCGGGGGCCGAAAGCCAGCTCGGGTTGTTCATCAACACCTTGCCTGTGATCAGCAGCCCCGACGCGGTGGAAAGTGTCGAGCAATGGCTGAACCGCTTGCAGGCGCAGAACCTCGAACTGCGCGAACACGAATTCACCGCCCTCGGAGATATCCAGCGCTGGGCCGGGCGTGCCGGTGAGCCGCTGTTCGACAGCCTGCTGGTGTTCGAAAACTTCCCGGTGGCCGAGGCGCTGCAACAGGGCGCGCCGGCCGGTTTGAGCTTCTCGATCCCGCACAACCACGAACGCACCAATTTCCCGCTGACCCTGGCGGCCACCGCCGAAAGTCAGCTGAGCCTGCATTGGAGTTTCCAATGCAGCCACTTCAGCAGCACGGCGATTGTGCGCATGAGCGAGCACCTGGCCGCGTTGTTGGCGGCAATGGTTGCCACGCCTCAGGCAGCGTTGAGTGAACTGGACCTGCTGACCGCAACCGAACGCACCCAGCAATTGCTGGAATGGAACCCGCCGTTCAAGGCCGCGCAAAACCCGCTGTGCGTGCATCAGTTGATCGAGGCCCAGGCCGTTGCCCGGCCTGACGCCACGGCGCTGATTTTCAACGATGTGCAACTGAGCTTCGACCAACTCAACCGCCGCGCCAACCGCTTGGCCCACCATTTGCGCGGGCGCGGTATTGGCCCCGAAGTGCGGGTCGGCCTGGCGATGCAGCGTTCGCCGGACATGATCGTCGGTCTGCTGGCGATCCTCAAGGCGGGCGGCGCATATGTGCCGCTCGACCCGGCGTATCCGGCGGAACGCCTGCGCTACCTGATGGATGACAGTGGGATCTCGCTGCTGATCAGCCAATCCTGGCTGCGGGAAAAACTGCCATTGCCCGAAGGCCTGGCGGTAGTGGAAATCGACCGCGAGCCGCTGGAGTCCATGGCCGACAGCAACCCGGTCAACCTGACTTGCGGTGAAAACCTCGCCTACCTGATCTACACCTCGGGTTCCACCGGGCGGCCGAAAGGTGTGAGCGTGGCCCACGGTCCGCTGGCCATGCATTGCCTGTCCATCGGCGAGTTGTACGGCATGACCCCGGACGACCGCGAACTGCAATTTGCCTCGATCAGCTTCGACGGTGCCCACGAACGCTGGCTGACACCGCTGGTGTTCGGTTCGGCGGTGATGCCGCGCGACGACGAGTTGTGGAGCGTGGAGCGCACCTGCGCCGAGATCGAAAAACACCGCATCACCATCGCCTGCTTCACCCCGAGTTACCTGGCACAGATCGCCGATTACATGGGCGAAGCCGGGCGCGATTTGCCGATCCGCTCTTACACGCCGTGCGGTGAAGGCATGGCCAAGCATGCCTTCGATGAAGTCCAGCAAGTGCTGCAACCCAAACGTCTGATCAATGGCTATGGCCCGACCGAAACGGTGATCACCCCACTGATCTGGCTGGCCTATCCGGATACCGAATTCGACTCGGCGTTCATGCCGATCGGCCGGCCCGTTGGCAACCGCAGTGCCTATATTCTGGACGGTGGCTTGCAGCCGCTGCCGGTGGGCGTGGCGGGCGAGTTGTACCTGGGCGGCGAGGGCGTGGCGCGGGGTTATCACCAGCGCCCGGACCTGACCGCCGAACGTTTCGTGCCGGATCCTTTCGTGCCGGGCGCGCGTCTGTATCGCAGCGGCGACCTCGCACGATTCCGCGCAGACGGGGTGGTGGAATACCTCGGTCGCATCGACCAGCAGGTGAAGATTCGCGGGTTCCGTATCGAACTCGGCGAAATCGAAGCCTGCCTGATGGAACACGTAGGCGTGCGTGAAGCCTTGGTCATCGACCGCGATGGCCCGACCAGCCGCCAGTTGGTCGGTTACGTGGTGCCGCGTGATCCGCTGACCGACGAACAGGATTTGCGTGACGCACTGACGGCGCACCTGCGCAGTCGCTTGCCGGCGCACATGTTGCCGGCGCACCTGATGTGCCTGGCGGCACTGCCGCTGACGCCGAACGGCAAGCTCGATCGTCAGGGTTTGCCAGCGCCGCAAGCCTCGCGCCAGAGCCTCGATCAAGTGGCAGCGGCATCGCCCGCCGAGGCGCTGTTGGTAGAAATCTGGCAGGCGCTGCTGGGCCTGGATTCGCTGGGCGTCACCGAGAATTTCTTCGAACTGGGCGGTGACTCGATCATTTCCCTGCAAGCGGTGAGCCGTGCCGGGCAGCGCGGGCTGGTGTTCAGTCCGAAGCAGTTGTTTGAGCAACAGACCATCCGTGCACTCGCCGCCGTGGCGACCCGTCGTGAAGCTACGTTGGTCCAAACGCCGACCGTCGAGGCGTTTGCCCTTGTTCCGCAGATTGATGCAGCGGCTCGTACAGGGCTGCAAGACCTGTATCCACTGTCACCGATGCAGCAGGGCATGCTGTTCCATTGCCTCGATTCGCCGGAGCTCAACCCCTACGTCAACCAGTTGAGCGTGGCGGTCGACGGCTTGCAGGTGCCGCGTTTCCGTGCGGCGTGGCAAGCGCTGGTCGAGCGCCACGAAGTGCTGCGCGCGGCGTTCCGCTGGCGCGATGGGCTGGCCGATCCGCTGCAAGCGGTGTTCGCCGAGGTCGAGTTGCCGATCCAGGAACTTGACTGGCGCGAACGCAGCGACACCGAACAGGCGTTGAATGAGCTGGCGGCTTCCGAGCAGGCCAAGGGCTTCGACCTGAGCTGCCCACCGCTGATGCGCTTCATTCTGGTTCGCCTCGGTGAAGCGCGTTACCAGATGATCTGGATCTACCATCACCTGCTGCTGGACGGCTGGAGTGCTTCGCGCCTGCTCGGCGAAATGCTGCGCCTGTACCACCACGACAGCCTGCCGGCGCTGACCGGTCGCTACGCCGACTACATCGCCTGGCTGCAACGCCAGGATGATGCCCAGGCCGAAGCTTTCTGGCGTGAGCGTCTGGCCTTGCTGGAAGCACCGACCATTCTGGCCAAGGCCTCCGGTGCCAGCGGTTGCGGCCATGGCGTGATGTACAGCGACCTCAATGCCGAGGCGACGCGCAAGTTGCACAGCTTCGCCAAGCGCCAGCGCGTGACCCTCAACACCCTGGTGCAAGGCGCCTGGCTGTTGCTCTTGCAGCGCCACAGCGGCCAGCGCAGCGTGGCATTCGGCGCCACCGTGGCGGGGCGTCCAACCGCTTTGCCCGGTGCCCAGGACATGCTTGGCCTGTTCATCAATACCTTGCCGGTGATCCAGACCCTCGACCCGCAACAGCCGCTCGGTGAGTGGCTGCGTGAGCTGCAGGATTACAACCTGGCGGTGCGCGACTACGAACACACGCCGTTGTCCGACGTCCAGCGCTGGGCCGGGCAGGGTGGCCAGGGGCTGTTCGACAGCATCATCGTCTTTGAAAACCATCCGGTGGACCGTGCCTTGCGCGGTGGCGAGGAAGGCGAGTTGCGCTTCGCCGAAGTCGGCAGCGGCGGCGTCACCAACTTCCCGATGGACTTGATGGTCAGCGCCAACGAGGAAGGCCTGGAAGTCGAATATCTGTACCTGCGTGATCGCTTCAGCGAACAGGAAGTCGAGCGCATTCGTGCCCAACTGGAAGGCTTGCTGCGTGCATTGCCTGAGGATGCCGACTGCCTGCTCGGCAACATCGGCTTGCCCGAAGCGCGTTTGAGTCTGCCGCACGCGTCTGCCGACAACACTGATCTATTGCACGCGTTCAATCAGCATGTCCGTCATCAGCCGCAGAAAATTGCGTTGTTCTGCGAGGACCGGGAGCTCAGCTATGCCGATCTTGATGCACAGGCCAACGGTCTGGCTCAGCTACTGATCGCACGCGGCATCGGCGCGGAAAACCTGGTGGCCGTGGCGCTGCCGCGTTCCGAACGGACCCTTGTCGCGTTCCTCGCGGTGCTCAAGGCGGGCGCTGCGTATCTGCCGCTGGACCTCGCGTACCCGGCCGAACGGCTGGCGTACATGCTCAGCGATTCAGCGGCGAGCCTGTTGATTTGCGACAGCGACATCGGTGAACGCCTGACGTTGGCCGACAGCCCGCCGCGTTTGTTGCTCGATCAACTGAACGTTGCCGGCAGCAGCGAGTGCCCGGTTGTCGAGCCGCTGCCCGGCCACCTGGCGTACCTGATCTACACCTCGGGGTCTACCGGCCAACCCAAAGGCGTGGCCGTGTCGCGGGGGCCGATTGCCCGGCATTGCCGCGGCATCATCGATCTCTACGAACTGGCAACCCGCAGCCGTGAATTGCACTTCATGTCGTTCGCCTTCGACGGGGCCCAGGAGCGTTGGCTGAGCGTAATGCTGGCCGGTGGCAGCCTGGTGATCCGCGAGGACAACGTGTGGACGCCGGAGCAAACCCTGGAAGTGTTGCATCGGCACAGCGTCACCGTCGCCTGCTTCCCGCCTGCGTACCTGCAACAGATGGCCGAAGTGGCCGAGCGTCTGGGCAATCCCCCGGCGGTCGAGGTGTATTGCTTTGGTGGCGATGCGGTGCCGGACGCGAGTTTCGAACAGGTCAAGCGTGCCTTGCGGCCGAAGCGTCTGGTCAACGGTTACGGTCCGACTGAAACCGTGGTCACGCCGCTGCTGTGGCGTGCCGAGGCCAGCGAACGTTGCGATGCCGCCTATGCGCCGATTGGGCGTGGCGTCGCGGGGCGCGGCTTGTACATACTCGATGCCGATCTCAATCCGTTGCCGGTGGGTGTCAGTGGTGAGTTGTACCTGGGCGGCGAATGCCTGGCGCGGGGTTATCACCAGCGGCCGGGGATGAGCGCCGAGCGTTTCATACCCGATCCGTTCGAGGCCGGTGGCCGCATGTACCGCACCGGTGATCTGGTGCGCCAGCGTGAATGCGGCTTGATCGACTACCTCGGCCGACTCGACCAGCAAGTGAAGATTCGTGGTTTCCGCATCGAACCGGGCGAAATCGAAGCGCGCTTGCGCGATTGCGTGGGCGTGCAGGATGCCGCCGTGGTGGTGCACGACACGCCGACCGGCAAGCAGTTGGTCGGGTATGTGGTGGCTGGCGCTGCGGTCGGGCTGGACCGTCGCTTGAAAGCCGAGCTGCAAGCGCAAATGCCGGACTACATGGTGCCGGCGCGAATCCTCGTGCTGGAGCGTTTCCCGCTGTCGGCCAACGGCAAGCTCGACCGCCGCGCACTGCCCGAGCCGGAATGGGCGCTGGGCGGCTATCGCGCGCCGCGCAATGCGCTGGAACAGGCGTTGACCGCGATCTGGCAAGACGTACTCGGCGTGCCGCAAGTGGGCATCGACGACAACTTCTTCGAACTCGGTGGCGACTCGTTGCAGGTGCTCAAAGTCATCTCGCGGGTGCGCAGCCAGCCGCAGTTGGGCTTTGAGTTGAAACTGCGCGACTTGATGCAGAAACCGTGCATCGCCGAGCTCAGTGGCTATCAGGTAGCCGAGCCCGCGAAAGCACCAGACCCGTTGTTGGCGCTCAATAGCCGGGTCGCCAATGTGCCGGCGCTGTTCTGCCTGCACGCTGGTTTCGGCACGGTGTTCGACTACGAACCGCTGGCCCGGCGTCTGGACGGTCGGCGCACGGTGTATGGCCTGCAATGCCGCATGTTGCTTGATCCGCAGTGGCAGGACGAATCGCTGCTGGCGATGGCCCAGGCCTACGCCCAACGGCTTCGTGCACAACAGCCGCACGGTCCGTATTACCTGTTGGGCTGGTCCTTGGGGGGCGCGTTGACGCAACTGGTCGCTCGGGAACTGGAAGACCAAGGGCAAACAGTGGCGTTTGCCGGACTGGTCGACAGCTACGTGGCGGGCACCGCGGAAGCAGGGGACTGGCGCGAAGATTTGGCGAACTTCCTGAAGTTCGTCCTCGGTCAACCGTCTGAAGACGCAGAAGCATTGATTGATTTGAAAGCCGCTGGCCTGAGTGAACGGGAAGGCGCCGCAGCGGTGATTGAAGCGGCAATGCACGGTGCCAACGAAAACGCGGCGTTGGGCGCGAGCGAGCTGACGCAGATCTTCGCCACCGGCTCATCGCTCAAACAACTGGCGCTGGCGCAACGACGATTGCCATCGGTGCAGGTGGCGGCGCATCGCTGGTGGGTGGCCGGGCGTGATGACGAGCGCCGGGTGTTCGAAGCGCAAGTCGGTCATCACGGCGTGGATCGCTTGTTGGCGGGCGGGCATTACGAGTTGTTGCGTGGTGATGAGTTGCTCAATGAGCTTGAACAACTGTTGGAGCGCCGGACAGCTATTGCTTGAAAACGTTAGTGGCGAGGGAGCTTGCTCCCGCTGGACTGCGCAGCAGGCCCATTCTTGGGGCCGCTTCGCAGCCCAGCGGGAGCAAGCTCCCTCGCCACAGGTTCCCTTCATTGTGTAAAAGGATTCGTCCCAATGGCCGTACTGCCAGAACTTGAAGCATTCCTCGAACTCGCCGAGTTCGGCCGTCTGACCGGTAAAAATCGTCCGATGCACGAACAGACGCCGCAACAGGCGCGGATCGACTTCGAAGCGTCCTCGGGCTTTCTCGATGTGCCGCTGGCGCACATTGCTTGCGAAAACTTCAGCATCGCCGCGCGTGATGGTTACAGCCTCGCGGCTCGCCTGTATCGCGACGGGCAAGCGGCCGATGGCCTGCAACCGGTGATGTTGTATTTCCACGGCGGCGGATATGTGGTCGGCAGCCTCGATTCCCACGATGCGTTGTGCCGTCGGCTGGCGGCGCAGGGTGGTTTTGCCGTGTTGACGGTGGATTACCGGTTGGCGCCGGAATGGCGTTTTCCAACCCCGGTGCAGGACGCCTGCGATGCCGGCAACTGGCTGGTTCGCGAAGGTGCGGCGCGTGGCCTGGATGCATCACGGGTGGCACTGGCCGGCGACAGCGTCGGTGCGACCCTGGCCACGGTGTTGTCGTTGATTGCCCTGCGCGACCCCGCAGAACTGGCGTTGAAGCCCAAGGCGCAGTTGCTGGTGTATCCGGTCACCGACGCCACCACTCACCGCGCTTCGCATCGCGACTTTGCCGAAGGTTACCTGCTGGAAACCCCGACCCTGGACTGGTTCTACGCCCACTACGGCCGCACTCCGGCAGACCTGGCGGATTGGCGCTGCTCGCCGTTGTTGGCTGAAGACTTGTCGGGCGTGGCCCCGGCGCTGGTGTACCTGGCCGGGCATGATCCGCTGCATGACGAAGGGCTGGCCTATGCCGAGCGTTTGCGCGCTGCCGGCAATGACCTGACCTTGCTCGAACAACCGGGCATGACCCATGACTTCCTGCGCATGGCGGGGTTGTTGGGGGAGGTGGAAGGGATTCACCGTGAAGTGGCGGGGTGGGTGCGTTCGCGCATGTGAGATGAACCCAGATCGTTCCCACGCTCTGCGTGGGAATGCCTCAACGGACGCTCTGCGTTCGGCTGTTGAAGGGACGCGGAGCGTCCCGGGCTGCATTCCCACGCGGAGCGTGGGAACGATCCAAAGGTGGCGGGGTGGGTGCGGTCGAGGGTGTGAGATGAAACCAGATCGTTCCCACGCTCTGCGTGGTAATGCCTCAACGGACGCTCTGCGTTCGGCTGTTGAAGGGACGCGGAGCGTCCCGGGCTGCGTTCCCACGCGGAGCGTGGGAACGCTCCATAAAAAATGCCCGCATCTCACGATGCGGGCATTTTCAGCTCAGCTCAACAGCTCAGAAGTCGTACTTCGCCGTGAGTTGGAAATTGCGCGGCTCGCCGTAGAAGGTGGTGCCGAAGTTGCCCAGGCCCGTCAGGTACTTCTTGTCGAAGACGTTGTAGGCGTTGGCGGTGAAGCTCAGGTGTTCGTCGTACTGATAACGGGTCATCAGGTCCACGAGGGTGTAGCCGCCTTGCTTGAGATTGACGCTGGCGCCTTGACCACTGCCATCCACATTCGGGTTGAAGGTCTGGCCGTAAAACGCACTTTGCCAGCTCACGCCACCGCCGACGGTGACCTGGTCCAGGGCGCCAGGCAGACGGTAAGTGGTGAACGTGCGCACGACGTGTTCCGGTTTGGTGGTCGCCAGCGGGAAGCCGAAGATGCGCTGTTCTTCCTTGTCGCGGGAACGGGCGTAGGTGTAACCAGCCGACACGTTCCAGCCTTCGGCCAGTTCACCGGCCATTTCCAGTTCCACACCTTTGGTGGTGGCGCCGTTGGTTGGCTTGTAGACGTCCTGCCCGGTGGCGGTGTCGGTGGTGACGTACTGAGCGACGTTGTCCTGTTCGATACGGAAGAAGGCCAGGCTGGCGTTCAGCTTGCCTTCGAAGTAGGCCGCTTTCAGGCCGGTTTCGTAGCTGTTGCCTTCCACCGGATCCAGGGTCTTGCCGCTGGCGTCCTTGTAGATCTGCGGCTGGTAGATGTTGGTGTAGCTGGCATACACCGAGTAGGTATCGTCGAGGTCATAGACGACGCCGGCGTAGGGCGTGACGACACCGTGTTCCTTATAGCTGGCATGCGTATCGCCCAGACCGGCGCCAGGGTAGTAGGTGTAATCCTCGTTGTACTTGAAGGTGCTGACGCGGCCGCCAAGGATGAACGACAGGTCGTCGGTCGGTCGCAGGCGTGTGGCCAGGTACGCGCCGTTCTGGCTTTGGGTGCGCTCGTACTTGCCGTTTTTCGGGAACTCCGGTTTGGCGATGTGGCCCTTCCAGTCGAAGATATCGCCCGGCACCAGGCCGAATTCGCTGCTGTCGTAAGTCGAACCGGTCTGCCGGGAATGGGAAGTCATGAAACCCGCCACCAGTTCATGTTCGCGACCGCCCAGGGTGAACGGGCCGGAAACGTTGACGTCCGCGGTGTTCTGCACGCGATGACCTTCCCAGCGACCCCAGTAGAAGAACATGCCTTCGCCGGTGGCACGATCCGGGTTGCCGCCGCTGGCGGACGCCAGTTGGGTGTCGTGATCGGTGGTCTTCTGATCGAGGGTGACCTTGAGATTCCAGTCGTTGGCCAGCGCTTGTTCCAGGGAGGCGAAGTAAGTGGTGCTGTCGAAATCACGACGGCTCCAGTCAGACCCCGGGTTGAAACTGCGGGAGAAATCGGTACGGCCGCCATCGGTGTAGAACGGTGAGTTACCGGTCCAGGAACTGCCGCGCGGGGTAGCGCTGGATTTGTCGACGCCCAATGTCAGCAGGGTATCGTCGGTCAGGTCGGCTTCGAGGATGCCGTAGTACAGGTCTTTCTTCTGGCTGTAGTGGTCGATGTACGAATCTTTGTCCTGCAGGGCGCCAACGAAGCGACCGCGCACGCTGCCGGAGTCGTTGAGCGAGCCGGAGATGTCGCCTTCGGTGCGGTAGTTGTCCCACGAGCCGACGGTGCCGCTGACCGAAGCCTTGAACTCCTTGGTCGGTTTCTTGCGCACCAGGTTGACGGTGGCGGCAGGGTCGCCGGCGCCGGTCATCAGGCCGGTCGCGCCTTTGATGATTTCGACACGGTCAAGGCTGGCCGAGTCGTCGCTGTTGTTCGGGTTTTCGCCGTAGACACCGTCGTAAGGAATGTTGACGCCATCGTATTGGAAGTTGGTGATGGCAAAGCCACGGGTGGAAAACTCGGTGCGGTCACTGTCGTACTTTTGCATGGTGACGCCAGGCGTATTGCGCAGCACATCACTCACGCTCTTGGAGCCTTGGTCATCCATTTGCTGACGGGTTACCACGGTCACCGATTGCGGCGTTTCGCGAATGGTCAGCGGCAGCTTGGTGGCGGTGGTGGTGGCGCCGGTGGTGTAGGAACCGGTGCCTTCGGTGGTCAGGCCCAGGGCCTGGCCGGAGATGGTGGTCGCGCCCAGTTGCAGGCTCGAAGAGCCGCCAGACATCAGCGTCACACTGTTGCCGTTGATCTGGAACGAGATGCCGGTGCCTTTGAGCAATTCGGCCAGCGCCTCGGAAGGTTCGAGCGAACCGGATACCGCACGGGATTTAAGACCGGCCACCTGGTCCGGGCTGTAGAGAATTTGCAGATTGGTCTGCATGCCCAGTTGAGTCAGCGCGCTGGACAGCGGTTGCACAGGAATACTCACTTTTACAGGTGCAGCATTGGCCATCGAGCTCCCCAGCAAGGTGGCGGTCAGCAGTACGCTGGTCAGCAAGGTTCGATGCAAGGTCGGACGCTGTACGGCCAGCGCGAGAGGTGTGCGGCATGGAAGGGATCGCATTACTGCCTGTGCTCCTGAAAGTGTCGTGCAGAGTTTTTGTTAATGGGAATTATTATTAAGACGGGGCGTGAGTGCGAAACCGGAAAAATAATTTTTTCATTTTTGAAACCTGCACAAAAACCTGTGGGAGCAACTGTCTTCCCCATGCCACTCGTCACCGCTATCGCGGGCAAGCCCGCTCCCACAGGTTCTGCGCAAGGTCTTGAAATGGGTGATCAGGCTGGGGTCAATTCGCTCACGACCCGGCCGCTTTCCATGCGCACCAGTTGGTCGGCGACGTCGAAATAACGGTCATCGTGGGAGATCACGATGATGGTCTTGCCCAGGCGTTTGAGGTCCGGCAGCAGTTCGGTGTAGAAAATCCGGCGAAAGGTCGGGTCCTGGTCCGCCGCCCATTCGTCGAACACCAGAACCGGCCGTTCTTCCAGCCAGGCATTGACCAGCGCCAGACGCTTGCGCTGGCCGGTGGAAAGGTCGGTGGTGGTGAAGTTGCCGTCCTTGACGCTGACCTTGTGCGCGATTTCCAGGCGTTGCAGGTACTTGTTGGCATCTTCCGGGATGTGCGTGTCGCCCTGGACCACGTCGTCGAACAGGTAGTAGTCGGCAAAAATGGTGGTGAACAACTGGCGATAGTCGTCGCGGTTCTGTGCATCGATGGCCTCGCCGTTGACGCGGATCTGCCCCTGTTGCGGGGTGTACAGGCCCAACAGCAACTTGATCAGCGTGGTCTTGCCGCAGCCGTTTTCGCCGACGATGAAAGTGATGTCGCCCTGTTTGATGGTCAGGTTGACCGGACCCAACTGGAACGGTGTGGCACCGTCCACCGACGGGAAGGTGTAGCGCACTTCCGCCAGTTGCAGTTGGTGCACGGCGGGTTTGACGTCGCCCTGATCGCTGAGCAACAGGTGCGGCTCAGGGGTGGAAAACTGTTCGGACAATTGAGCGATGCGGCGAAAGGCAATCTGCGCGCGGCTGACGATCGGCAAGGTACTGATCAGGTGTTCCAGCGGGCCTTTCATGTACAGCAGCACCAGCACGAAGCCGCTCATCACGGTCTTGTCGGCGCTCGGCCAGAAGGTTTGCAGCGCCAGGGCCAGGCCGATGACCACGAAGAACAGCATCGAGCCGAAGGTCTTGGCAATGACGAAAGTATTGATCGAGCGCACTTGGGTGTTGCAGATGAATTCGGCGGTGCCCTTGATGCCCGAAGTGAACATGCGCTGGCGGCGCGGGCGGTGAATCCGCAGTTCCTTGGCACCTTCGGCGATGGCGTTGTAGTGCTTCTGCAACTCGTCTTCGGCATCGCGGGCAGCCATGAAGCCCTGTACGCCTTTGCTCTGGGCATAGGCCTGGATCGCCGTGCCGATCATGATCGCGGCCAGCATGATCAGGAACATCGGCCATGACAGGATTGCCAGGTAGCCCATGCAACCGAGGGTCACGGTGACGGAAATCGCCAGCGGCGCGAAGGCGAAGGCGAAATCACTGATGGTGTCGACGTCGTGGGTCAACACCGGGATCAGTCGATGGCTGCGGTAGCGTTCGATCTGTTCGATCGGTGCCGACAGGACTTTCTCACCCAACTGTTTGCGCAGCTTGGCGATGATGTGCTGGCCGACATAGTTGGTGCCGATGTCGGAGCAGATCGAACTGGCCAGCGCCAACAGACACAGGCCGGCGAACAGCGCCACCACGCCCTGGGTCAGGCCGTCCGAGTGCAATGCGTTGTTGATGGTCGCCAGCAACACCGTGACGCTCAGGCCGCCGACCATGCCCAGGAAAATGGACGCGGCGACGATCAGTCGAAAGGGTTTGAGCAGGGCGAACAATTCGCCGATGGCGCCGCGAGTGGGCTGGGTCATGGAAGACTGTTCCTTGGGTCGTAAGGCAGATACCCAGTAGAACGTCTGGTCGAGGGGTTAATTTAGCGTCGGTTGACTGGTGGTGACCGTCGCTCGAATGAATGAAGGTGACGCGGAGCGTCACGGGATGCATTCCCACGCGGAGCGTGGGAACGATCAATCAACCCTGTGGGAGCCAGCCTGCTGGCGATGGCGGACGGTCAGTCGACATCTCTGCTGACTGACAAGTCGTCATCGCCAGCAGGCTGGCTCCCACAGGGGGAACGTGGTGTGCCTTAGAGCTGGCGCACTACGCGAAAGCCTATCCAGTCCCCGCGTTCCTGTGGGTACTGGCTGTTGCGGTTGCCGGAGCGGGAGAACACCGGCGCTTCACCCCAGTCATTGCCGCGGATGCGCACGGCTTCGCAGTTGGCTTCCAGCCAGGCACTACCGTCGGTGGGGGCGCCGACGTAGTTCGGATGTTCGCAATCCTCGACCCATTCGTAGACGTTGCCATGCATGTCGTACATGCCGAAGGCGTTAGGCGGGTAGCTGCCGACCGGTGAGCTGTAGCTGTAGCCGTCAGCCGGGCCGTAGGTGTTGGCGTGCCTGGCGATGCTGTATTGCTTGCCTTCATCGAACGGGAAGGGGAACGGACCCTTGGTACCGCCGCGTGCCGCGTATTCGCGCTGTGCTTCGCTGACCATGCTGTACTTCTGCCCGGTTTTCTTCGACAGCCAGGCGACGTAGTTTTTAACGTCATCGAAGTTCATGCACACCGCTGGCTGGCGCGGGGTCTGTGGATAACGCGGCTTGCTGGCGATGCACTCGCGACCGGGGCGGGTATCGCCGTTGGCGATGGTCACACCGCTTTCCTTGACGTAGCTGTCCCACTCGCCTGCGGTGATCTGGAAGCGGCTCATGGCGAACGGCCTGGCGAACGTCACGTCATGCATCGGCCCTTCATCGGGCTCGCGGCCGACTTCGTCATCGGGGGTGCCCATGGTGAAGGTGCCGGCGGGCAAAACCACCATTTCCGGGCAATCGCGGCAGTCCTTGAATACCTTGCCCGGTGGCGTTGGTGTGGCGGCGTGGACGGCGGCAGGCAGCAGGCCGGCCATGATGGCGGCCAGGGCGAGGGCCTTGAATGGCAGCAGATCACTGTTCATGTGTCATCTCGATAAAAAGGTGAGAGTCGAATCTGTAGGAGCCAGGCTTGTCGGCGAAGGCGATGTGATGGACGCCTTCGCCGGCAAGCCTGGCCCCTACGAAAATCAGGCGTCAGGCGATTTTGTTGAGTAGGGCCATGAAACGGTCGATTTCGCTTTCGCTATTGAGCAGACCCGGGGCAATACGGATCACCGGGCCGACGTCGCGGTCGACCGAGTCGCAGACCACGCGGTTTTGCATCAGTGCGCTGGCGATCTTTTCGCAATCCTGCTGCTTGACCCTGAAAAACGTGAAACCGGCCGACAGCTGCGGACTCTGCGGGGTAACCAGCTCGATCCGCGGCTGTTCCAGCAGCCGCAGCTTGGCGTAGGTGTTGAGTTCATGAATGCGCGCCTGGACGTCGGCCTTGCCCAGGTCCAGGTGCAGTTTGAACGCTTCGTCCGCCGCCCAGCGATGTTCGAAACTGTGATAGCCGCCGGGGGTCATGATGGTTGCGAAATCGGTGGCTTCGCCGAAGGTCGGAATGATCGGCGTGACGTCCTTGACCTCGGCCGAGCGCGCGCAAACGATCCCGGTGCCACGGGGGCCGAACATCCATTTGTGGGTGCCGGCGATGAAGAAATCGCAGTGCATGTCGGGGAAGTCGAGATTTTCGACACCGAAGCCGTGGACGCCGTCGACCACGTACAGCAGGCGGTCCTTTTCTTCGCGCTGGCGGTTCAGTTCTTCGACGAGCTTGCCGATTTCACCGATCGGCAATTTCACGCCGCTGCCCGATTGCACCCAGGTCATGCCCAGCACGCGGGTTTCGGGGCGAATGCCTTTGGCGATCGAGTCGAGCACTTCGTCCACGGAAATGTCGTGGCTGTTTGCGAACAGCTTGAGTTTGCGCACCTTGGTGCCCTGGCGTTGCTGGCGAAACTCCAGGGTGTAGTGGGTCGAGTAATGCTCGTGTTCGCTGACCAGGATTTCCTGGTCCGGGCGCACATGAATACCGCCGTAGATCATCGCCAGGCCTTCGGTGGTGCTGCCGGTCAGTGCGATCTGTTCAGGCGTGGCATTGAGGTAGCGGCCAGCCCAGACCCGCACGTTGTGCTCGCGTTTTTCGGTTTCCTGCAAGTCCCAGTCCATGGCGCGGCCGGGGTTGCGGTCGATGCTGGCGCGGTGCATGTCGATGGCGTTGCGCACCGGCGTCGGGTGCGAGGTCACCAGGAAGTTGGCGAAGTGCAAGTAGTCCGGGTCTTGATTGAACAGCTGGCGCAGTTGCGCCCATTTGCCCTTGGCCAGGGGTTGCGATGGCTGCTGTGGATTGCCGGCCAGCGCCGGCAGATTCACGCCGGCAGCCAGCGGCAGGCCGGCGGCGAGAATACCGGCCTGCTTGAGGAATGAACGACGGTTGGTCATGGCTTCGGCTTCGCTTGGCAAATGTGGTATCAGTTTTTTGCGACGGGTCTGGAGGATTTCTCGACCTGATCCCAGACCCGCAGAAAATTGCCGCCCCAGAGCTTGGCGATGTCGGCTTCGCCGTAGCCGCGGCTGATCAGCTCGGCGGTGACGTTGCGCGCCTCGCTGACATCCTTCCAGCCATCGAGGCCGCCGCCATCGTTGAAGTCGGAGCTGATGCCAACGTGGTCGATACCGATTTTCTTCACCGCATAGTCAATCGCATCGCCGTAATCCTTGAGCGTGGCCTTCGGTTCTTCGTCGACGATGGCGTAGAGCTGGCTGGCGTATTCGCCAAAGCGTTGCTCGGACCAGACCGTGATGACCGGATCCCCCGGCATCAGCGCCATCTCCAGACCTTGCAGCGGTTGCAGGTCGAAGCGCGCACGCAGGGCGTTGAGCTTGGCCTGCGTGGCCTGGCTCAGCGGGCGGATGTAGGTCGGGAAACCGACAATCTGCACCACGCCCCCGCTGTCCTTGATCAACTGCATTTCGTGGTCGCTGAGGTTACGCGGAATATCCACCAGCCCGCGGGGCGCCGAATGCGAGGCGACCATTGGCGTGCGGCTCAACCGGGCGACTTGTTCCAGGGCTTTGGTCGACATCTGCGACACGTCGATGATCACGCCCAAATCATTGAGACGGTGCACGGCTTGTTTGCCGAGGTCCGAAAGCCCGCCGAGGGCGTCCCGCGAATCATTGAAGAACGGCAATGGCCGCGACGAATCGGCCCAGGCGTTATTGCCCACGTAGCTGAAGCCGAACATGCGCATGCCGCGCGCGGCCCATTTGTCCAGGGCATTGAGGTCGTTGCCCAGCGGGTAGGCGTTGAGCATGCTCATGAAGATCGCGAACTTGCCTTCGCCATGCAGGCGACGGAAATCATCGGGGGTGTAGGCGATGGCCACCTGATTGGGGAAGTCACGCACCAGCGTGGTGATGATCTTGTAGCGGGTTTCCTGTTCGAAGCGTGCTTCTTCAATGAAACCCGCGGTGGGGCGATGGGGTGCGTTGGGGCCGTTCCAGATTTCCGGCCAGCCGAAAATGGTCAGCGCGGCACCGGAGAGGCGACCGCGAGCGGTTTTCACCAGGTCGAACTGGCCGCTGCCGTCCTTGTCGGCTTCGTTGCCGGCAGTGCCGAAGTCCATCGGCACGGTGATGTGGCTGTCGAACGAGAGCAGGCGTTCGTGCAATTCATCGGCCTGCTTCATCACTTTGACCGGGTAACCGGGATTGTCCTTGAACCAATAATCCCAAGCCGCGAAGCCGGCACCTGCGCTGATCGCCAGGGCCAATGGCAGGCCGATGTAAAGAGCCTTTTTCGAACGTGGTTTTGTCATTGCCGTCTCAGTCAGGTTCGCCGCGGGGGGCTTTGCTATCTGGGAGGAACGAGTGGGCAGCTGAAGAATTTAGGTGATTGCACTGGCCTCATCGCTGGCAAGCCAGCTCCCACAATGGACGGTGGTGTTCACATAATCCCATCCAAACTCGATACCTGTGGGAGCTGGCTTGCCAGCGATGCTTTTAAATTTCGCAGGGCAACAAACGTTCTAGCTTGGATAAAGCCTGCTCCATGGCTGACACAGGTAGGGCAATGACGATTTCTCGACGATGGTTCATGGCGGGCCTGGCGCTGACCGGCGCTGCCGTGCCTGCGGCTTTTTATGGGCATCGCCAATGGACGAAACCGGACCCGACAATCACGCCGGGTGAAGCTTCATTCGATGTCGCGGATGTCGCCGGCCAGCGCTTGGCGGACACCCTGCGCGGTGTCTGGCAGATTCGTTTCGAAGGCCGTGACGCAGGTCTTGAAGGTTTGCCGCGCGAAGGGCTGGAAGTGTTTCTCGACATCGGTCACAAGGGCCGTGGCCTGATCGGTTTTCTCGACACCGCCGCACGATTGCGCTCCAGCGAACAACCCCGCTACCGGGTGCTCGGTGATCTGGCCAGTGCCAAACCGGCGCAGTTGAGCTGGCGACTGGTGAGCGCGACGGGAAGCTGCGATTACGAATTCAGCATGGCGCTCGATGAGGTCTGGGCCGGGTTCGGCAATGCCGGCAGCGGCTCACTCAGTGGTCGCGTGCTGGATCTGGATCGACCCTTGATGCTGACGGCGCAGGACAACCGTTTTGTTGCCGTGAAAAAAGTCTTCCCCGAAGCCCGGGAGCGCACCGGTTTGAACCCGCCGCTATTGGCGTGGCTGACGTCCCAGGAGCATCGCCTGTTTCACCAGCTCTGGCATGCGTCCCGGGACAAGTGGCATACCTTGCCCGAAGACAAGCGCAATGCCTTGCGCGGTATTGGCTGGCAACCCGGCCCGCGGGACCAGGAGCGAGATGCCCGTGGCAAACGCAAGGATCGCAACGGCTCGGGCGTGGATTTTTTCTTCATGCACCGGCACATGCTCGGCACCGCACGTTCGATGCAGGATTTGCCATCGTGGACGCATTTTCCGCTGCCGCAGCCCGAACTGGCCCGGGACCGCGTCGGCTTCGCCAACTATTTCGACAATCACGACGGCACCGCACTGCCGCCGACCTGGCTGGCCGAGGACGATGACGAGTACTCGCAGTGGGTCAGCGATATCAAGACCGCCGAGACCTACCACAGCAATTTCCAGGTTTGGGAATCGCAGTACCGCGATCCGCGTTATCTGTCGAAGTTGACGCTGGGGCAGTTCGGCTCGGAGGTGGAGTTGGGTCTGCACGACTGGCTGCACATGCGCTGGGCCTCGGTGCCGCGTGACCCATCCAACGGTCAGCCGGTGCCGTTCGCCCGGGATCCGGCGGACTTCTCGGCGCGTTGGTATGCGCCGGAAAACGATTTTCTCGGTGATCCGTTTTCCTCTCACGTGAATCCGGTGTTCTGGCATTTCCATGGCTGGATCGATGATCGCCTGGAAGACTGGTTCCGTGCCCATGAGCGCTTTCATCCGGGGCAGGTCAGTCGGCTGGAGGTCAACGGCGTGCCGTGGTTCGCACCGGGGCGCTGGGTCGAGATCGCCGACCCGTGGCTCGGTCCTGCCACCCATGGTTGCAGCACCACACCAGGGTTGCAGGCGGGTAAGTCAGTGGAAATGGATCCGGAAACCATGAAGCTGGCGCTGCGGATTACCTTTGGCGAGGATGAAAAGAAACTCGAAGACCTGTTTCGCAAAGTGCCGCAACGACCTTGGTATGCGCGGCATTTAAAGGCCAAACAAAGTCAGGCCTGAGCACCGCAGTGATCGTTCCCACGCTCCGCGTGGGAATGCAGCCCGGGACGCTCTGCGTCCCATCCAGAGCCGAACGCGGAGCGTCCGTGGAGGCATTCCCACGCAGAGCGTGGGAACGATCAACACCACCACTACAAAGCCTGCCACCCACCCCCAAGCGCCTTGTACAGCGCAATACTCGCCTGCATCCGCGACAGCCGCAGTTGCACATTCAAGTCCTGCGCCGCATACAGCGTGCGCTGGGTTTCCAGCACGGTCAGTAAATCCTCGGCCCCCGCTTCATAGCGACTTTGCGCAAGGTTGAACGCGGTTTGCGCCTGTTGCAGTTCTTCACTTTGCCACTGCCGTTGTTCGTCCAGCCCGCGAATGCTGTTCAGCGCTTTTTCCACGTCGGCGAAACCATCGATGATTGCGCCACGATAGGTTTCCAGCAGCTCTTGCTGTCGCGCTGTGGCCTTGTCGCGTTCGGCGCCGAGGCGGCCATTGTTGAACACCGGCGAGAGCAAACCGGCGGTGAGGTTGTAGAAGGGACTGCGCAGAATGTCTGCGGCACGATCGGCGCCGGAGCCGATTTCCGCGCTCAGGGTCACGGTCGGCAACATGGCGGCGCGGGCTACGGTGACGTCGGCCTGGGCGGCGGCCAGTTGTGCTTCGGCGCGGGCGATGTCCGGTCGACGGCTGAGTAATTGGCTGGGCACCCCGGCATCAATGGCTGGCCATGACAGTTGATCGAAGCGCTCCTGGCCCAAAGACAATGCCTGCACCGGACGGCCGAGCAGGGTGGCGAGGCTGATCTGCGCGTCCCTGACCTGCTGCTGCACCAGCGGCAACTGGCGTTGCTGCGCGGCCACCAGGCTTTTCTGCTGAGCCAGTTCCAGCGCCGTCGCCGAGCCCGCGTCAAAACGGGTCTGCACCAGTTTCAACACACTCTGCGCGTTGGCCAGATTCAACTCGGCAATGCGGCTTTGCTCTTGCAGCGACAAGGTCTGTGCGTAGCCGCTGGCCACGCCGCTCAGCAGCGTCAGCTCAACGGTCGCCTGATCGAATTCGCTGGCGCGCAGGGCAAATTGCGCACTGTCGCGGGAGGCACGCTGGCCGCCCCAGAAATCGACTTCGTAACTCGCGGTGAGATTGGCGTCGAAGTAATCCACAGCGTCATTACTGCTGTCGGCGTCGAGTTGGCTGTAACCGCTGCCGCGCAGCAGTTTTTGCCGGTTGGCGTTGGCCCCGGCCTTGACTTCGGGCAACTGTGAACCACCAGCGACTACCGTTTCAGCCTGTGCCTGGCGCACTCGGGCGATGGCAGCGGCCAGGTCGTAACTGCCGACCCGGGCCTGTTCGATCAGCCGTCCCAGTTGCGGGCTGCCGAAGCGGTTCCACCATTGCTGATTGTCGTGAACGGCGCCGGCGGTGTGCGGCGATTGCCAGGCGGCGGGCGGCACAACGCCGCTGTCCGGGCGCTGGGCAGGGCTGCCGCAAGCGCTGAGCAACAAACACAGGGTCAACAGGCTGAGTGGCGGCTTCATCAATCGTTTATTCACTGGTAAGGGCCGTGACCGGGTCGAGTCGGGCAGCTTTGCGGGCCGGCATGAAGCCGAAGACAACACCGGTGACCAGGGCGCAGCCGAAGGCGCCCAGCACCGCTATCAGGGAGAAGGCGACCGCGACTTCGCTGAGGACCAGCACGCCACCGACGATCAGCGCCAGGGCAATTCCGGCGAGCCCGCCGACGACCGACAGCATCACGGCTTCCGTCAGAAACTGGCGCAGGATATCCCGCTGCCGGGCGCCGGTGGCCATGCGAATACCGATCTCGCGAGTGCGCTCACGCACAGTCATGAGCATGATGTTCATCACACCGATACCGCCCACCAGCAGCGAAATCGCGGCAATCGAACCGAGCATCAGCGACAGGGTGTTCTGCGTGCGCGCTTCGGCCTGGATCATCGCCGCGTTGTTGGTCAGTTCGAAATCCTTCTTGCCGTTGTGCAGGCGCAGCATCAATTGCTCGATGGCGCGTTCCGTTTCCTTGACCTTGCGCGCATCGGCGGCGGCAATCGCGATGTACTCCGGGTTGTGTGTGCCGAACAGGCGCACGCTGGCGGCGGAGTAGGGGATGGCGATGCGGTCGTCGCTGTCGGAGTCGCCGGAGCTGGCACCTTTTTCCGCCAGAACCCCGACCACCTGGAACGGCACGTTCTCGATCAGGATGTATTGGCCAATCGGGTTGGCCACGTCCTTGAGCAGTTTAGTGCGGACCTTATGGCCGATCACCGCCACGGCTGCCGCGTTCTGTTCGTCGGCTTCGGTGAAGTAACTGCCTTCGACTACAGGCCAGTTGAAGATCGCGGGGAAGTTGGTGTCGTTGCCGCCGACGTAGCTCAAATGGTCGAGGTTGCCGAAGCGCACCCCGGCTTCCTGGCCGTTGACCGGCATGATGCGCATCACTTGCGGCAGGCTGGCCACGGCCTTGACTTCGTCGAGGGTGACGATGCCCAGCGGTGTACGCGGGTTGGGCGACGAGCCGCTGAGGTAAATGATGTTGGAGCCGAACGCGCCCATCTGTGCCATGACCTGACGCTTGCTGCCTTCGCCCACGGCCAGCATCACCACCACCGAAGCGACGCCGATGATGATCCCGAGCAGGGTCAGCGCAGTACGGAACTTGTTGATCCACATCACCCGCCAGGCGGCCTGGACCGCGTCGACCAGTTCGCCTTTCCAGGCACCGGTAGCTTGGGCACCTTCGCTCAGGCGCTTACGCAAATCGACGGCTTGCAGTGCACCGGAGGTTGCCGACTGTTGCGCGGCGGGATTGTCACGGGCGCTGTCGCTGATGATCAGGCCATCGCGTATTTCAATGATGCGTTTGGCCCGGGCCGCCACTTCGCGATCGTGGGTGATCAGGATCACGACGTGGCCCTGGCTCGCCAGTTCGTCAAGCAGCGCCATGACTTCCTTGCCGCTGTGGCTGTCGAGGGCGCCGGTGGGTTCGTCGGCCAGGATGATGTGGCCGCCATTCATCAAGGCGCGGGCAATCGACACCCGTTGCTGTTGCCCGCCCGAGAGTTGGTGCGGGCGGTTGCCTGTACGCGCGCCCAGGCCGAGGCGGTCGAGCAGGGCGGCGGCGCGGGCGTGGCGCTCGGCAGCCGGAATGCCAGCGTAGATGGCCGGCATCTCGACGTTTTCCTGGGCCGAGCCGGATGGAATCAGGTGGTAACCCTGAAACACGAAGCCGAACGCTTCGCGGCGCAGCCAGGCCAGTTCGTCACTGTCGAGCGCCGCGACATTTTCCCCGGCGAAGCGGTACTCGCCCGAGGTCGGCCGGTCGAGGCAGCCGAGGATGTTCATCAGTGTCGACTTGCCGGAACCGGACGCGCCGACAATCGCCACGAATTCCCCGGCATGGATCGACAGGTCAATGCCGCGCAACACGTGAACTTCAGGTGCGTCGCCACCGCCATAGGCCTTGCGGATGTCCTGCAGTTCGATCAGGGGCGTTTGCATTCAACCGCCACTCCCGTCGGCCGGGCCAATCAACAGGTGATCGCCTTCTTGCAGGCCGTCGAGAATCTGCACCTGCAGACGATCGCTGATGCCGGTGCGGACGTTGCGTTGTTCGATGCTGCCGTTTTTGGCAACCACTTGCGCGGTCTGGCTGCCGGCTTGTTTTCCTGCCTGCAGCGCCGCAATCGGCGCGGTGAGAACGTTTTGCGCCTGATCGGCGACAAAAAATACCTGGGTGGTCATTTCTGCCATCAACGCGTTGTCGGCGTTGTCGACGTCGAGCAGTACGGTATACAGCACCACCCGAGCGCTGCCGCTTTTGCTCGAGCTGGCGGGGCTGCCGCCGCCCTGACTGGTTTGGTCGAGGGGTTTTGGCGGCACCGGCAGAATCTGCCGCACGGTGCTTTTCCAGCGTCGGGCGCCACCGCTGAGGGTGGTGAACCAGGCCGTCATGCCGGGTTTGACATGGCCGATATCAGCTTCAGAAACTTCGGCCCAAACCGTCATCGGCGACAGTTTGGCGATGCGCAGAATCAACGGCGTCTGCTGCTGGGCATTGAGGGTCTGGCCCTCGCGGGCGTCGAGTGCGACTACGGTGCCGGACATCGGCGCGTAGATCCGGGTGTAGCCGAGTTCGGCCTGATCGCTGCGCAGGCTGGCCTGGGCCTGGCGAATCTGCGCCTGGAACATGTCGATGCGCGCTTGGGTGGCGCGCAGTTCGGCCTGGGCGGTCTGCACGTCTTCTTCGCGGGTGGCGCCACCGGCCTTGAGATGCTGTTGACGCTGGAATTTTTGCCGGGCGAGTTCGTGCAGCGCACGCTGTTCTTCAAGCTGTGCCTTGAGGTTTTCGATGGAAAAACGTCCAGCGTCGAGTTTGGCCTGTTGCGTGGATGGATCGATTTCCACCAGCAACTGGCCTTCCTTGACGACATCTCCGACTTCCACATGGATCTTGTGGATTTGCCCGGACGCCTGCGCGCCGACATCGACATAACGCCGCGGTTGCAAGGTGCCTAGCGCGGTCACGCTGCTTTCGATATCGGCGCGGGTGACCTGCACCGTGACGAACTGGTCGCGGCCGGGAGGGATGATCTGCCAGGCGGCGACGGCGATAACGGGGATCAGACAGAGCGCAGCAAGCAGGGCGCGTCGGGCGGGACGGGGACGTTTCATGCAGAGTTCCGGCCAAAGGATTTCGGCCCGTCGTTCAGCGCGGGGAGCGGATAGAGACGGGTAGCTGTCCTGTAAACGAAGAAGCCATTGGGGAATTTAGCCTGGGACATATGGCGTAACAGCTGCCGCGTGCCTGGGTGATACAACCATCCTGTGGGAGTTGGCTTGCCAGCGATAGCGGTGGATCAGTCAGTGAATGTGCCGGCTGATACTCCGCCATCGCTGGCAAGCCAGCTCCCACAGGTATTGTGTAATTCGGAGGTTTCCACGGCCCGGCAACTATTTGTCAGCCAAGACAAAGCAATACTTTAAATCTATATGAGAATTACTATAAATTACGCAGCTCAATTGCCACTATCGTGCCATTGCCTGTTTTCTGGTCGATGAAGTGGCTCAAGACCGTCCCCGTGCCGGAGTCATGTTGGAAAACTACTATCGCGAGCTGGTGTGTTTCCTGAACGCCAAGCTCGGCAACCGACAGGTTGCCGAAGATGTGGTGCATGACGCTTATCTGCGAGTCCTGGAGCGCTCCAGCGACGCGCCGATCGAGCAGCCGCGGGCGTTTCTTTATCGTACGGCGCTGAACCTGGTGATCGACGATCATCGGCGCAATGCACTGCGCCAGGTCGAGCCGCTGGATGTGCTGGACAACGAGGAGCGTTACTTCTCCCCGTCACCCCTCAACAGCCTCGATCACGGCCAGCGCCTGGACATGCTCCAGCGCGCGTTGGCGGAATTGCCTCGGTTGTGTCGCGAGAGTTTTCTGCTGCGCAAGATCGAAGGCCTGTCACATCCGCAAATCGCCGAGCAGTTGGGTATTTCCAGGGCCATGGTCGAAAAGCACATCGTCAATGCGATGAAACATTGCCGGGTGCGCATGCAGCAATGGGATGCGCACTGATCGGCGTCCTTTGATGCCTTGCGGTTAAATTTTATTTCACTGTCCTCGTTCCTACTCAACAGACGACCTACTGTCCTGCTCCAGGCCGGTCAGGTCACTTAGGCTCTCCTTGCCCCGTCGCCCCGGGGTTCATCCAGAGGACACTGGAAATGACACAGGCAATTGCATCGCCCATCGTTCACGACCTGATCGGCGTCGGCTTCGGCCCTTCGAACCTGGCGCTGGCCATCGCTCTGCAAGAGCGCGGTCCGATCCAGGGCGAACTGGATGTGCTGTTTCTCGACAAACAGGCGAACTACAGCTGGCACGGCAACACGCTGTCGACCCAGAGCGAGTTGCAGATTTCCTTCCTCAAGGACCTGGTGACCTTGCGCAACCCGACCAGCCCTTATTCGTTCGTCAATTACCTCAAGGCCCACGGGCGCCTGGTCGACTTCATCAACCTGGGCACCTTTTATCCATGCCGCATGGAGTACAACGACTACCTGCGCTGGGTTGCCGCGCAATTCGAGCGTCAGAGCCGCTACGGCGAAGAAGTGCTGACCATCGAGCCGGTGCTGCACAACCAGCAGGTTGAAGCGCTACGCGTGATTTCCCGTGATTCGACGGGCCATCAACATGTGCGCACCGCGCGTGCCGTGGTGGTCAGCGCCGGTGGCACGCCGCGTATTCCCGAAGCGTTCAAGGCGCTGAAAGAGGATGGCCGGGTGTTCCATCATTCGCAGTACCTGGCGCAAATGGCCAGGCAGCCGTGCGTGAACAACCAGCCGATGAGCATCGCGATCATCGGTGGTGGGCAGAGTGCGGCGGAAGCGTTCATCGATCTCAACGACAGCTTTCCTTCGGTGCAGGTCGACATGATTCTGCGCGGCTCGGCGCTCAAGCCAGCCGACGACAGCCCATTCGTCAACGAAGTCTTCTCGCCGGAGTTCACCGACCTGGTATTCCACCAGCAGAGCAGCGAGCGTGAGCGTCTGGTCAACGAGTACCACAACACCAACTACTCGGTCGTGGACATCGACCTGATCGAACGCATCTACGGTATTTTCTATCGCCAGAAAGTCTCGGGGATTGCCCGTCACGCGTTCCACACCCTGACCACCATCGAGACAGCCACCGCCACTGAGCGCGGTATCGAACTGGCGGTGCGCAACAATGCCACCGGCGAAGTCACGGCTCGCCATTACGATGCGGTAGTGCTGGCCACCGGATACGAGCGGCAGATGCACCGAAAACTGCTGGCACCGCTGCAAGCGTATCTGGGTGATTTCGAGGTGGACCGCAATTACAAGGTGATCACCGACGAACGCTGCAAGGCGGGCATTTATATGCAGGGCTTCTGCCAGGCCAGCCATGGCTTGAGCGACACGTTGCTGTCGATCCTGCCGATCCGCGCCGATGAAATCGCTGGCTCACTGTATGACCATGGCAAGCATCGCGGGCACGCCAGTTCGGTGGAGGATCTGTTATTGGCGACTGCCAGCTAAAGATTTGCCGGCTGCACAAGCGTTATCGCGGGCCCGCTCCCACAGTTCGATCTTTGATCACACATTTTTGTGTCCACTGAAGATCCCTGCGTGAGCGGGCTTGCCTGCGATTGCGCTCTGATAAACCGAACCGGTGCATTGGTATTTGGGAAAAGTCCTACAGAAAGGCCTTCGGGTCTTCCGTAGTCTTGCCACCTCAATAATCTGACCGGGGAGGCCACGTTGTTCAAAAAATCCATACGCATCCTGATCGCGGATGAACAACACTTTAACCGGCTAAGAATCGAGCGCTGGTTCAACCAGCTCGGTTATTACCGGGTGGCCCCGGTACAAGACATGGCAGAGCTGCTGGTTCTGGTGGAGTACGCCAGCGAGCCTTTCGATCTGTTGATCATCAACGCCGCAATGGGACACGGAAAACTCGACCTGCTGGATTTCTGCCTGGATAACCACCAGCTCGATCGCGTGATGATCTACGACGGCCAGCGCGCGCAACTGCCTGCAATCGCGCTCTGCGCGCAGCGCAAAGTCAGTGTTAGCCATGCCTTGTTGCCGGATCTCGCTTCGATCCAGCGGCTGATGGCCCTCGCGGATTCACGGCGACCGTCTGTCGGCACTGTCATTTCTGTCAGGTAGTTTCGCCTCGCTTTCCATGCAACAGTCCAGGCGCAGCCGCTGCGTCTGATTCGAGCCTTGCTCGAAGACTGTCAGCGCCCGTTTATCGTGTAATTGCCCAGGAGTTGCCATGAAGTCAGTGCTGATTGTGGACGATCATCCGGTGATTCGCGGCGCAGTCAAAATCGTCCTCAAGCTGGAAGGGTACAAACGCATCCACGAAGCCTCCACCGGTAATGAAGTCCTGCCGATGATCCGTGAACACCAACCGGAACTGGTGATACTGGACCTGAACCTGCCGTTTCTCGATGGGCTTGATGTGTTGGCTCGCATCAAGGCGGGCGAGGTGAATTGTCGCGTGGTGGTCTTTACCTCTCAGGAGCCGTCGTTTTATCAGGATCGCTGCATGCGCGCCGGAGCCGCTGCCTATGTCGCCAAGACCAACGACCTTGAGCACCTGCACAAGGCGGTGCACGCGGTGATGGGCGGATACACCTACTTCTCGCGGCTGCCCACAAGTTCAGTGTCGATGAGCACGTTGCAGCGCAGTGAAAAACAGATGATCGACAATCTGTCAGACCGGGAGTTGACGATTTTTCAGCATCTGGCCCGCGGAATGAGCAACAAGACCATCGCCGACATCATGCATTTGAGCCACAAGACCGTCAGCACCTACAAAACCCGTTTGATTGAAAAACTCAACGTGGATTCGTCGGTGCATCTGCGGGATCTTGCCCGGCGTAATCATTTGATCTGAGAGAACGCCATCGAACTTTCGCGCAGCTTTAGAAAACGTTTGTTGCTGGTGCTTTGTTTGTGGGCATCGAGTGTCTGTGCGCAACCGCAAACACTGACGCTGCTCGGGCGCTCCAGCGTGGAAGGAGATACCGTCCAACTGTCGGAAGCCGATGCACGCTGGCTGCAGCAAAAACGTCGATTGGTGCTGGCGGTGTCAGCACCCGACTATCCACCTTTCGACATCACCACCACGGGACATGCCCTGGAGGGACTGACGGCAGACTATGCCGACCTGCTCAAACAGTTGTTGCAGACAGAGATTGAAGTTCACCGCTACGCCACACGCGCCGAGGCGGTGCAGGCCCTCAAGCAAGGAGCGGCCGACCTGCTGGGAACGGCCAACAGTTATGAGGCGCAAGACCCGCAGTTACAGATGTCCAGTACCTATGCCGTCGATCAACCTGTGTTGGTCACCCGTACCGACTCACCGCAAACGCTGGACCGGGCGCTGGCCGGCAAACGCCTGGCGATGCTGTATCACTACTTGCCGGAAAAGTACGTGCGGCAGTTCTATCCCGGGGCTCGTGTAGAGTTGTTTCCTTCGACGCTGGGCGCGGTGGGGGCTGTGGCGTTCGGGCAAGCGGATATCTACCTGGGTGATGCCATCAGTGCCCATTACCTGATCAGCAAGAACTACCTGAACAACGTTCGACTGGCGAAATTTTCCTCCATTGAACCGGGCCGGTTTGCGTTTGCCCTGGCCGGTGACAATCGCCGGTTATTGCGCATCGTCAACCAGGCATTGGCGGCGATCAGCGCCAATGAACAGATCAGCATCTTGCGCCGCTGGGGCGCAGGGGGGGCCACTGTTTCCGGCACCCAGCCATTGCAGCTAAGCGTGGTCGAGCAGCGCTGGCTCAAACAAAACCCGCGTTTGCGGGTGGCGATCAATGAAAACATGATGCCCATTTCATTTTTCGACAGTGAAGGCCGATTTCGCGGTATTGCTGCCGACGTTTTGGAAAAAGTCAGCCTGCGCACCGGTTTGAAGTTCGATATGCGACCGACCCAATCCGTCGCTGAAATGCTTGAGTGGATCAGGACCGGGCAGGTGGACCTTGTCGCGGGGATCAGCCCCAGTATTGAACGCGAAGCCCAATTGCTATTCACCCGCCCGTTCCTCACCAGTCCGAATGTGCTGGTCACCCGCGTGGAACCGGGCAGCCCCGCGACCCTCGATGACATGGCCGGCAAAACCCTTGCCGTTACCCAAGGCAACAGTGCTGGCGAATTCATCCGTCAGAATTTTCCGCAGATCCGGCTGGTCAACGCATCGTTGACGGCGGATGCGATGGAGAAGGTCGCGCAGGGCAGGGCCGATGGCGGTATCAATTCGTTGATCGGCGCCCGCTACATGATTTCGCGGCTGTATCGTGGGCGATTGCAAGTGACCAGCACCGTCGGCGTCGAACCTGCTCGCGGCACGCTGGCGACCAGTCGAAACGCGACAGAGTTGCATTCGATACTGGACAAGGCGTTGCTGAGCATTGCCCCCGAAGAAATCGACGAGATGACTCAGTATTGGCGCAATGACCTGATGCTCGAACAGAGTTACTGGTTGCGCCATCGCCAGCAAATTCTTCAGGCCTTTGCGGTCGCCGGCAGTTTGTTGTTGCTCGCTTTGGCCTGGATTGCCTGGCAGCGTCGGCAGATCCGTCAGCGCCAGCAATTGCTTGCCCAATTGCAAGACGCCAAGGAGGCGGCCGATGAGGCAAACCGGGCGAAGACCACGTTTCTGGCAACCATGAGCCATGAAATTCGTACGCCCATGAATGCCTTGATCGGCATGCTGGAACTGGCGCTGAAAAGGGCGGACGAGGGCGTGACCGACCGTGCGGCCATCGAGGTGGCGTCCAATGCCGGGCAACAGTTACTGGGGTTGATTGGCGACATTCTGGACATTGCGCGCATTGAGTCCGGTCATCTGTCGCTGACCCCGGAGCGGGCCAATCTGCAGGACCTGGTGCTCTCGGTGGGTCGGGTGTTTGAAGGCCTGGCGCAGCAAAAGAACCTGCGCTGGCGGGTCGAACTTGAGGAACACAGCGACCGCGATGTGCTGGTCGATCCCACGCGCTTCAAGCAGGTGTTGTCCAACCTGTTGAGCAACGCGATCAAATTCACCCAAGAAGGTGAGGTCAGCCTGACTCTGCGCACGGTGTCGACGTCATCCGATCGCTTGGCGGTCAGCCTGCGTGTAGAAGACAGCGGCATCGGCATCAGCACCGCGGACCAGCAGCGATTGTTCAGCCCCTTCGTGCAGGCCGGCAATAGCCGGCAATCTGGCCGCCAGGGTTCCGGTCTTGGACTGGTGATCAGCCGCACGATATGCGAAATGATGGGCGGCCGATTGCATCTCCACAGTGTGCTCGGAAGCGGTACGCAAGTGGACATCAACCTTGAGCTGATCGCGCTGCAACCGTTGCCGGCCATTGAAGTACACAAGCATGACGACCTGCCACCCACTCGAGCGCTGTTGATTCTGGTGGTTGACGATTATCCGGCGAATCGTTTGTTGCTTTCGCGGCAGTTGAGCTACCTGGGGCATCACGTGCTGTTGGCGGAAGATGGCCAGCAGGGTTTCGAGCAGTGGCGCGGGCACGAAGTGGACCTGGTCATCACCGATTGCAACATGCCGGTTGCCAGTGGTTATGAACTGGCGGGTGCGATCCGCGATGAAGAACGGTTCGAGGGCGGATCACCGACATTGATTCTGGGGTTTACCGCCAATGCACAGCCGGAGGAAAAAATCCGCTGTATCGAGGCGGGTATGGACGATTGTCTGTTCAAACCGATTCGATTGGGCGACTTGAGCAAATGGCTGGCCGAAAGGTTCGGCCACCTCCCGACGGGCGCGAACGAACAACGGCCAAACGCCGAGATCGACTTGAGCGGTCTGGCGAAGTATGTCGGTGCGGACGATGAACTGATCGCCGAATTGCTGCGCGACGTAATGGCGACTAATCGCGATGATCGCGCGCGTCTGCTGCAGGCACATGTCACCCACAATTATCCTCTCCTGCAAGAGCTGGCGCACCGTATCAAGGGCGGCGCGCAGATGGTTCGTGCGCAGTCATTGGTGACGTGTTGCGAACAACTGGAGCGTGCCTGCGGCGAGGGCCGCGCTTCGCTGATCGACGCCGCCGTCGATCAGCTGCAACAGGCGATGACGCGCCTGGACCGTAGTCTTGAGGTCAGGCGCGATTAATCCCAGTTCGGTGCGATGCCTTTGGGGCTGGTCAGGCGTTGGCCGCGATCCAGGCTGCAGATCAGCGCCATGTCGGCGTCACTCAACTGCATGCCACAGGCCTTGAGGTTGCTGGCGAGGTTGATGCGTTTGGTCGACGAAGGAATCACCGCGTACCCCAACTGCATGGCCCAAGCCAGGGTGACCTGTGCCGGTGTCGCCTGAAGGCGCTCGGCGATGTGTGCAATGACCGGGTCCTTGAGTACTTCGCCATAGGCCAGGGTCATGTACGACGTGATCTGGATACCCTGGCTTTGCGCGAACTCGACCACCTTGCGGTTTTGCAAGTAGGGGTGCAGTTCGATCTGGTGGGTGGCGATGTTTTCGGCACCGACGGCGGCGATCGCCCGTTGCATCAGGTCGATGGTGAAGTTCGACACGCCGATCTGCCGAGTCAGGCCCAGGCGCTTGGCTTCGAGCAGGGCGCCCATGAATTCTTCGACCGATACCTGGTCTTCGGGCGAGGGCCAGTGGATCAGCGTCAGGTCCAGGTAGTCGGTCTGCAGTTTTTGCAGGCTTTCCTTGAGGCTTTCAAGCAGACGATCCTTGGCGAAATTGGCCACCCAGATCTTGCTGGTGATGAACAGCTCTTGCCGGGGGATGCCGCTGGCGGCAATGGCTTCACCGACTTCAGCTTCGTTTTCGTAGATTTGCGCGGTGTCGATGGCCCGGTAGCCAAGTTCCAGAGCGGTGCTGACCGAATCAATGACCACCTGGCCTTGCAAGCGAAAAGTACCAAGACCGAATGCGGGAACAGACATGAATGACTCCAGAGGTTGCAGTGGGAATGCACTGAGTATCCGTGCCTGCATTCGTGGGAAAAACCGCTGGATGGGCAAAGCAATGTTTACCGTAAGTCAAGAAACGCTGTATTCCGGTGAGGTTATCGACGTTTGAAATGTCCTCTTCGCGAGCGAGTCCACATTTAATCTTCAGTGAGCATGGGCTTTTGTGTCCCATATAGATTAAATGTGTGAGTGGGCTCGCTTGCGAAGGCAGCACCGCGGTTCTGGAGCCTTACCCTCGAGCCTCAAGAATCATGCAAGTGGTCGTCCCTGTCGCATACAAGCGCCCATCCACATCATAAATCCGCCCTTCGGCCAGTGCTGTCGAGCGCCCCAGATGGACGATTTTGCCCTCGGCGCGCACCGGGCCGCTGGCGTTGTTCAAGGCGCGGACGTAGCTGATGCGCAGGTCCAGCGTGGTGTAGCCCTGGCCTTTTTTCAATTGCGTATGGATCGCACAACCCATGCAGGAGTCCAGCAACGTTGCGGCATAGCCACCGTGCACGGTGCCCAGCGGGTTGTAGTGCCTTGAATCGGGCGTGCCCTGAAAAACGAACAGCCCGGCGGACCATTCGATTGGGATGAAATCCATCAGCACGCCAATGGGCGGCGAGGGCAGGTCACCGTTGCCGATGCCTTCGAAAAACTCGGCAGGCGACAGGGCGCTGACCTCGGCCATGGACAAACTGCCAGGTCCTTGCAGACGAGCGCGCATGGCCTGTTCCTGGGCGATCCATTGGGCGAGGGTGGCTTCGCGGTTGGGGCTTTGCATATTCAAGACCTCGGGCAGGAGCGGATATTATGGTTGTAATTCTCGGTAATATTATGTCCGGAATAAAAAGTCCGCCAGTCCCATAAATCCTGAGCTTCTCACTATCAGAGGGTGTTGATGCCTTGCACCATCGTTCTCCCGATAGAACACAGAGACTGATTTTTGCAGTCTAGTGCAGCAAAGGTCATGGTTTTAAGCTTTGTCCATGGCCTTACTCACTTCATCAGGAGACACCATGAAAAACATCATTGGTATCTACACCAGTCCACGGACCCATTGGGTCGGCGACGGTTTTCCGGTGCGCACGCTGTTTTCCTACGACAACCTGGGCAAACACATCAGTCCGTTTCTGCTGCTCGATCACGCCGGCCCCGCCGAATTCACTCCGACCACCGAGCGACGTGGTGTGGGGCAGCATCCCCATCGCGGCTTTGAAACCGTGACGATCGTTTACAAAGGTGAAGTGGAACACCGCGATTCCACCGGCAGCGGCGGCAAGATCGGCCCCGGCGATGTGCAATGGATGACTGCCGCTTCCGGGATCCTGCATGAAGAGTTCCACTCCAGCGACTTCGCCAAAATCGGCGGCACGCTGGAGATGGTGCAACTGTGGGTCAACTTGCCGGCCAAGGACAAAATGGCCGAGCCCGGTTACCAGACAATCCTCGATGGCGACATCCCGAGCATCGCCTTGAAGGACAACGCCGGCCGCCTGCGATTGATTGCCGGCGAATTCGACGGCCATACCGGCCCTTCGCACACCTTCACGCCCATCGATGTCTGGGACCTGCGCCTCAATGGTGGCAAGTTGCTGACACTGGACTTGCACGAAGGTCGCAACACAGCAGTGGTGGTGCTGCGCGGCACGGTTCAGGTCAATGGTCTGGAACTGGTGCGAGAAGGGCAGCTGGCGCTGTTCGAGCGCAAGGGCGATCAGTTGAGCCTTGAAGCCAATAGCGACGCAGTGGTGCTGTTGCTCAGCGGCGAACCGATTGATGAACCTATCGTTGGTCACGGCCCGTTCGTGATGAACAGCGAGCAAGAAATCCACCAGGCGTTCGCCGATTTCCAGTCCGGCCGCTTCGGCCAGATGCACGGTTGATTGCAGGAGCTGCCGCAGGCTGCGGTCTTTTGATCTTGATCTTCGGACGTTCTCGGAGCGATAAAAATCAGGATCATAAGATCGCAGCCTGCGGCAGCTACAATGTGTGCGATATTTGCGTTCATTGTCCTGTGCCGGAGTTGCTTGATGCTGTCGTTGATCGCCGAACACCCGTTGATCTGCGCCTTGGTCCTGATCCTGATCGATATGGTCATGTGGCGCTTGATCGACGCCAACCACCACAGCTGGAAACTGTTCCTGCGGGTAGTGATTTTTTCGCTGTACAGCGTTTTGCTGTTCAACGAAGGCATGAACCCGATGGTGCCGGCGCCGTGGGCGGACAACGTGCCGTTGCACCTGGCGGCCACCGGTTTGCAGATCGCCTGGTGGTTATTCGCCGCGCGCACCCTGACGGTGCTGATTGGCGCGGCGATGATGCAAAGGGTCGGGCATACCGGGCGATTGCTCCAGGACCTGCTCGGTGCGCTGATTTTCCTGATCGCGGTGATTGCCGCGCTGGCCTATGTGCTCGATTTGCCGGTCAAAGGCGTGCTGGCGACTTCCGGCGCGCTGGCGATCATCGTCGGCCTGGCGTTGCAGAGCACACTCAGCGATGTGTTCTCCGGGATCGTCCTCAATACCACCAAGCCCTACCAACTGGATGACTGGATTGCCATCGACGGCACCGAAGGCCGGGTTATCGACATCGACTGGCGGGCCACGCGGTTGCAGACTTCCCAGGGCAGCATGATCGTGATTCCCAACTCGCTCGCGGCCAAGGCCAAGATCACCAACTTCAGCCGGCCCAGTGACATGTTCGGCGTTTCCATCAGTTTGCAGGTCAGCCCCCATGTCCGTCCGCAAACCGTGATCGATGCTCTCGAGCGGGCCATGCAAGGCTGCCGCATTCTGCTGAGTGCGCCGGGGCCGAAGGTGGCGCTCAAAAGCTCCAGCGCTGCTGGCGCGGACTATGAAATCAGCGGGTTCGTTGCCTCGATGAGCGAAAAGCGCACGGTGCGCAATCAGCTGTTCGACCTGGCATTCCGGCACTTGCGGGCGTCCGGGATCAATTTGCTCTCGAGCGTCGAGCCCAATCCCGAGAGCGATTCTTCACGGCCACGGGCGTTGCTCGACAGTTCGCCGATTTTCTCGACCTTGCGCCAGGAAGAGAAAGAAACCTTCAGCCAGAACATGGCCCTGCAGACTTTCCGTGCCGGCGAGACGATCCTGGCGGCGGGGGAGGTCAGTCATCACTTGTTCATCATCGAGTCCGGCGTGGTGTCGGTAACGTTGAACGTCCACGGCGCGCTCATCGAAACCGGGCGCATGGGGCCAGGGGAAGTGATCGGCGAGGCTGGCATCCTCACCGACACATCGTCGGCTGCCGAGTTTGCCGCGAAGACTTTTTGCACGCTTTACCGTATTGAAAAGGACTACCTGAAACCGTGCCTGGATGCTCGCCACGACATCAACGATGCGATGAAAACCTTGCTGGATTTCCGCTTGCACAAGGTGCAGTCGCTGATTCAGGAAGAACCGGTTGTGGTGCGCAAGAAAGGGTTTTTGCAGTGGTTGCTCAAGCGCGCCTGACGGCGGTGAAGGCCGACGGCGTCAGACCCGCGGCTCGATCGTCAACCAGTATTGGGTCATGCGGCTGATATTCAACGGCAAGGTATCGCTGAGCAGGCGCAGGCTGGCGTCGGTGTCGCGCAGGGAAAATGCGCCCGACACACGCAGCCCGGCGACGTCCGGGTGGCAGCGCAATACCCCCGGGCGGTAGCGGCCAAGTTCGCTCAACAGTTCATCCAGACGCATGTTGTTGGCCAGCAGCATACCCTTGTCCCAAGCGACGGTGTTGAGGTCAAAACGCTGCGCAGCCTCGGCCCTGTCGAGCCTGAAGCGCTGACGCTCGCCAGCACTGAGGGTCGTGCTTTCGCGCAGTAATTGCGGGGTGACCACCACTTGCCCTTCGAGAACGGACACCTGACTTGTGGCGTTTTCTGTGCGCACGCAAAACCGGGTGCCCTGCGCATGAGCCGTGCCTTGCGGAGTTTCGACGATAAAGGGGCGCGCGCCGGGGTCTTTGGCGCTGCTGATCAACATTTCGCCATTGAGCAACAGGACGCGTCGCTCTTGCGGATTGAAAGCGATGTTCACCGCGCTGTCGGTGTTGAGCAGCAACTGGCTGCCATCGGGCAGTTGAAGGTTTTTCTGTTCACCCACGGCGGTGCGCTGATCGGCGGTCCATTGCTCCCAAGGCAGGTGTTGCGATGCCATACCCAAGGGCCCGGCAATAAACAACAAGCCCAGCCGGGTGAGGGTCTGTCGGCGACTCAAGCCCTCTTTGCGCGAAGCCCGTTGCAAAGTCTGCATGGCGAGGTTGGCCGGCACACCACGAAAATCCCCGAGCAGTACTTCGACCCGCTGCCAGGCCTGGGCATGCTCGGCACTGCGGCTGCGCCATTGGGCGATGGCCTGGTGATCGGCGGCCGTTGCCGTGCCGGAATGCAATTGCACCAGCCAGTCGGCGGCTTCGCCAAGAATCTGCGGGTTGATCATCGACGAATTCATCAGGCGACACTCAGGCAGGCAATGAACGCCGTGCGCATGTGGCGTTTGACGGTGATCAACGAGACATTCAAACGGGTGGCGATCTGCGCGTACGTAAGGCCCTCGATCTGCGACAGCAAGAACGTTTCGCGGGTGACGGCGGGCAGTTCCCGTAGCAGCGCTTCGATGCGCCACAGGGTTTCAAGGATCAGCAGACGGGTTTCCGGCGACGGCACTTCGGCCGCCGGCAAATGCGCGATGGTTTCCAGGTACGCGCGCTCGATGTCCTGCCGCCGCCAGCGGTCAATCACCAGGCCTTTGGCAATGTGCGTCAACAATGCCCGCGGCTCGCTGCCCAGCGGTTTCACCACCTGACGTGTCAACAAGCGCAGGAAGGTGTCGTGGGCCAGGTCGGCCGCATCACAACGGTTGCCCAGTTTGCGATGCAGCCAACTCTGCAGCCAACCGTGATGTTCGCTGTAGAGATGATGAACTTGCTGGTTCAGGGATTGATCGGCGGACGGCATGGCGGGCAAGTACTCGACTCGGGCATCCTGCGTGAGTGCAATTAAGAATTGATCGCATTCTAGTAGGGCGGGCCGAGTGATGGCAATTCACATTTCGCAGTTTCTTTCGGAACCTGTGCCAGTGGCCTCCTCGAGTTCTCGAATATTGGCTATTTGTCCTTAACGCTCGGGGGACTAACGTAGCTCCACCCCCATTTGTCCTGGAGCTCACCATGCAACCGCGTATCGATTTCTACACCGCCAGCCCTGATGCCCTCAAAGCCATGATCGCGCTGGAGACCGCTGTATCCAAGCTGCCGCTGGAAAAGAACCTGATCGAACTGGTCAAGTTGCGCGCCTCGCAAATCAACGGCTGTGCCTTCTGCATCGACATGCACACCGCCGACGCGATCAAGGGCGGCGAAACCCCACGCCGTCTGTTTGCCGTGACTGCCTGGCGTGAAGCGCCGTTCTTCACCGATCGTGAACGCGCCGCTTTGCTGTGGACCGAATCCCTGACCCAGCTCAGCCTGACCCACGCCCCGGATGAAGATTACGACGTGGTCGCGGCCCAGTTCAGCCCCAAAGAACTGGTCGACCTGACAGTCGCCATCAACACCATCAACAGCTGGAACCGCCTGGCCGTCGGCTTCCGCAAAACCCCTCAGGCCTGATTTTCAGGAACAGTGCCGAGGCTCAATGGGCATCGGCACTTGGCGTGGGCGGTGGTTGTTCCTTGCGCATCAAGGGCACCATCGCTTTCCGGTTATGTCATTTGCTTGCCTGTCGGCAGAAAAATTGCGATCTGGCATAAGGCATTGCACATTTCAGGTGCAGGCTTCAACGGACCAAGGTATTCAGACGTAGAACCACACCAACCCAGCACTGTTAGGCTTCACGGGTATTCTTGCCTGGCATGCAAAACGGATACGATTTCGATTCGATCCGTCACCCGGTAGACACCAGATAATTGGGATGAACAACAATCTCCCGCGTACCGGGTACGCGACCGAATCGATATAGGTAGGGATGTTGCGGAAGGGCTGAGGTAGCAACCTCAATGGCTTGGTACAGCTCGCTAGCGGCTACAAGGTGGCGGTCGCCGATGTAATCAATGATTTGCCACAGCTCAGTTCGGGCTTCGGGTCCCAACGGTCGTAGCTGGCGGCTTGCTCTTCGAAGGTCTGTTGTCGGATCCGGGTTTCACTCGGTGCTGTGGAAGCTGCCGCAGGCTGCGACCTTATAAAGACAAGGTCAAAAGATCGCAGCCTGGTTTCACTCGACAGCCCCTACGGCAAGGGGTTAGACGCGCTCGAAAATCGCCGCGATCCCCTGGCCACCACCGATGCACATGGTCACCAGCGCGTAGCGGCCGTTGGTGCGGTGCAGTTCGTGGATGGCTTTGGTGGCGATGATCGCGCCGGTGGCGCCGACTGGGTGGCCCAGGGCGATGCCCGAGCCGTTCGGGTTGACTTTGGCCGGGTCGAGGTCGAGTTCCTGGCTGACCGCGCAGGCCTGGGCGGCGAAGGCGATGTTGGCTTCGACCACGTCCAGATCAGCGACGGTCAGGCCGGCGCGTTTGAGCGCCAGGCGCGTGGCAGGGATCGGACCGAGGCCCATCAGTTCCGGTTCGACGCCGGCGTGGGCGTAGCTGACCAGGCGCGCGAGTGGCTTGAGGTTATTGACCTGGACAGCGGTGCCGGTAGCCATGACCAGGGCAGCGGCGCCGTCGTTCAGGCCCGAGGCGTTGCCGGCAGTCACCGAACCGTCTTTCTTGAACGCAGGCTTCATGCCGGCCAATTGTTCCAGGGAGGTGGCACGCGGATGCTCGTCGACGCTAAACAGCTTGGTGCCCTTGCGATCCTGGATTTCCACGGTGGCGATTTGCTCGCTGAAGTAGCCGTTGGCAATCGCGTGGGCGGCGCGTTTCTGGTCTTCAAAGGCCAGGGCGTCTTGCATCTCGCGGGTGATGCCGTTGCGTGCGGCCACGTTTTCGGCGGTGATGCCCATGTGAATGCCATGGAACGGGTCATGCAGGATGCCGAGCATGTAGTCGATGACCTGGGCGTTGCCCATGCGCGAACCCCAGCGGGCGCTCGGCATCAGGTACGGGCCACGGCTCATGGACTCGGCACCGGCACCGACGACGATGTCGGCGTCGCCGAGCATCAGGGTCTGGGCGGCGTTGATGATCGCTTGCAGGCCCGAACCGCACAGGCGGTTGACGTTGTAGGCCGGGGTTTCCTTGGGAATGCCGGCGTTCATTGCGGCAACCCGGGAAATATAGGCGTCACGGGTTTCAGTCGGGATCACGTTGCCCATCACCAGATGGCCGACGAGCGCCGGGTCTACGGCGGCCCGCTCCAGGGCGGCTTTCACAGCGGTGGTCGCCAGGTCGGCCAATGGCACGTCCTTGAGCGAACCGCCGAAGGTACCGATGGCGGTACGGGCGGCGCTGACTACGAAGATGTCCGGGGTGTTCATGACTGGGCTCCTTTCGGTGGATTCTTATCTGTACTGCGATTGAGCAGGGCATTCAAGGCTGTTTTCGCCTCTTCGCTGTTGAGGCGCTGGATGAACAGCGTGTTTTCTTCGCGCAGGGTGGCCTGCAGTTCTTCCATACCCGGCTGCTTTATCAATTGCCGGGATTGGCGCAAGGCTTGCTGAGGCATCGCCAAAAAGCGCTGGGCAATTTTGGCGGCCGCGGCCAGGCACTGTTCGCCGTCATCGAAGGCTTGGTTGGCCAGGCCCCAGGCCACCGCTTCGCTGCCATCGAGGCTGTCACCCAATAGCAGCAGGCGCGCGGCACGGGCATGGCCGAGCAGGCGAGGCAATAGCAGGCTGGCGCCAAATTCGGGGCACAGACCCAGATTGACGAACGGCGTGCGCAGCTTGGCGTCGCGCGTAATCAGCACCTGATCGCAATGCAACAGCAGGGTGGTGCCGATACCGATGGCCGCTCCGCAAACCGCTGCGATCAACGGCTTTTGCAGGTGCGTCACGGCGCGCATCAGGCGAAACGCGGGGCTGTCCAGGTGCTTCGGCGGTTCCTGCAGGAAGTCCACCAAGTCGTTGCCACTGGTAAAACAGTTCGGGCCGCCGGTGATGATGATCGCCCCCACGGCATCGTCTTCATTCGCGGTAAACAACAGGTCGGCCAGCCGCGTGTACATGCTGTTGGTCAGCGCGTTGAGCTTGTCCGGGCGGTCGATGGTCAGCGTCAGCACGCCATCGCGGTGTTCTTGTTTGATCAGGTCGGTCATGGCGCGCTCTTGGCGAGTCGGTTCAACGGGCACTTTAAGCGTCAGGCAAACCCTGCCGCTATGCCAAAACGGGTCAACCGGGCTGATGCTTTTTGCCATGTCGCCGGCCCATCGGGTGTTCACACCCATTCGGGGTATGGTGCCGACCTGTGAATCCGCCAATAGTAGGTACATCCGCTCATCCAGAGCCGAACTCGCTTGATAAGGTGCATTTGCTATGGGCAAGACACTGCTTAAGGTGATTTCCAGTCTGTTTGTTGTACCACTGACCCTGAACGCCTACGCCGCCGAGGTAAACGACAGCAACACGCTGCGGCTCTATAACTGGGCGGATTACATCGGCGAGAAAACCCTCGCCGATTTCGAAAAAGCCACCGGCATCAAAGTCATCTACGACACCTTTGATGCTTACGAAACGGTGCAGGCCAAGTTGCTCACCGGGCACTCCGGCTATGACCTGATCGTGCTCAACGCGTCCCTCGCACCGCCGCTGATCCAGGCCAAGGTGTTCCAGCCACTGGACAAGAAACTGCTGCCGAGTTGGACCAACCTCGATCCGAAAGTCTTGCAGGACCTGCAAGGTTTCGACCCCGGCACGATGTATTCCGCGCCCTATACCTGGGGCAGCAATGGCATCACCTACAACGTCGACAAGATCAAGGAGCGCATGCCGGACGCGCCCATCGGTTCGCTGGCGATGATTTTCGATCCGAAAATTGTTTCGCGCTTCGCCGACTGTGGTGTGACCCTGGTCGATGCGCCGACCGAAGTGATTCCGCTGGCCCTCAAATACCTTGGCCGCGATCCTCGCAGCGCCAGGCCAGAGGACCTGAAAGCCGCGCAGGAACTGCTGTTGTCGGTGCGGCCATACATTCGCAAATTCGACTCGGTCAATTACCTGACCAGCCTGCCCAACGGCGACGTGTGCATGGCCATGACCTGGTCCGGCGATTACGCCACAGCCATGGCCCGCGCCGAAGAAGCCAGGTTGAACATCAACCTGTCCTACTTCATTCCCAAGGAAGGTTCGTTGATCTGGTTCGACAACCTTTACATCCCGGCCGACGCGCCCCACGTCGCCAATGCCCACAAGTTCCTGGAGTACCTGATGCAGCCGCAGGTGATGGCGGACGTCACCGACTACATCCATTACGCCAACAGCAACGCCGCGGCCACGCCTTTGTTGAAGGCCGATGTACGCAACAACCCGGCGATTTACCCCGATGCCGAAACCCGCGAACGGCTGTTTCCGCAGAAGACTCAGGACGGCAAGGACATGCGGGCCATGACCCGGGTCTGGAGCACCGTCAAGAGCGGCATTTGATTGTTCGAACGTTAGTCAATTCGGTTAGAGGTTTACTTATGGCGACGCCAACACGCAGCGTTTTTTCCCCAGCGGATGAATCCCGGCTGGTCAAAGCCGACAAGGCCCACCATATGCACGGCTATCACGTGTTCGACGAGCACGCCGAACAGGGTTCGCTGAACATCGTCGCCGGAGACGGTGCCTACATCTATGACACCCAGGGCAACCGCTTCCTCGATGCAGTGGGTGGCATGTGGTGCACGAATATCGGCCTGGGGCGTGAAGAAATGGCCGACGCCATCGCTGACCAGGTACGGCAATTGGCCTATTCGAATCCGTTTTCCGACATGTCGAACAACGTCGCCATCGAGCTCTGCGAGAAGCTCGCCAGCCTGGCGCCGGGGGATCTCGATCACGTGTTCCTGACCACCGGCGGCTCCACCGCTGTGGACACCGCGTACCGACTGATCCAGTACTACCAGAACTGCCGTGGAAAACCGCAAAAGAAGCACATCATTGCGCGCTTCAACGCGTACCACGGCTCTACCACACTGACCATGTCGATCGGCAACAAGGCTGCCGACCGGGTGCCGGAGTTCGATTACGCCAACCCGCTGATCCATCACGTTTCCAACCCCAACCCGTACCGTGCTCCAGACGGCATGGATGAGGCGCAGTTTCTCGAATTTCTGATCAAGGAATTCGAAGACAAGATCCAGTCGATTGGCGCTGACAAGGTCGCGGGTTTCTTCGCCGAGCCAGTGATGGGCTCGGGCGGGGTGATCATTGCGCCCAAGGGCTATCTCAAGCGTATGTGGGAAGTCTGCCAGCGCTACGACATTCTGTTCGTCGCCGACGAAGTGGTGACTTCGTTCGGACGCCTGGGCAAGTTCTTCGCCTCCCTCGATGTGTTCGATGTGCAACCCGACATCATCACCACTGCCAAGGGCCTGACCTCGGCTTACCTGCCGCTGGGCGCGTGCATTTTTTCCGAGCGCATCTGGAAGGTCATCGCCGAACCGGGCAAGGGCCGTTGTTTCACCCACGGTTTCACCTACAGCGGTCATCCGGTGTGCTGCACGGCGGCGCTGAAAAACATCGAAATCATCGAACGGGAAAACCTGCTGGCCCATGTCGAGGATGTCGGCGGCTATCTGGAACAACGTTTGGCGACGCTGCGGGACTTGCCGTTGGTGGGCGATGTGCGCTGCATGAAGCTGATGGCGTGCGTGGAGTTTGTCGCGGACAAACGCACCAAGGAACTGTTTGCCGACGAGATCAACATTGGCGAGAAAATCCATTCGCGGGCCCAGGCCAAAGGCTTGCTGGTGCGGCCGATCATGCACCTCAACGTCATGTCGCCGCCGTTGATCCTCACCTATGCGCAAGTCGATGAGATCGTCGAGACCCTGCGGGTGTGCATCCTGGAGGTGGCGGCCGAACTTTCAGCGAACGGCCAGTACGCGGGCCAATGATTTCGTCGGTCAAGCTGTTACCAAGGGCTTGCGCAGCCGCTAGACTGCGGGGCATGAGCAAACCAGACGACAATACGCTGATCGCCATGCCCTTCGGGGCATTGCACAAATGGCATGGGGGAATGCGCGAGGCATTCGCCCATATCGATGAGCCTGACGCCCTGCAACACCTGGCATCCGCGTTGGCGCAACTGGCGGGCGTCGAGTCGATGATGATCAGCCTGGAGCGCAAGGACCGCGCGCCACAGTTGCTGCATCAGCGCGGGATTGCCCAGGAATATCAGGTGTCGATTCTTGAGCGTTATTTTGCCGGGGGCTATTTGCTCGACCCGTTCTGCCTGGCGGTGGAGCAGGGGCTGGCGCAAGGGTTCTATCACCTGGAAGAAATCGCCCCGGACCACTTCTTCGACAGCGACTACTACAAGACTTATTACCTGAACGCGGGCTGTTCCGAAGACAGCTACTACATTGTCGATACTGGCAATGACACGAAGATTTCACTCAGCCTGTTTCAGGGTTTCGGCGGTGAGTGCCTGTGCGCCGAGCAATTGAATCTGCTGCGCGCCGTGGAACCGCTGGTGCGTGAATTCATCAGTGAATTCAGCCAGCGCGGGATGCTGCGCAGTCGCGAGATCCAGTGCGACCAGGATCAGGGCCAACGCGATGATCTCAAGCATCGGGTGCAGTCGGCTTTCGAGCATTTCGGCAGCGATTTGCTGACCGAGCGCGAGCGGCAAGTGGCGCACATGGTCCTGCGCGGGCATTCGGTGAAGTCTACGGCCAGCCAGATGGGCATCTCGCCGGAAACCGTGCGCATGCACCGCAAGAACCTGTACCTGAAGCTGGAGGTGGGGTCGCAGTCGGAATTGTTTGCGCTGTTTATCGAGTGGTTGCGCAGGCACTGAGCCTTTCACGATCGTTCCCACGCTCTGCGTGGGAATGCCTCAAGGGACGCTCCGCGTTCCAGCGCTGGAGGGGACGCAGAGCGCCCCGGGCTGTATTCCCACGCGGAGCGTGGGAACGATCAGTCAATGGTGCGAGGTCAGTCTTCGCGTTTTACAACCAACGTTAAAATGTCATAGCTGGCCACCAGTTCGCCGAGTTGGTTGGTCACCTCCACATCCCACGCCACCACGCCTTGCGGAATTCCTTGAGGGCTCTTCTTGCCCTGGTCGATCTTGCGTTTGCAGGTCAGGCGCGCCTGGATGGTGTCGCCGATGCCCACCGGGTTGATGAAGCGCAAGGTGTCCAGGCCATAGTTGGCCAACACCGGCCCCGGCGCAGGCGACACAAACAGCCCGGCTGCCGCCGACAGCACGAAGTAACCGTGGGCAATGCGCTTGCCGAATTGCGATTCCTTGGCGGCGATCTCGTCGAAGTGCATGTAGAAGTGGTCGCCCGACAGGCAGCCGAAGTTCACCAGATCCGCTTCAGTGACGGTGCGGCGGTGAGTCAGCAGCGATTCGCCGATCTGCAGGTCCTGGAAGTAACGACGGAACGGATGCACTTCGGTTTCGATGACCTTGGCACCGCGCACGTACTCGCCGGTGACCGCCGCCAGCATGGTTGGCGAACCTTGAACCGCCGCGCGTTGCAGGTAGTGTTTCACCGCACGCAGGCCACCGAGTTCTTCACCGCCACCGGCGCGGCCCGGACCACCGTGCTTGAGTTGCGGCAGCGGCGAGCCGTGACCGGTGGATTCGCCAGCGGACTCACGGTCCAGCACCAGTAGCCGACCGTGCAATGCAGCCGCCACCGGAATGGCTTTGGCGGCGATGTGCGGATCCTTGGTGATCAAACTGGCCACCAGGCTGCCTTTGCCGCGTGCAGCCAAGGCCAAGGCTTCATCCAGATCGTCGTAGGCCATCAGGGTACTGACCGGCCCGAACGCTTCGATATCGTGGGCGCCGCCCTCGGCATGCGGGTCGCGGGCCTGCAACAGGGTTGGCGCGAAGAACGCGCCTTTGTCGACATTTTCACCACGCGGTTCAAAGCCATCGCGCGCGCCAAACAGCATGTCGCTGCTCTGCAACAGTGCTTGCAGACGTTCAGTCACGTCCTTCTGCTGGTCGTGGGACGCCAGCGCACCCATGCGCACGCCTTCCACCGACGGGTCGCCGACCACCACTTTGGCCAGGCGATCGCGCAGGCGGGTGGCAACCGCATCGATGTGCTTGGCCGGGACGATGGCGCGGCGGATGGCGGTGCATTTCTGCCCGGCCTTGGTGGTCATTTCCCTGGCGACTTCCTTGATGAACAGCTCGAACTCTTCGTCATCCGGGGTCACGTCCGGGGCGAGGATCGCGCAGTTCAGCGAGTCGGCTTCGGCATTGAACGGCACCGAATTGCGAATCAGGTTCGGGTTGACCCGCAGCTTGGCCGCGGTATCGGCCGAACCGGTGAAGGTCACAACGTCCTGGCCTTGCAGGCGGTCGAGCAGGTCGCCGGTGCCGCCGATGATCAATTGCAGGCTGCCGGCCGGCAACAGGCCGGATTCATCCATCAGTCGCACTACGGCTTCGGTCAGGTAGCTGGTGGCGCTGGCCGGCTTGACGATGCACGGCATGCCGGCGAGGAAGCTCGGGGCGAACTTTTCGAGCATGCCCCAGATCGGGAAGTTGAACGCATTGATGTGCACCGCCAGGCCACCACGAGGCACCAGGATGTGGGTGCCGGCGAAGGTGCCCATTTTGCTCAGCTGCATCGCCGGGCCTTCATGGACGACGTTGCCCGACGGCAGTTCCCGCGAGCCGAGGCTGGCGTAGGTGAACAGCGTGCTGTTGCCGCCCTCGATGTCGATCCAGCTGTCGGCGCGGGTGGCGCCACTGTGGTGGGAAATCGCGTAGAGCTGTTCCTTGCGCTCGCTCAAGTACAGAGCCAACGCCTTCAGACGTTGGGCGCGTTGCTGGAAATCCAGCGCCATCAGGCCACTGATGCCCTGGCGGCGACCGTGCTCGATGGCTTCGGCGAAGTCCGGGCGCTCTTCATGGGTGTACGCAATATCGTGGCCGTCGATGGCACTGCGCAGGACTTGCGCGCCGTGTTGGCCGAGCCAGCGGCCGGCGATGAAGCTTTGCAGGGTTGGGGCATGCGGTGCAGTTGAGGAGGACATCAGGATTGCTCCGGGTATGGTCAGTGTCTGGCGCGGTTCGAGCCGCGCCGGTCAAAAGAGGATCAGTGCTGGCTGGCGCCCGAGGCGCCGATACCGGTCATGGAACGGATGAACTGCGCCAGATAACGGCCGCGTTCAAGGGCTGCACGGGGTGACTGGTCGGTGACGGAAAATAGCCAGGCGCTGAAGAACGCCAGGCTCATGGAAAACAGCGCCGGGTTGGAATACGGGAACAGTGCCTTGTCGTGATGCATGACGTTGACCCACACGGCCGGGCTCAGTACCAGCAGGACAATCGCCGAGACCAGGCCAGCCAGGCTGCCGAGCACTGCGCCACGAGTGGTCAGGCCTTTCCAGTACATCGAAAGGAACAGCACCGGGAAATTCACCGAGGCGGCGATGGCCAGCACCAGGCCGGAGAGGAAGGCAATGTTCTGCGACTCGAACAGCAGGCCGAGGATGATCGCCAGCACGCCGATGCACAGGGTGGCGATTCGCGACACGCGCATCTCTTGCTGTTCGCTGGCCTGGCCCTTGCGCATCACGCAGGCATACAGGTCATGGGACACCGCCGAGGCGCCGGACAGTGCCAGCCCGGCAACTACCGCCAGAATGGTGGCGAAGGCCACCGCCGAGATGAAACCGAGGAACAGGTTGCCGCCAACGGCCTGGGCCAGGTGCACGGCGACCATGTTGCCACCGCCGATGATCGCGCCACTGGCGTCACGGAATGCCGGGTCGGTGCCGACCATGACGATGGCGCCGAAGCCGACGATGATCAGCAGCAAGTAGAAGTAACCGATGAAACCGGTGGCGTAGAACACGCTTTTACGCGCTTCCTTGGCATCGCTGACGGTGAAGAAACGCATCAGGATGTGCGGCAGGCCGGCAGTGCCGAACATCATGCCAAGCCCTAAGGAAATTGCGTCGATCGGGTTCGACAGCAAACCGCCGGGTGCCATGATCGCGCCGCCCTTGGCATGCACGGCAGTGGCGCCGGCAAACATCGCTTCGGTGCTGAAACCGAAGTGCTTGAGCACCATGAACGCCATGAAACTGGTGCCGAACAGCAGCATCACCGCCTTGATGATCTGTACCCACGTGGTGGCGAGCATGCCGCCGAAGGTCACGTAGAACACCATCAATACGCCGACCAGCATCACGGCGTAGAGGTAGTCGATGCCGAACAGCAATTCGATCAGCTTGCCAGCGCCGACCATCTGCGCCACCAGGTACATCAGCGCCACGGTCAGGGTGCCGAATGCCGACGTCAGGCGCACCGGGGTTTGTTCCAGTCGATAGGAGACCACGTCGGCGAAGGTGTATTTGCCCAGGTTGCGCAGGCGTTCGGCAATCAGGAACAGGATGATCGGCCAGCCCGCGAGCACGCCCAATGCGTAGAGCAGGCCGTCGTAGCCATTGAGGAACATCATCGCGGAAATGCCGAGGAACGAGGCAGCCGAGATCATGTCACCGGCAATCGCCAGGCCGTTCTGAAAACCCGTCATGCCGCCGCCAGCCGTATAGAAATCGCTGGCGGAGCGGGTGCGCAGTGCCGCCCAGCGTGTCACGCCGAGGGTGAACAGGACGAACACCAGGAACATGCCGATGGCGTTCCAGTTGAGCGGGCGGGACACGCCATCGGCGGCCACCGCCAGATCAGTGACCACCGCCAGCGGCAACAGGAACAACGCGAGAAGACGGCTCATCGGGCGCACTCCTGCTTGAGTTTTTCGTTCAGCGGGTCGATCACGTTGTTGGCGCGATAGACATAGAAACCGGTCAGGGCAAAGGCCAGCACCACGATGACCACACCCACCAGCATGCCCACGGTGGTCACGCCGCCGCTCAGGGATTGGCCGAGCGTGGAGGGGGAGAACGCGACCAGCAACACGAAGCCGAAGTAGATCACCAGCATGATCAGCGACAGCGACCAGTACAGCGTCTGCTTGCGCCGCACCAGTTGAATGAAGTCGGGGTGCTGGCGGATGAGTTCTATGTCTTGGGGTGTCATGACGCGCTCTCCTTTGTTGTTTTTGTTTTGGGGTGAAACAGTATTTCGGGTCTATCGCTAAAACTGAGGGAGCGGGCTTGCCCGCGATAACGATGGATCAGTCACCAGTGATGTTGAATCTGATGGCCTCATCGCGGGCAAGCCCGCTCCCACAGGGTTTGGTGTGGCGCCTGATATCAGAGCTGGTCGAAATCCAGCACCACCTTGTCGCTGATCGGGAAGGCTTGGCACGACAGCACATAACCGGCGGCCACTTCGTAGTCTTCCAGAGCGTGGTTGCTGTCCATTTCCACTTCGCCTTCGATCACCTTGCATTTGCAGGTCGAGCACACGCCGGCCTTGCACGAATAAGGCAGCTCGGCGCCCTGGGCATTGCCCGCATCGAGGATGCTCTGGCTGTTACGCGGCAGGTCGAAGGCCAGGGCGCGGCCGTCGCTGATCACGGTGATTTGGCTGACCGCTGAATCCACCTGGCGCGCCGCTTCACGGGCTTCGCGTTTTTGCTGGCTGCCGGCGGCGGCGAACAGTTCGAAATGGATGCGTTCAGGTTGCATGCCCTTGGCCTTGAGACCATCGCGCACCGTCTCGGTCATCTCCTGCGGACCACAGATGAAAGCGGCGTCGAGCGCCTTGACATCGAGCCAACGGCTGAACAGTTGCTCGCATTTCTCGGCGTTGATTCGGCCGTTGTACAGGTCGACGTCCTGTTGCTCGCGGCTGAACACGAAGATCAGGTTAAGGCGTTGCAGGTAGCGGTTTTTCAGGTCTTCGAGCTGTTCGCGAAACAGCGCGCCGGAGCTGGAGCGGTTGCCGTACAACAGGGTGACGCGGCTGTGGGGTTCGGTTTCCAGGGTGGTCTTGATGATCGACAGGATCGGCGTGATGCCACTGCCGGCGGCCACGGCCAGATAGTTGCCATGACGCGCCGGGTCGAGTTCGACGCAGAAATGCCCGGCCGGAGGCATCACCTCCAGCGTGTGGCCGGCCTTGAGCTGCTCGTTGGCAAACGCCGAAAAGCGTCCACCGGCCACACGCTTGACGGCGATGCGCAGTTCACCGTCGTTGACCCCGGTGCAGATCGAATAGGAGCGACGCACTTCTTCGCCGTCCAGTTGGGTACGCATCACAAGGTGCTGGCCCTGGGTGAAGTGAAAACTGTCCTGCAAGTGCTGCGGAATTTCGAAGGCGATGGACACCGCGTCACGGGTTTCGGCGCGTACATCCTTGATGGTCAGGCTGTGAAATTTGCTCATTGTTGTTCTCCAGCTGGGACGGCCGATTCGCCGCTCAGATGCACTTGAAATAGTCGAACGGTTCCCGGCAATCGACGCAGCGGTACAGCGCCTTGCACGCGGTGGAACCGAACTCGCTGAGCACCTCGGTGTGGGCGCTGCCGCATTGCGGGCACACAACCTGCGGGCCTTCACCGAGCAGGCTGCGCTTGCTGGTGCTGCCCTCGGGCGGGGCGATGCCGTAGGCGCGCAGGCGTTCGCGCCCGCTGTCGCTGATCCAGTCGGTGGTCCAGGCCGGGGTCAATTTGCGTTCCAGCTGCGGCGCCTTGAATCCGGCGAGCTCCAGGGCATCACGGATATCGCTCTCGATCACTTCGGTGGCCGGGCAACCGGAGTACGTCGGCGTGACCACAACGTGAAGGTGCCCGGCCTGCCAGCCCAGATCGCGGACAATGCCCAGGTCGACCACGCTGACCACCGGGACTTCCGGGTCCATGACCCCGGCCAGAATCGCCCAGGCGGCAGCCAGGTCGGACGGTTGCGCCGGCCGGGCGCCGAGGTCGCTGGCGATCAGCTCACCAGGTTGCATCGGGGTACGCTCGTGGCAGGAACTGCATCTCGGCCAGCAGAATGCCCAGGTGTTCGCTGTGCAGGCCCTTGCGCGCATTCAGATAGAAATAGCTCGGCGCGGCGGGCACGGGCAGGGTGGCGCTGGCGAAGATTTCGTTGACCTTGGCTTGCCACTGCGCGGCGACGCTGGCGATGTCCGGGGTGATGCCGGCTTCGCACAGGCGCTGTTCGCTGTCGTCGGCGGCGATCAGTTCTACAGTGAAGCGCCAGACTTCGGGGATTGCCGCGAGCATGCGCTTGTGGCTTTCCTCGGTGCCGTCACCCATACGCTCAATCCATTCGCCGGAGCGGCGCAGGTGATAGGTCACTTCCTTCACCGCCTTGGCGGCGATCCCGGCGATGCGTTCGTCGCTGGACTGGCTCAGGCCCTGCAGCACCGGCAAATGCCAGGCGTCATAGAGGAACTGCTTGAGCATGGTCACTGCGAAGTCGCCGTTGGGTTGTTCCACCAGCAGCAGGTTGCGATAGGCGCGCTCATCGCGACGAAACGCCAGGTGATCGGCATCGCGGCCGTCACCAAGCAATTGGGCGGCGTATTCCAGCCAGTTGCGCGCCTGGCCCACCAGGTCGAGGCCGACGTTCATCAGCGCCAACTCTTCTTCCAGCGCCGGGGCCTTGCCGCACCATTGGCACAGGCGCTGCCCCTGGATCAGGGCGCTGTCGCCAAGACGCAACAGGTATTCGATCAAATCAGTCTTGTTGTCCATGGTCGACCTCACATGTGCCCGACTTCGGCCGGCAACTCGTAGAAGCTGGCGTGGCGGTAGACCTTGTCGTCCGACGGGTCGAACAGCGGGTCTTTTTCATCCGGCGACGAAGCGGTGATCAGGGCTGAAGGCACCACCCACAGGCTCACGCCTTCGCTGCGACGGGTGTAGAGCTCGCGTGCGTTCTCGATGGCCATGGTGGTGTCGGCGGCATGCACGCTGCCGACGTGCTTGTGGTTGAGGCCGTGCTTGCTGCGCACGAAGACTTCGAAGAGGGTCCACTCGGACATTTCAATTACTCCACATCAGGTGGCCGAATCAGGCGGCGTTCTTGTTTTGTTTTTTGCGGGCGTGGGCGACGGCGGCTTCACGTACCCAGGCACCGTCTTCAATCGCCTTGCGGCGGGTGGCAACGCGTTCGGTGTTGCACGGACCGTTTCCCTTGAGCACTTCGTAGAATTCGCTCCATTGGATTTCGCCAAAATCGTAGTGACCGCGTTCGGCATTCCACTTCAGGTCCGGATCGGGGCAGGTGCAGCCCAGCAGTTCCAGTTGCGGGATGGTTTGGTCGATGAAGCGCTGGCGCAGTTCATCGTTGCTCTGGCGCTTGATTTTCCAGGCCATCGATTGCGCGCTGTTCGGCGAGTGTTCGTCGCTCGGGCCGAACATCATCAGCGACGGCCACCACAGACGATTGATCGCGTCCTGGACCATGTCTTTTTGCGCCTGATTACCGTGGCGCATCATGGTCAGAAGAATTTCGTAGCCCTGGCGCTGGTGGAAGCTCTCTTCCTTGCAGATGCGCACCATGGCCCGGGAGTAGGGGCCGTACGAGGTGCGCTGCAACACCACCTGGTTGACGATCGCCGCGCCATCCACCAACCAGCCCACCGCGCCCATGTCGGCCCAGTTCAGCGTCGGGTAATTGAAGATGCTCGAATACTTGGCCTTGCCGCTGTGCAGTTTGGCGATTTCTTCATCACGGTCGGCGCCGAGGGTTTCCATGGCGCTGTACAGGTACAGGCCGTGGCCGGCTTCGTCCTGGATCTTGGCCATCAGTTGCAGTTTGCGTTTGAGCGTCGGCGCGCGGGTGACCCAATTGCCTTCGGGCAGCATGCCAACGATTTCGGAGTGGGCGTGTTGGGAAATCTGCCGGATCAGGGTCTGGCGGTAGGCATCTGGCATCCAGTTCTTGGCTTCGATCTTTATTTCTGAATCGATTTTTTCCTGGAAGGCGCGTTCCTGTTCGGACATTTCCGAGAGGTCCTTGATGCGCTTGACGCCGGTTTCTACGAGCTGTGCGTACATTTTTTGTTCCCGCCTTGAAATCTGTTCTGGGGCATGGAGAACTTTATAAGCGATACAGAAATTTTTATCAAACATAAAATGACGTGTCGCGTTTGTTTTTTGTATCGCTTTCGATTGATCGTTCCCGCGCTCCGCGTGGGAATGCATCCCGTGACGCTCCGCGTCACCGTTGCGCAGGCGGCGACTGCGGGACGCAGAGCGTCCCCGGCGGTATTCCCACGCGGAGCGTGGGAACGATCATCTTCCGTGCGCCCAAAAAAAAGCCCCGCAAAAGCGGGGCTGAAAAGGGTGCAGCAGTCATGCTTTCGGACGTTTATCCAATACGTGGCAGGCCTTGCCTTCCGAGCGTTTGATCGAATGGAACGGCTGCAAGACAATCCGCGAGCTGATGCCGATATACGTCTTGATGTGTTTGCTCAATTCCCCGCAAACAGCCTTCTGTTGTTCGTCACTCAGGTGCTGGTGCTCTGCCTTGAGTTCGACATGCACATCCACGCTGTCCAGGTTGCCATTGCGATACAGATGGATCTCATAACACTCGGCAAGTTGTTTGACTTTCAGGACCTGTTCTTCAATCTGCGTCGGGAACACGTTGACCCCGCGAATGATCAGCATGTCATCGCTGCGTCCGGTGATTTTGTCGATGCGTCGCATCGGACGCGCGGTGCCCGGCAGCAGGCGGGTCAGGTCGCGGGTGCGGTAGCGGATCATCGGCAGGGCTTCTTTGCTCAGTGAGGTGAACACCAGTTCGCCCATCTGCCCGTCCGGCAGCACTTCACCGGTGACCGGGTCGATGATTTCCGGGTAGAAATGGTCTTCCCAGATGGTCGGGCCGTCCTTGGTTTCGGCGCATTCCATGGCGACACCTGGCCCCATGATTTCCGACAGGCCGTAGATGTCCAGCGCGGTGATGCCCAGGCGTGCCTCGATGGCGCTGCGCAGTTCGGCGGTCCACGGTTCGGCGCCGAAGATGCCCAGGCGCAGGGCCAGTTTGTGCGGGTCGATGCCCTGGCGCTCGATTTCATCGGCGATGTTGAGCATGTAGGACGGCGTGACCATGATGATGTCCGGCTGGAAATCCTTGATCAATTGCACTTGCTTTTCAGTCTGGCCACCGGACATCGGAATCACGGTGCAACCCAGGCGTTCGGCGCCGTAGTGCGCGCCGAGGCCGCCGGTGAACAGGCCGTAGCCGTAGGAAATGTGCACTTTGTCGCCACGGCGGCCACCGGCTGCACGGATCGAACGGGCCACCACATTGGCCCAGGTGTCGATGTCGTTCTGGGTGTAGCCGACCACGGTCGGTTTGCCAGTGGTGCCGCTGGACGCGTGCAATCGCACGATGTCGTGCATCGGTACGGCAAACATGCCGTAAGGGTAGTTGTCGCGCAGGTCGGATTTGGTGGTGAAGGGAAACTTCGCCAGGTCGTCCAGGGATTGGATGTCATCCGGGTGCACGCCCAGCGCATCGAAACGCTGACGATACAGCGGCACGTTGTTGTAGGCGTGGTTCAGGCTCCAGCGCAGGCGTTCCAGCTGATGCTGGCGCAGCTCGTCGATGCTGGCGGTTTCCAGCGGGTCCAGCACAGGGTTGAGCACGGCTTTGGCAATTGGCATGTTCATGTATTCACTCGAATTGTTTTTGTGTTCCAGCCCCCGCGTGCAGGGGCTTTGAGTGCATGCCCCAAGGATACCTCTGGGCTCCTTGGGAATCGCGATTCTTTAGTGGGATAGACGCTCGATGATCAGGGCGATCCCTTGGCCGACACCGATGCACATGGTGCATAGGGCGTAGCGGCCGTTACGTTCCTCAAGCTCATGCAGGGCAGTGGTCACCAGTCGCGCGCCGCTCATGCCCAGCGGGTGGCCGAGGGCAATGGCACCGCCGTTGGGGTTCACCCGCGGATCGGTGTCGCTCAGGCCAAGCTCGCGCAGCACCGCCAGGCCCTGTGCGGCAAACGCTTCGTTGAGTTCGATCACGTCCATGTCGGCCAGGCTCAGGTTTGCCAGCTCCAGCACCTTGCGCGTGGCCGGCACCGGGCCGATGCCCATGATCCGTGGTTCGACGCCGGCAGTGGCCATGGCCACGACCCGGCCACGGGCTGTCAGGCCGTGGCGTTTGGCGGTTTCCGGGTTGGCCAGCAGCAGCGCGCAGGCGCCGTCGTTGACCCCGGAGGCGTTGCCGGCGGTGATGCTGCCGCCTTCGCGGAACGGCGTCCCCAGTTTGGCCAGTTGCTCAAGGGTGGTGTCGCCGCGAGGATGTTCATCGAGCTCGACCACTTTGGCCGGGCCTTTGCGCTGCGGGATTTCTACCGCGACGATTTCTTTCCCCAATCGCCCACTGGCCTGGGCGGCCGCGGCGCGTTGCTGGCTGCGCAGGGCAAAGGCATCCTGGTCAGCGCGGGAGATGTTGAACTGTTCGGCGACATTCTCGGCGGTTTCCGGCATGGAATCGATGCCGTAGGCCTTTTTCATCAGTGGGTTGACGAAGCGCCAGCCAATGGTGGTGTCGAACATTTCGGCCGCACGAGAGAACGCCTGCTCAGCCTTGCCCATCACCAGCGGCGCGCGCGACATCGACTCAACACCCCCGACCAGCATCAACCCGGCCTCACCACTGCGAATCGCCCGCGCCGCTGTGCCGACAGCATCCAGCCCGGAGCCGCACAAACGATTGAGGGTGGTGCCCGGCACGCTCACCGGCAACCCGGCCAGCAACGCCGACATGCGCGCGACGTTGCGGTTGTCTTCGCCGGCCTGGTTGGCGCAGCCGTAGATCACGTCGTCGACGCTGTTCCAGTCGACTTGCGGGTGGCGGCGCAGCAGTTCGCGCAACGGCACCGCGCCGAGGTCGTCGGCGCGCACGCTGCTCAATGCACCGGCGTAGCGGCCTATCGGGGTGCGGACTGCATCGATGATCAGGGCGTCATTCATTCGGGTTCTCCTGCGTCAGCACCGGGCCGCGCACTTTGTAGGATTTGCCATGGAACAGGGCGATCAACTGGCCCTGCTGGTTTTCAATGCGCACGTCGTAGTTGCCGGTGCGCCCGGAGCGGCTTTGCTCGATGCAGTCGGCGTTGAGCGTGTCACCCAGGCGGGCCGGGGCGATGTAGTCGATGCTGCAACCGATGGCCACGGTGGCTTCGTTGTAGCTGTTGCAGGCAAAGGCAAACGCCGAGTCGGCGAGGGCGAACAGGTAACCGCCGTGGCAAGTGCCGTGGCCCTGGAGCATGTCCGCGCGCACGGTCATGCCGACCCGGGCACAACCGGGGCCGGCCGAGAGCAGGCGCATGCCCATGGCCTGGCTGGCGGTGTCGCGCTGGAACAATGCTTGCGCACAGTCGCTGGCCAATGTCATGGCTTGGTGATTAGTCATGGAAGTGTCTCCCTTCGGCGACCCGACGGCGCAGCAGCAGCGACGGCCGGTAGCGCTCCTCGCCATAACTGGCCTGCAGGTTTTCCAGCGTTTCAAGAATGTGCGACAGGCCAATGGCATCAGCCCAGGCCAACGGCCCCTGCGGATAGTTGACCCCGGCGCGCATCGCCAGATCGATGTCTTTGGCTGAGGCCACGCCTTGCAGCAGGGCGTCGGCCGCTTCGTTGGCGAGCATCGCCACGGTGCGCAGCACGGCGAGGGCCGGGCTGTCACTGAGCAGGCTGACCTTGAGCCCGGCCCGTTCCAGCAAGGCCACGCCTTGCTCAAGAGCCTGTGGATCGATGCCAGCCGCATGGCTGATGGCGATGCGTTTGGCATTGACGTAATCGAACGCCAGATCCAGCAGGATCAGGTTGCGCAGCCCGTCTTCCCGAGCCCGCTGACAGGCCATGCGCCCATCGCTCAAGGCCAGCACGGCGTCACCGATCCGCAGCAAACCCTTGCCATCGCGCTGGATGATCTGGACGCCTTGTTCGCGCAGTCGCACAAGCAAACCTTGGGCGATACCGAGGTCGCCTTCCACGGCACAAACCTCGACCTGCGCGTCGCTGCTGATTTGCGTGGTATGCGGGCGCTCTGCCCCTTGGGCGTAGCTGTAGAAACCCTGGCCGCTCTTGCGCCCCAGGCGTCCACCGTCGACCAGCTCTTTCTGGATCAGCGACGGCAGGAAGCGCGTGTCCTGGTAATAGGCGTCGAACACCGAGCAGGTCACGGCGTAGTTGACGTCGTGGCCGATCAGATCGGTCAGTTCGAACGCGCCCATGGCAAAGCCACCGGCCTCGCGCATCAACGCATCCAGTGTCGGGCAGTCGGCCGCGCCTTCCTGAAGCATCCGCAGACTTTCGGCGTAAAACGGCCGGGCCACGCGGTTAACGATGAAGCCCGGTGTGGAGCGGGTGTGCACCGGTTTTTTGCCCCAGGCCCTGGCGGTGTCGTACAGGCACTCGGCCAATGTCGGATCGCTGGCCAGCCCGGAGACGATTTCCACCAGCGCCATCACTGGCGCCGGGTTGAAGAAGTGCAGGCCGAGCAAGCGGTGAGGATGTTCAAGCTGCGCAGCGATGCTGGTGATCGACAGCGATGAGGTATTGCTGGCGAGGATGCAATGTTCGCTGCAAATGCCTTCGAGCTGACGGAACAGTGCACGCTTGACATCAAGGTTTTCGACGATGGCCTCGATGATCAGCGCGCAGTCGGCCAGGGCTTCGATGGCGTCCACCGCCTGCAGGCGAGCAACGGTTGCAGTGCGCGATTCGGCCGACAGCTTGCCGCTTTCGACCCGTTTGCCCAGTTGCCGATCGATGCCTTCAATGGCTTGAGCGGCCGCGCCTGGGCGATTGTCCAGCAGCAGCACCGGATGCCCGGCCTGCGCCGCGACCTGGGCAATGCCCGCGCCCATGGCACCGGCGCCGATCACGGCGATGCGTGCGTTGGTGTTGAGTGCGCTCATGACTCAGCGCCCCTTGAAAACTGGGGTGCGTTTTTCCATGAAGGCGCCGACGCCTTCGCGGTAGTCCTCGCTACGCCCGGCCAGGCGTTGCAGGTCTCGCTCCAGTTCCAGCTGTTCGTCAAAGCTGTTGCTCAGGCTGGCGTTGAGGCTGCGCTTGATCAGCGCCAGGCCGTAGGTCGGCTGCGTCGCCAGATGGCGGGCCAGTTTCAGCGCTTCGTCGCGCAGGTCGGCGTCGTCCACGCACTGGTAGATCAAGCCCCATTGTTCGGCCTGTTCGGCACTCAGGCGGTTGCCCAGCAGTGCCAGAGCCTTGGCCCGAGCCATGCCGACCAGGCGCGGCAAGGTCCAGGTGCCACCGGAATCAGGGATCAGGCCGATTTTGCAGAACGCCTGAATGAAGCTCGCCGAGCGCGCCGCCAGTACCAGATCGCAGGCCAGTGGAATGTTGGCACCGGCCCCGGCTGCCACACCGTTGACCGCGCAAATCACCGGCATCGGCAGGTCGCGCAGCTGGCGGATCAGCGGGTTGTAGAACTTCTCGATGGACTCGCCCAGATCCGGCACGGCGCTGCCCGGGGCGACGTTGCGGTCGCTCAGATCCTGCCCGGCGCAGAAGCCGCGACCTTCACCGGTCAGCAGCAGCACGCGCACGTCCGGGTTTTGCCGCACTTGTTTGAGCGCTTCTTTGACCTCGCCATGCATCTGGGTGTTGAAGCTGTTGAGCTGGTCCGGGCGATTGAGGCTGAGCAGGGCGACGCCGGCCTCGATGGAAAACAGGATGTGTTCGAAGTTCATGGTCTTGGCGCTCTCTTGGAGATCTCGAATTCAGTGATTACTGGCCGGTAAAGGTCGGCAGGCGTTTTTCCTGAAAGGCGGCAATGCCTTCGTTGCGATCGCGGGTGCCGGCCAGCACGGTGAAGGCGTGGCGCTCGAAGCGCAGGCCGCTGGCGAGGTCGGTGTCCATGGCTTTGAGCAGGGCTTCCTTGGCCAGGCGTACTGCCAGCGGCGCCTTGACCGCGATGCTGCGGGCAATGTGCAGGGCGCGTTCGACGGTGAATTCCGGTTGCGTCACTTCGCTGACCAGCCCGGCGCGTTGGGCCTGGCGGGCATCGATCGGTTCGCCGGTGAGGACCATTTGCATGGCCATGGATTTGCCGACCGCGCGCAACAGGCGTTGGGTACCGCCCGCGCCGGGCATGATCCCGAGATTGATTTCCGGCTGGCCGAAGCGGGCGTCGAGGCCTGCAATGATGATGTCGGCGTGCATCGCCAGTTCGCAGCCGCCGCCCAGGGCGAAGCCGTTGACGGCGGCGATCAGCGGTTTACTGAAGCGGGTAATGGCTTGCCACGATGCCTGGCGCGGATCGTCGAGGATACCGACCAGATCGCGCTCAGCCATTTCCTTGATGTCGGCGCCAGCGGCGAAGGCTTTGCGGCTGCCGGTGAGTACGACGACGCGGGTGTCGGGATCGGCTTGCGCAGCATTCAGTTCATCGGCCAGTTCACCGAGTAACTCAGTGGTCAGGGCGTTCAATGCTTGTGGGCGCTGCAGGGTAATCAGGCGGACGCCAGGCTCGATCAACTCGACGGCAAGGGTTAGAGGCATGGCGGATGCCCTCACGGTGCACGCTCGGCGTGATGCCGGCTCGTTATTGGATCGGCCGCTGGGGCCGGTTTTGCCAAAGTATAGCTACAACGTGATACGTAAAAGCAATATGAAAATAGAATTAATGTGTCTTAATTGAGAGTCTTCTGGTTTGATGTCACTGCGATTGAGGGGCCCTGTGTGAGTGATTTGTCTCGGTTTTATTGGGTTTTTCGTTGATTCTAGGGCCCTGCTGGCATTCGTCGGAAAGGGCTGTTTCAAGTGATACGCTTTTTAGTCTTTGTGATTGCAAAAGTGATGTGATACAAAATGAGTCATTAATTGCATCGCTTTGTGAAGGAACCTGCCATGACCTGCTACAGCCTTGATGGCCTGACTCCAGTGGTTGACCCAAGCGCTTATGTGCACCCGTCCGCTGTATTGATAGGTGACGTGATCATCGGCCCGCGTTGCTATGTCGGTCCGCTGGCCAGCCTGCGTGGCGATTTCGGGCGGATCGTGCTGGAGGAGGGCGCCAACCTGCAGGACACCTGCGTCATGCACGGCTTCCCCGACAGCGACACCGTGGTCGAGCGCAACGGCCACATCGGCCACGGCGCGGTGCTGCACGGCTGTCGGATCGGCGCCGATGCACTGGTGGGGATGAACGCGGTGGTCATGGACAACGCCCGGATCGGTGCGCGTTCTTTCGTTTCGGCGGCGGCGTTCGTCAAGGCCGGGTTCGAATGTCCGGAGCAATCGCTGGTGATGGGCGCACCGGCCGGCGTCAAGCGCACCCTCAGCGATCAGGAAGTGGCGTGGAAGCAGGCGGGAACGCGCGAATACCAGCAACTGGCCCAGCGTTGCCTGGAGCAGATGCAGGTTTGCGAACCGCTGAGCGAACCGGAGCCGGATCGGCCGCGAATCAGCGACAGCGGCCTTCGCCCCAAAGGCAACACTTTGTGAACATGGTCCCCTGCAGGCTGGCTCCTGCAAGGGATTGGGATTAACACCCCGGCATTCGGTATATTCCTTTTCTTTTTTCGCTCGGTACGCCCATGTCGTCCCTGACACCCTTGAACCATCTGATTACGCGCTTCCAGGAGCAGACGCCGATTCGCGCCAGTTCCTTGATCATCACGCTGTACGGTGATGCCATCGAGCCCCACGGTGGCACCGTGTGGCTGGGCAGCCTGATTCAATTGCTCGAGCCGATCGGCATCAACGAACGGCTGATCCGCACCTCGATTTTCCGTTTGACCAAGGAAGGCTGGCTGACCGCCGAGAAAGTCGGCCGCCGTAGCTATTACAGCCTGACCGGCACCGGTCGCCGGCGTTTCGACAAGGCGTTCAAGCGGGTCTACAGCACCAGCATGCCGGCCTGGGACGGTTCGTGGTGCCTGGTGATGCTGTCGCAGTTGACCCAGGACAAGCGCAAACAAGTGCGCGAAGAACTGGAGTGGCAAGGTTTTGGTGCGATTTCGCCAGTGGTCCTGGCCTGCCCGCGCAGCGACCGTGCCGATATCAACGCAACGCTGCTCGACCTGGGGGCCCAGGAAGACACCATCGTCTTCGAAACCACCGCTCAGGATGTGCTGGCCTCCAAGGCCCTGCGCCTGCAAGTGCGCGAGAGCTGGAACATCGAGGAACTGGCGACCCATTACAGCGAGTTCATCCAGCTGTTCCGACCGCTCTGGCAAGCGCTTCGCGAGCAGGAGAACCTGCAACCCTCGGACTGCTTCCTGGCACGGATTCTGCTGATTCACGAGTACCGCAAACTGCTGCTGCGCGACCCGCAATTGCCCGACGAGTTGTTGCCCGGTGATTGGGAAGGGCGTGCGGCCCGGCAGTTGTGCCGCAATATTTACCGTTTGATTTACGCCAAGGCCGAAGAGTGGCTCAACAGCGCACTGGAGACGGCCGATGGTCCGTTGCCGGATGTCGGTGAAAGCTTTTATCGACGTTTTGGCGGACTCAAGTAAACACGTCATTGTTCAGGGAAAGGTGCGGTTCAGGAGACTAGAAGCATCCCGATGTCGTGTGGATTGGCGTAGACAATAAAAATAAGCCTGCGTGAGGCCTGACATGATTTCTACAACCGCACAGCGCCAGGACGGGTTCGATCAGTGGATCCATCAGATCAACCAGATCTGCGGCGCCTTCAACGCACAACCCCTGGGCAGCGACTTTGCCGGGCGGATCCGCGAATACCACAGCGATGCCTTAAAGCTCAGCTTCGTCGATGCTTGCCAGGCTCGGCTCTACCGCACGCCGCAACAAGTGGCGGCGGGCGAGGACGGCAAGTACTTTGCGGTGTTCCAGCTCGATGGCACCGCAGGCATGGCCCAGGGCGACGACAAGGTGCTGTTGTCCGCCGGTGACATCACCCTGATCGATGCCTCGCGGCCCAGTGATTTCACCTACAGCGAAAATTCCCGGCAATTGTCGTTGATCCTGCCGTATCAACTGGTCGAGCAAACCCTGCGCTTCAACCAGGTCAAGTGCGGCCACCGGATCGCGGCGACATCGCCCATTGCCATGCTTTCGCATCGCTTGATCCTCGATGCCACGCGCCAGCAGAACCTCAGCCGCCAGGAAAGTGAAGCGACCCTGGAAGCGATTGTCAGCCTGCTGCGTCCGGCCATCAGCCAGACCGACGATTGCACAGACCCGCATGAACGGATCTTCCGCAAGACCCTGAGCTTTATCGACGCGAACATCCGCTCCGAGGAACTGTGCCCGGAATGGCTGGCGCGGGAAGTCGGCATGTCGACCCGAGGCCTGTACCGGATGTTTGCCAAGAAAGGCCTGGTGGTGGCGCGCTACATCAAGAACCGACGGCTGGACCTGTGCGCTGAATCCCTGCGTCAGTCAGGCAAGGAACAGAAATTGTCGGTGCTGGGGTATTCGTGGGGGTTCTCCGATTCGAGCTACTTTTCCACAGCGTTCAAATCGCGCTTCGGCATTGCACCGGGCGAATACCGCAAACAGTACGCCTGATTTCATGAGCACCGCTTGACCCTGTGGGAGCGGGCTTGCCCGCGATAGCGGTGTATCAGACAACAATGCTGTCCACTGACACTCCGTCATCGCGGGCAAGCCCGCTCCCACAGGTAATGTGCTTACCGTTTTACTTCGCTGAATTGAGATTCAACGTTGGCGTTTCATCAAAAAAGTTCCACGGCTTGAGCAGCACATGCACCCATTCGGTCGGCATGATCGGCCATTCCTCGGCGCGGGCGATGTGGGTGGTGCCGGTGGTCAGCCAGACCACATTGTCGGTGTTCTCGATGGACTGGTTGTCCTGGGTGAACTGCCCCAGCCCCGAGTCCTTGTCCGAGCGGTTCGGGTATTTGCCTTCCGGGTACTTTTCCTCCGGGTTGTACTGCGTCACCCACAGTTGCTTGTCCATGAAACTCAGCCGGTGGTAGAGCCATTCGTCCTTGCCGAAGTTGGCACCCTTGGCCACCGGGTGCGTGCCGCCGGCATACGGAATCAACTGGTAGGACACTGGGTTGCCGACCTTGTTTTCCTTGCTGAAGTTGGTCAGCAGGCGCACGGTCGACGGGTCGAATTTCTGCGCCGCTTGCTGTTCGCTGGTGACTACTCTGGTCTCGGTCTGCATGGTGCTGGTGCGCGGTCCGCCGCGGTCGTTGGGCAACACCACCGGGTTCACTTCCACCAGCGAGTTCTGCTCGCCGTCCACATCCATATCGAGGCGGAAATTGTAGATGTGCTGGTGCGTGGTGCCGACAATGTTGTGGTCGAGCAGAGTGCCGTAGCGGGTGTCTTCCTTGGCGGTCTCTTCGTGCATGGTCCTGGATTTCACGCCCTTGACCGCTTCGATACCGGTGGCGCCGGCATCGATGCCGAGGGTGCCGTTCTGCTGGAAGACCCAGTCGAAGATGTAGTCGTAGTTGCCCACGGTGCTGATCCAGCGCACCACCAGTTCACGCCGCTCGGTGCTGAGGTTGGGCTGGCCCATTTCCTGGTGTTTGTACTCCGGGCCGGCATAGCGCTCGAATACCGCGATGGCCCGGGGGATGGCGGTTGGTGCGCCGGTGTAGTCGGCGATGGTGGCGTCCAGCAACACGGCGTTTTGCGGCGCGTCTTTGCCGCGGGCAATCGGTGAAGTCAGGGTGCCCATGCCGTAGTCGCCTGAGTCGAGGTAGGCCTTGAAGTACCAACCGACATCGGGGTCGCCGTAAGGCACGATCATCCCGCCCAGCGAGCCTTCGTACATGATCTTGCGTTTCTTGCCCTTGTCGTCGTAAGTAACGGTGGACAGGATCGGCCCGACCCGCGAGTCGAGGCGAACATGGAAATCCCAGTTCTGCCAGTGAATGCTGTTGCCGCTGATGGTGTAGTTCTTGCCCTCGGGTTCGATGATTTCCAGCGGTTTGACGGCCACGGCCTGGCGTCCACGTCCGTCATACGGCGTCGGTTTCATCGGCACCGGGATCAGCGCGTCGTCTTCGATCTTGATCAGTTTTTTCTGTTCCAGATCGACAATCGCCACCAGGCCTTCGATCGGGTGCGCCCAATAATTGCCGTCATCGACATTCAGGTAGCTGACGATTTTCAGCAGGCGTTTGTCCTGCGCCAGGCCGTCCTTGCCGTCGAAGTAACCGACGGTCAGCGGTGTCGCCACGACCTTCTTCACATCGGTGATACCGCGCTTGGCCAAGGCTTGCGCGTATTCCGGGCTGGTTTCCACGGCGGTCTGCACCGTGGCGAAATCGTCCAGCAACACCATGCCATGGGCGCCTTGCAGCGGTGTCCAGGACTTGAGCTGTTTGCTGTCGAGATCGACCAACGCTTCGATCACATGCTTGCCGTCCAGTACCACGATCGAAGCCTGGCGCGGCTGGCTGACGTTTTGCCCCGTAAGGACGAAGTTCCACACCTGATCCTTCGGCGGTTCCTTGACCGAGACTTCGGTGAAGCGAAAGCCAGGTTTGTAGTTTTCCGATTGCTTGACGATGTCCACCGCCGCCGTGATTTCAGCCGCGCTCAAGGGGTTGAGCGGACTGGGACGGGTCTCGACGACGAAGGTCTTGTCCAGGCCGGACTGGAACACCTGGTTGATGAAGTCCTTGGACATGAACGCCGTATGGTCCTTGAACACCACCGGCACCGTCAGCTCGATGCGCTTGCCGTTGAGCATGGCCACTTTGCTGTCAGGCTTGACCTTGAGGTAGACCCCATCCTTGGCAATGGTGAACAGGTTCGAATAATCGTCCCATTTGACCGTGGCCCCAAACGCTTCAAGACCCGCCTGCAGTGGCACCATTTCCGCTTGGCCACCATGGGCCAGGGCATTGCCGGCGCAGAAAGACAGGCCGAGTGCACTCAGGGAAATGGCCAGGGCGAGCCGGGCAAGCGGTGATCTCTTTGGTGATGCGTGGGTGCTGGACATGTGTGCATTCCTGAGGAAAAGCCGGTGACTGGCATTCTTGCACTTTGCTACAGCCAGCCGCCGGATGCATTGGGATTCCTGCCAGATTGCTTTGGATGCGTGCCGGGTTACTGTTTGTTGCGCATCGCCACGTACGAATTGCGCAGGTCGCTGGCCCAACCATCGAGCACGCTCTTGACGTTCGCCGTCGTGATGACTTGCTGGTCGTTTTCCAGCGGGACACCCGTGCCTTTGCGCACCACTTCAGCTACCACGGCCTTGGTCCCGCCATCGAGAAGCAGCACTTCGGTAGCGATTTCACTGTCTTGGTCGCGGATCCCGGTGGCCGTGCTGACGCCCGCTGCAACCAGGGTAATCGGCAACCATTCATAGTAGCGCAGGCTTTGGGTGCTGGCCGTGACGCCGGTGATCGCGGGCCGAACGATCAGGGTGTTAGGCCCAGGCTTTGTAACCACATGCAGGACTTTACCCAGTTCGTGCTTGAGCACGGCGTCGTAATACCAGGTGGTGTCCGAGAGCGTAGTCTGCGGAATTCGCTCAGAAGGCAGGGGCTGTGGATAGAACTGGCTCGGTTCGATGTACACCTGCGTGTAACGCTCGACCTTGAGTGTCGGGCTCACCCAGCTCAGCACGGTTTGCCCCGACGGCGACTGGTGTTCGGTCAAAACGCTGTAGTCCTTCAAGAAGCCCGAGTAGGCCTCAGGCATGACTTTTTTGTTGCTGCACGCCGCAAGGGCCAGGGTGGTGGCAGCCAATAGCGGCAGCGAGAAGTGTTTTCTCATCAAGGGATTCCTGAGTGGATGAATTGCGCAAGGGGCTTGCCGCTGATCATCTGCCGTTCGGCAGCTCTTCCGAGCATTCGATACGCAGGCCGCCATGGGCCATGATCCAGTGGGTGAATTCGGCAATGGGCACTGAGTGGATGTATTCCACCCAGTTGCTGTCGGTCGGGCTGTAGCGCTCGTAATAACGGCGCAGTACAACGTGGGTCCGATCGTCGGTCAGACCCAGGCATGCCTGCTGGAATAAAATCGGTTCGTCGTCGCCTGGGGTACTTGTGCGCTGATTGAGGATCACGCTATGCGCGCTATCGACCGCCTCGATCGGGTAGGTGCTGTTTGATCCCTGCATGGAAGACCTCATGGGTTGAAAGTCGCGCAGGGTGCCGCAGGGGGATTGCGGTGGTATGTCCGAAAAATGTCCGGGATGTAGAAATGTTGCTCGATTGAAATATATGACCGCGGCCGCGCAATGGTTTTAGATACGCTCCTTTTCCGACCCATGGACCCCTGAACGTGAGCAGACTGCTGATCGTCGACGACGATGTGGAAATCCTGGACTTGCTGAAAAAGTTCTTTGTTCAGCATGCCTACGAAGTGGATCTGGCCACCCAGGGTGACGCCATGTGGGCGGTGATCGAAAAAAACCGCCCGGACATCATCATTCTTGACCTGATGCTGCCGGGCGAAGGCGGCCTGAGTCTTTGCCAGAAGCTGCGGGCGAGAACGGCAATTCCGATCATCATGTTGACCGCCATGGGCGAGCTGAGCGACCGCATCATCGGTCTGGAACTGGGCGCTGACGATTACCTGACCAAACCGTTCGACCCGAGGGAGCTGCTGGCCCGTCTGCGCGCTGTGCAACGTCGCGCAGGCGAGAAAAGCCTGGGGCAGGAACCGACGCGGCCGGTCATTACCTTTGCCGATTGGCAACTGGATATCACCTGTCGCGAGTTGCGCTCACCCGAGGGCGTGATGATTCCGCTGTCGGCCGGGGAGTTCGATTTGCTGCTGGTTTTTCTCGAGCATCCGCAACGCATTCTCACCCGGGAACAACTGATCGACCTGGCGCGTGGCCAGGGCCACGATGCCTATGACCGCAGCATCGATGTGCAGGTCAGTCGCCTGCGCCGCAAGATCGAACCGGACAGCAAGCGCCCGGACCTGATTCGCACGGTGCGCAACGGCGGCTACATGTTCTCTGCCAGGGTAACCCGCTCGTGATCCGTCGACTGGCCCCTCGCGACACTCTCAGAAGCCGGATCGCGCTGACCATCGTCGCGGCGATGATCGCTTCGCTGGCACTCAATGGTTTGTTCATGCAGCTCGCCGGTACATGGGGCCGTCCGCCCATCGAGCGCACGGGCTTGCTGGAACAGATGGCGGCGAATGTGCGGGTAATCGAAGCGGCGCCGGCGGCCTCGCGTTCGCATTTGGCCGCTGCGGCAAGCAGCCCGATGCTTGAGGTGAACTGGCACCCGCAGCGGTCCGATTTCCACCTGCCCTCGGGCGGTAAACAGGTGACGCCGAACAGTTCGCCGTTACAGCAATTGCTGGGTGATACTCCCCGAGACATTGAAGTCTTCAACCCCGGCGACTGGCCGGACGAAAGCCCTCAGGCGCACTACGTTGCACTCGTGCAGTTGCTCGATGGCAGCTGGTTGTCGTTCACGCCGCCGGAACGAAGCTGGGGACTCGACGCCAATGTCCGGATCCCGATCATCATTGCCCTGGGTCTGATCGCAACCCTGCTCGTCGCCTGGGTTGCCACCCGGCAACTGGCCAACCCGCTGCAACGCTTTGCCAGCGCCGCGCGCCGCTTCGGCGGGGATTTGCATGCGCCGCCGATCAAAATCGAGGGCCCCCATGAGATTCGCCAGGCCATCATCGCCTTCAACACCATGCAGGCGCAGATTCGGCACTTTCTCAGCGAGCGCACGCAAATGCTCGCCGCCATCTCCCACGACCTGCGGGCTCCTTTGACGCGGATGCGCCTGCGCAGCGAGTTCATGGACGACCTGGAGCAGCAGCGCAAAATGGTCCGTGACATCGAAGAAATGCAAACGATGATCAACGCGGCGCTGGGCTTTTTCCGCGAAGAAACCCACAGGGAGCAAACCACTGCGTTCGATCTCTCGGAGTTGCTGCAAACGATCATCGATGATTTCCGCGACCAAGGTATCGAGGTCGATTTCACTGGCCCGGCCCATCTGGTGTACGACGGCCGCCCGCTCGGGATCAAGCGGGTGGTGGTCAACCTGCTGGAAAACGCAGTGAAGTATGCAAGTAAGCCGAGCATCCAGCTGATGGAGGATGAGCAGCGGGTTTGCATCGAAGTCATGGACGATGGCCCGGGCATTCCCGAGTCTGCGCTTGAGCGAGTGTTCGAGCCTTTTTATCGACTGGAAACCTCACGCAACCGTGATACCGGCGGTGTCGGCCTGGGATTGTCCGCTGCGCGGGCAATCGTTCGCGAACAAGGCGGAGAGCTGACACTGCGCAATCGCAGCGGCGCGGGGCTGATTGCGCGTGTGCAATTGCCCGGCGCTCGCAGAGCAAACGCTGCCGGACGATAGCGGATGGCGGGCTGTTTGCCCACTGAGCTGCAAATCGTTGCCTTGGGTTAATAGGAAGCATTACTATTCACGCCCCCGTCTCCACAGCACACCGAAATGATCCCCAAGCTGCCCCGCAGACACGGCTTTTTCGAGCATTACGAAGAGTTGGTTGGCACCTGGACCCGTCGCCTGAGAAACCGTCAGCAGGCTGAGGATCTGGCCCACGACACCTTCGTGCGGGTGCTTGAGGCGAATTCGGCGGCGGTGGAGCAACCTCGGGCTTACCTGCACCAGACCGCGCGCAATATCGCGGTGGACGGTTATCGGCGTGAGGATCGGCGGGGCGCCATGGAGTCAGAGGCGATTGATCTCAGTGTGTCGTCAACCGGCGACCCGGAGCATTTCATGCACGCGATCCAATTGGCCGATTCCATCGAGCGCGCGCTCACCGAATTGCCGATCAACTGCCGCAAGGTGTTTGTCTGGCAGAAGATCGAAGGCCTGACCCAGGCTGAAATCGCCGAACGCCTGGGGCTGTCCAAGAACATGGTGGAAAAGTATATGATCCGCACGCTGCGGCATCTGCGCGACCGCCTGGACGGACTGCAATCATGAGCGGTGGCCATTTTTCATCCCCAGCCAAACAGGAACTTCCATGATGGATACTCGTGCTTGTGCGTGCGGGCAAACAGCGGTCCGCGATGAAGCGGCGCGGTGGTTTGTGCTTTTGCAGGAACCTGCGGTCGATGCCCAAACGCATCGCCAGTTCGAAACCTGGCTGGACCAACACCCGCAACATCGAACCGAATTCGAATGGCTCCAGGGGCTGTGGAAAGCTGCCGACCTGGTGCCTGCGGCGCGTCTGCAAGCGCTGTGTCAGGAAGCGCCAACGCGCAACAAACGCCGCCCGGTGCTGCGTTATGCGGTTGCCGCCAGCGTGTTGGCGGTAGCGCTCGGGCTGGGTTTGTTCAGTGGCCTGAATCATCCGGCGCCTTACACGGCTGAGTTCTCCACAGCACTGAACGAGCGCCGTCATGTGGCGCTGCCGGATGGCTCGGTGGTCGACCTGGACAGCCGAAGTCGCATTCAGGTGCGATTTGAAAAAGACCGACGCACCGTTGAACTGAGTGAAGGCGAGGCGATGTTCAGCGTCCAGCATGACACCCGCAGACCCTTCATCGTCGAGGCCGGCAGCGGCAAAGTCACGGTCACCGGCACCCGTTTCGATGTGCGCCGTGGCGCCAGCGAAACCCGGGTCGTGGTGGAGCAGGGCACCGTCAAGGTTCAGGGGCACGACGCTGCCGACAACGATTTCATCAACCTTACGGCTGGCCTGGGCACCCACGTCGATGCGCACGGCAAAGTCGCGGCGGCCTATGCGGTCAACTCGGCCGAACTGACCGCCTGGCGCAACGGCAAACTGGTCTTCAACAACGCCAGGCTGGCCGATGTCGCCGAGCAAGTCTCGCGCTATCGCGAGACGCCGCTCAAGGTCGGCAGCCGCGCAGTCGGCGATCTGCGTCTGACCAGCGTGTTCAAGTCCGACAACACCGATGCGCTGCTCAAGGCCTTGCCGAGCATACTTCCGGTGGCCGTGCGTACCCTCGCTGACGGCAGTCAGGAAATAATTTCAAAATAAAATTCAGGTTTTTTTCGAGTTCATCGTCTTCCTGTTCAACTGCAACTGGTTTGCATTAACAAGCGCACACTCTTGCGATTCACAGGACGCCGTTTGACGTGAAAAAATCCGCCGCTAAAAACAACAATCTCCCTTGGTTGCCCTTGGCGCTCGCACTGGCGATCAACGTTGCGATGCCCCAGGCCTTCGCGGCCGACGCCATTAAAATCAGGGCGCAGCCACTGGGTCAGGCCTTGAGTGAGCTGGGCCAGCAAACGTCGTTGCAGGTTTTTTTCAGCCCTGAACTGGTGGCCGGCAAACAGGCTCCGGCGGTGGAGGGCAATATTTCCCCGGAAGAGGCGCTGCGTCAGCTGTTGCAGGGCAGCGGCCTGCAATACCAGATCGATGAAGGCTCGGTCACCTTGTTGCCGGCGCCAACGGCGGCTGCAAAAGGGCCACTGGAATTGGGCGTGACCGACATCAAAGTGGTCGGCGACTGGCTCGATGATGCCGACGCCGCCGTGGTGCAGAATCACCCGGGCGCGCGAACCGTGATCCGCCGCGAAGCGATGGTCGAGCAAGGTGCGATGAACGTCGGCGACGTTCTGAAACGTGTGCCGGGTGTGCAAGTGCAGGACGCCAACGGTACCGGTGGCAGCGACATTTCCCTGAACGTTGGTGTTCGCGGCCTGACGTCTCGCCTGTCGCCGCGCTCCACCGTGCTGATCGACGGCGTGCCTGCGGCGTTCGCGCCTTATGGCCAACCGCAGCTGTCCATGGCACCGATTTCCTCCGGCAACCTCGACAGCATCGACGTGGTGCGCGGGGCCGGTTCCGTGCGCTACGGACCACAGAACGTGGGCGGTGTGATCAATTTCGTGACCCGTGCGATTCCGGAACAAGCCTCGGCGGAAATCGGCACGACCCTGGAAACGTCCCAGCACGGTGGCTGGAAGCATATCGACACGGTATTTGCCGGCGGCACCGCGGACAACGGCATGGGCGTGGCGCTGTTGTACTCCGGGGTGAACGGCGACGGCTACCGTGAGCGCAACAACGGCAACGACATCGACGACGTGATCCTCAAGACCCATTGGGCACCTACGGATTACGACGATTTCAGTCTTAATTTTCACTACTACGACGCCAGCGCCGACATGCCCGGCGGCCTGACCCAGGCGCAGTACGACGCTGACCCGTTCCAGTCCGACCGGAACAACGACAGCTTCAGTGGCCGTCGCAAGGACGTGTCGTTCAAATGGGTCCGCCAACTCGACGACCGCACTCAGGCCGAAGTGCTGACGTACTACACCGACAGTTTCCGCGGCAGTAATATCGCCGCCCGCGATCAGAGAACCATCGGCTCGTTCCCGCGTACCTACTACACCTTTGGCATCGAACCGCGTGTATCCCATGTGTTCGATGTCGGCCCGACCACCCAGGAAGTCAGTGTCGGTTATCGCTACCTGAAAGAAGCCATGCACGAAGAGGCCAGCCGCCTGGGGCTCAACAGCAGCAACGAGCCGGTGGTACGTCCAGGTTCGGACGGGCATGTCTATCAGGACCGAACCGGTGGCACCGAAGCCAACTCGGTGTATATCGACAACAAGATCGATGTCGGCCAATGGACCGTCACTCCCGGTATTCGCTTTGAACATATCAGTACCGACTGGCACGATCGTCCGGTACTCGACACGGCCGGCCGGCCCGTACCGGAAAAGAAACGCAGCATCGAAAGCAACGAACCGCTGCCAGCGCTGAGCGTGATGTATCACATCTCCGATGCCTGGAAACTGTTCGCCAACTATGAAACTTCGTTCGGCAGCCTGCAGTATTTCCAGCTCGGTCAGGGGGGTACAGGCGACAGCACCGCCAATGGTCTGGAGCCGGAAAAAGCCAAGACCTATGAAATCGGCACGCGCTACAACGATGACGTGTGGGGCGGCGAAGTGACGCTGTTCTACATCGACTTCGATAAAGAGTTGCAGTACATCAGCAACGATGCGGGCTGGACCAACCTGGGCGCAACGACCCACCAGGGGATCGAAGCATCGGTGCATTACGACATGGCGGCACTGGACCCGCGTCTGGCCGGTCTGACAGCGAATGCCGGCTACACCTACACCCGTGCCGTCTATGAAGGCGATATCCCGGATTTCGAGGGGCGTGACCTGCCGTTCTATTCGCGTCAGGTGGCCACCGCCGGGCTGCGTTACGACATTGATCGCTGGACCTACAATATCGACGCCTTTGCCCAGTCCAAACAGCGCTCACCGGGTGTTGCGGTGAACGCCGACGGCAGCTTCAGCAACAACTACATCACCGAGGGCACGGCCGATGGTCAGTACGGTGACATTCCGGGCTACGTCACCTGGAACGTCCGTGGCGGTTATGACTTTGGTCCGCAGGTGTCGAACCTGAAGCTGGGCGCGGGGGTGAAAAACATCTTCGACAAGCAGTACTTCACTCGCTCCAGCGACAATAACTCGGGCATGTACGTTGGCGCGCCGCGTACGTTTTTCGTGCAGGCCAGTGTTGGCTTCTGATAGACCGGGAAGCCTTTATCGCTGGCAAGCCAGCTCCCACAGAGTTCGCGGCGAACACGACTTAGGTGTACGACTACGATTCTGTGGGAGCTGGCTTGCCAGCGATGCCTTCAGACTTTCAATACCTTCCCGCCAATCGCCACCGCCACCAGCAACAACGCCATCAATCCAAAGGCAAAGCTCAAGCTGGCGGCATGGGCGACAAAGCCGATCACCGCAGGTCCGGCAAGAATGCCGGCATAGCCCAGGGTGGTAATGGCCGGTACGGCGATGCTTTCCGGCATGACGGTCTGCTTGCCGACGGCGGTGTACAGCACCGGGACAATGTTCGAGCATCCTGCACCGAGCAACGCATAACCGGCCAACGCCGCTTCCCAGCTCGGGGCGAATGTCGCCAGAAACAGCCCGGCCGCCGCAGTCAGCCCTCCGAACACGATCACCCGTGTCGCGCCCAGCCGCCGCACGATTTTGTCACCGGTCAAGCGTCCAACCGTCATGGTCAGGGCAAACGCCGCATACCCCAGCCCCGCATAGGCCGTATCGATCCCGCGCTCCTGCGCCAGGAACACTGCACTCCAGTCCAGTGCCGCGCCTTCGGCGAGGAAGACGATGAAGCACATGCCGCCGATGAACAGCACGATGCCATGGGGAACGGCAAACGCCGGCCCTGAACTGTCGCTGCCATAGGGCAACATGTGTGGTACGGCCTTCAGCAGGGCGACCAACAGCAAAGCGACCACCACCAGCATCGCACCGAGCGGCGACAGCCCCAGGCCGAGCAGGGCACTGACGCCCGCCGCGCCGACGATGCCGCCCAGGCTGAACAAACCGTGGAACCCCGACATCATGTTCTTGCCGCTGGCACGTTCGACGATGACCGCTTGCAGGTTCACCGTCGAATCCACCGTGCCGAGGCCTGCGCCGAACATAAATAGCGCGCCGATCAAGGCCGGAATCGACGACACCGTGGCCAGCAGCGGCAGCGCTGCACAGATCAATAGCGTCCCGCCGGTCGCCACTTTGCGGCAACCGAAGCGCGTGGCCAGGATCCCAGCCATCGGCATGGCCAGAATCGAACCCACCCCCAGACACAGCAGCAACAAACCCAACGTGCCTTCGTCCAGCCCGGCCCGCGCCTTGGCATACGGCACCAGCGGTGCCCACGCGGCGATGCCGAACCCGGCGATGAAAAAAGCGACGCGCGTGGACATTTGTTCCATGCGCCCCGGTGCGTATGAAGTCTGGGTGTTGAGGTTGGTCATATCAATCCTTGGCTAAAAACATCGCGTCTCCAAGGGACAGTGATCGTGCGGCGAGGGTTCGATCAGCGTCCGCAGGGTTTTGCATTGCGACAGACTGACATCGTTGCACAGCCGATGCGCGTTTCGCGATATGTTGAGTCAGACCGATCATTCCAACAGAGAGGGCGCCATGGCGCGGATGTACGATGCACGAGGCAATATCTACATGGTCGTGGCGCCCGAGGCGCTGCGCCAACAGGGTATCGCCGTACCCGATGAAGCCGGTCACGCCGCGCAAGCCCGCGAATCGTGGGCATTGGCGGCTGTCGAGGCATGCTGCTCCTGGGCGCCGGGCGAGCAACCGGCCGGCAGCAAAAGCCATTGCAGCGACGGTCTGCTGGTCGGTCCGTTCCAGTCGTCGCCACCGTTCGATCTGTTGATTGTCAACACCGACGGCACCCTCGCCGAACGCAGTGGAAACGGCCTGACGATTTTCTCCCAGGCCCTGAGTGACCAAGGTTTATTGCCCCGGGACGAGGCGTGTGTGCTCAAGGTTCATCACGACAAGACCGATGTGATTTCACCGGGAGAAACCTCGGTGAAAGCGGCGCAGGTCGAAGGGGTGCAGGGTTTCTGGCTGGATCTGGGGCAACCGACTTTCGGCCCGCAAGCAGTCAGTGCTCAAGGCGTTGAGAGTGTAACGTTCAACGGCCGGGAACTGAGCCATGTACAGCCGCTGGCAGCATTGAACGGCGCATGGGTCCGCAGTCAGTTTGTACGGGTCGGCAATCCGCATTGTGTGACGCTGGTGGACCACGTGGATGCGCTGCCGAGCAACGAGCAAATGCGTGAACCCGCATTGGGCGAAGGGCTCACGCGAATCGCTTTCGCCATGCCCACCGGGGCAGGACAACCGTGCCCGGCGGGGATCAATCTGCAATGGGCGGCCCATGATGCCGCGCAGCGAGTGATCGCGCGCGTATTCGAACGCGGCGAAGGGCCGACGGCGTCCTCCGGCACCAGCGCCACGGCGGTGGCGTGCGCGGCCTGGCGGGTGGGCTGGGTGAGTGCCGGGGAGGTGAAAGTGACGATGCCCGGTGGTACTGCGCCGATTTTGCTGGAGGAAGAGCGGGGGGAGTTGCGACGGGTGAGCCTGTTTGGTACGGCCCGGTTGACGGGTTGACGGATTGACGCTTGGATCGCTATCGCTGGCAAGCCCCTTTGTAGGAGCGAACCTGTTCGCGATGGTCGTCAACGATGACACGGGTAGTCTGGCCCCCCGCATTGTTCTCGGGTTCATCGCGAGCAGGCTCGCTCCTACAAGGGGCTTGCCGACCAGCCCAACGCAAGTCTCAGCTCTGCCCACTGAACTCCACCACCGGCATCGTCCGCTTCATCAACACCTTGCCCCCGCGCACTGAATACAACGGCAATCCCTGGCTGCGGATCACCTCGTAGTCGCTATCGGCAGAAAGAATCAGCAGGTTCGCTGGCCGGCCTGGTTCCAGTCCGTAGCGGTCACCCAGGGCCAGGGCCTTGGCGCTGTTGTCGGTGACCAGGTCCAGGGCGCTTTGCAGGTTGCGGTAACCGAGCATGTGGCAGATGTGCAGGCCCGCTTCGAGTACCCGCAAGATGTTGCCGTTGCCCAGCGGATACCACGGGTCGACGATCGAGTCCTGGCCGAAACACACGTTCATGCCGGCTTCGAGCAGCTCGTTGACCCGGGTCACGCCGCGGCGTTTCGGGAAATTATCGAAGCGGCCCTGCAGGTGGATGCTTTCGGTGGGGCATGAAACGAAGCTGATACCCGAATGCCCGAGCAGACGAAACAGTTTGGCGCAGTAGGCGTTGTCGTAGGAGCCCATGGCCGTGGTGTGGCTGGCGGTGACCCGCGAACCCATGTCGCGGCTGCGGGCCTCTTCGGCGAGCACTTCGAGAAAGCGAGAGTGCGGGTCGTCGGTTTCATCGCAATGCACGTCCACCAGACACCCGGTGCGCTCGGCCAGGTCCATCAGGAACTTCACCGAACTGACACCCTGCTCGCGGGTGTACTCGAAATGCGGAATGCCGCCGACCACGTCGGCACCCATGTGGATCGCTTCCTCCATCAAGTCCCGGCCGTTGCGATAGGACTCGATGCCTTCCTGCGGGAATGCGACGATTTGCATGTCCACCAGGTGCCGGCTTTCCTCGCGCACTTCGAGCATCGCCTTCAGGGCGGTCAACTGCGGGTCAGTGACATCGACATGCGTGCGCACGTGCTGGATGCCGTGGGCCGCCAGGTTCTGGATGGTTTTCCTGGCCCGGGTCTTGGTGTCTTCCTGGGTGATGGTGGCTTTGCGCTCGCCCCAGCACTCGATGCCTTCAAACAGCGTACCGCTCATGTTCCAGCGCGGCTCGCCCGCAGTCAGGGTTGCGTCGAGATGAATGTGCGGCTCGACGAAGGGTGGTATGACCAGGTTGCCGCCAGCATCCAGATCGTCTGGCCCCAGGGTAGGTGCTTCGGTCTGGCGGGCGATGTTGCTGATCAGGCCGTTTTCCAGGTGCAACTCATGCAGGCCTTCCTGGTTGCGCAACCTGGCATTGATGATGTGCATCAGGAGAGTCCTTTTAGAGGTTCGGTTGTCAATGTCCTTACGTTAGCTCGGTGATGGCAATCCCCGCCAGTGGCAAAAATCGCATCAACGCCGCGACAACGGCCTCAGGAGCATCTTCCTGCACCAGATGACCGGCGTTGGGAACCGCGTGAAACTGTGCGCCCGGGATCATCTGTTGCAAGGCTCGCCCGCGTTCGATGGGAATCCACTGATCGTCCTCGCCCCACAGGATCTGCACCGGGCAGCGCATCGTCGGGTAGAAGCCTTCGACTTCGCGGGTGAAGCGTTCGTCCATCTGAGCGATCTGCCGGTAAAAGGCCGCTTGCCCGGGGTCGCCCAGCCAGGGTTGCACGTACGGTGCGAGTTCGTCGTCCGGAATGTCGCGTTTGATTGCCCCGCGGATATAGGCCGGCACGATGGCTCGCTGAATGTAGTCGGGCAAACCGCTGAATGCCGCTTCATGCTGTCGCACGTGTTGCACGAACGGCGAGCCCCAGGGCGTCAGCGCGACCGGGTCGATCAGCGTCAGGCTGCGGTAATCCTTGCCGTTGAGCAGGTGCGCACGCAGGGTGGTCGCGCCGCCAAAGTCATGGGCCACCACATCGGGGTTATCCAGGCCCCAGTGTTCCAACAGTTGCGCCAGTAATTCGTTCTGCACGCCCAATGAAACGTCACCCTCAACTTTCTCGGATAGCCCGTAGCCCAGCAGGTCGAAGTAGTGAATGCGGTGCGTGGTGATGAAATGCGGCGCAATCCGGTGCCATACATAAGAAGAGAAGGGTGTGCCGTGCACGAACACCAGCGGCGGGCCATCGCCGCGAACGGCATAGCGAACGGAGTGCCCTTTGAAACGGTAGGTTTGAGCCAGTGGCCATTCAGTCATGGACGTGTCCTCTTGGCAGGTGCGAGCCAAAAAGCATAGGCATAAAAAAACAGCCGTTGAAGGCTGTTTTTTGTATCACTGACGAAACGCATACCCAATGTAGGAGCGAGCCTGCTCGCGAAAGACGTTAACGTTAACGTGGTGTATCTGGAAAAAACGCGGTGTCTTGACGTCCATCGCGAGCAGGCTCGCTCCTACAGGGTTGTGCATCCATTGGCAGGTTTACTCGCCGCGATAGATGCAACCGCTGGTGCACGTCTCGTGGATGCGGATCGCACTGAGTTCCGGCAGCAGAGGTTTCATTTCGGTCCAGATGAACTTGGCCAACACTTCACTGGTCGGGTTTTCCAGGCCGGGAATGTCGTTCAGATAGTTGTGGTCCAGACGCTCGTACAGCGGCTTGAAGATCGCCTTGATTTCGGAGAAATCGCGGATCCAGCCGGTGTGCGGATCGAGGTCGCCGCTCAGATGAATCGCCACTTTGAACGAGTGACCGTGCAGGCGGCCGCACTTGTGGCCGTCCGGGACGTGGGGCAGGCGGTGGGCGGATTCGAAAGTAAACTCTTTGAAAATTTCCACAGTGTTTTCAGCTCTGTTCAGATGGCGTTCGCCGCAGCGATTCGGGCAGGCGGCGAGTTTAACAGCTTGTCCTGACTAAAGGGTCAGCAAGCGCTCGCCAAGGCGACCGTTGGCGGCCAGTTCGAGAAACTCATCGCCCAGGCGCCGACTTTCATCCATCGCCGCACGCCAGTATTTCTGTCGGCTCGGGGCGTCGCCCATGAAGCGTTTGAAGTCGTTGCGGTCCGGCAGTTTGCCGTAGGGCAAACGCGCCAGGTACTCCTTCGACGGCGCCACCAGCAAGACATTTTGCAGGCGTGCCGGGCAGGCGCGGCGCCAAGGCAGCGTCTTGTCGAACCAGCCGGGAATCACCCGGTCGGTGAAATGCGGATAGAGCACGATGTCATCGCCGCTGTAGGGCAGGTCGAGGTGATAGTCGAGCAAGCCGCCGTCGCGGAACGTCCCGGCGCCGGCACCCGGCAGATCGCGCACGCCTTCCATCACCATCGGGATCGATCCGGAGGCTAGCAAGGCCTGGCGCAGATTCCCGGCATCGAGGGCGACGAAACGTGACGGGAAGTCATTCAGCGCATTGACCGGCGGCGCCAGGCGCGGATCGTGAATGATCAACCGTTCGAAGTGCCGCGACAGCCGCGCGCGGCCGCGCAGGTTATCGGCAATCACCGACGACAGGCCAAGGCCCAGACGCCCGCGATGGTCATCCGCGAGCAGGCCGTGGCTTTTGACCACCATGACGTTCAGGCGGTAATGGGGGTTGGCGAGCAGGGCGGCATCGTGACCGTCGAGCAAGTCATCGAGCATGCGCCGCGAGCTCTGGCTGATTTGCGCCATGGTCACACCCTTGGCGAAATCCTGCTCGGTGTAGAGCTGGCCAAGTCGGCGGATGCCTTCGGCGGCGTCTGGCAGGCAGGCGCTGGCGAAGCGCCAGGAACCCACCGATGCGCCGATCAGCGAGCGCTCCCGGGGCGCCGTCGGCAACCATTGGCCGAATAACGCCAGGTCCAGCCCCTGAATCCCCAATGCCTTGGGGCCACCGGCAGCGCCCGGCAACGTGCCGACATCGGCAGCCTGCAACCCGTTTTCACGGATGCGCGCCAAGGCACGCGGCCCGGCCTTGAGCGTCAGGGAGGGAAACTTGATGTGGATGGCGGTCATACCGGCCTCTGTGTCTGGCAACAGTTAATTATGTAACAGCTTGCGCCAAACCCGTAGGAGCAAAGCTTGCTCGCGATGGCGATCTCCCGGGCGCCATCGCCGGCAAGCCGTGCTCCTACAGGTTTTGTGTTGCTGTGGCCAATGATGGCAATTCAGTTTCAATTAAGTTCTTATCGCTAACGTGGCCCCCGTAGGCAACACCTAAAAGAATACGGAGACACCCATGAAAACCCTGACTGCCCTGTTCACCGCGTCCATCATCAGCCTGACCGCCAGTATCGCCCACGCGCGCGATCTGGGGCCGGATGAAGCCTTGAGGCTGCGCGACGCTGGTACCATTGTGTCTTTCGAGAAACTCAATGCCACCGCGTTGACCAGGCACCCGGGTTCCACTATCACTGAAACCGAGCTGGAAGAAGAGTACGGCAAGTACATCTACCAGATTGAACTGCGCGACTCGCAGGGTATCGATTGGGATCTGGAATTAGACGCTGTCAGCGGGCAGGTTCTCAAGGATCATCAGGATTCGTAATGACGTTGCTTTCCTTTACAACACGGCGCGCCGGCAGTCGACTGGCGCTGGTGCTGCTGGCTTTCTGTTCGGTGGCCATGGCTCGTGACCTCGATCAGGACGAAGCCCTGCGCCTGCGCCAACAGGGGGTGATCCTGCCGCTCGAGCAATTGTTGCAACAGGCGCTGGACCGCTACCCCGAGGCCAAACTGTTGGAGGCTGAGCTCGAAGAGAAGCACGACATCTATATTTACGAAGTCGAGTTGCTCACTACTGAAGGCGTGGTGCGCGAGCTTGACCTTGACGCCGCCACCGGCCGATTACTGAAAGACAAGGAAGACTGACCGATGCGTTTGCTCCTGGTGGAAGACCACGTGCCCCTGGCCGACGAATTGATGGCCGGCCTCAATCGCCAAGGGTACGCCGTGGACTGGCTGGCCGATGGTCGCGACGCGCTGCATCAGGGCAGTACCGAGCCCTATGACCTGATCATCCTCGACCTCGGTTTGCCGGGCGTCCCGGGGTTGGACGTGCTGGCGCAATGGCGCGCCGCAGGTTTGGCTACGCCAGTGCTGATCCTCACCGCACGCGGTTCCTGGGCTGAACGCATCGAAGGCCTGAAGGCCGGTGCCGACGATTACCTGACCAAACCGTTCCATCCCGAAGAGCTGCATTTACGCATTCAGGCGTTGTTGCGTCGCTCCCACGGCCAGGCCAATCAACCGACGCTCAAGGCTGCCGGGTTGCATCTGGACGAGGGCCGTCAGTGCGTGACACGCGATGGCGCCGAGGTCCAGCTCACCGCAGCCGAGTTCCGCTTGCTGCGTTATTTCATGCTGCACCCCGAGCAAATCCTTTCCAAAAGCCACCTCGCCGAACACCTCTACGACGGTGAAACCGAGCGCGATTCCAACGTGCTGGAAGTTCACGTCAATCACCTGCGGCGCAAGCTCGGCAAGAGTGTGATCGAAACCCGTCGCGGCCAGGGTTACCTGTTCGGCGGGCAAGCCAGGTGAGGTCGATCCAGCGGCGCTTGAGCCTTGGCCTGATCAGCGTCATGGTGATTGTCGGCCTGATACTGGCGCAAACCAGTCTGTGGTTGTTTGAAATGGGCTTGCAGCGCTACCTCGAGGCGGGATTGCGCAACGACAGCGAGAGCCTGCTGGTGGCGCTGGTGCGTGGCCCGCAGGGCTTGCAACTGGATGAGCGGCGCTTGTCTCCAGCCTATCAACGGCCGTTTTCCGGTCATTATTTCCGTATCGATTTTGCCGACAGTCATTGGCGCTCCCGTTCATTGTGGGATCAGGAGCTGCCGCGCCTCGATCATCCCGGCCTGCACAGCAACCTGCAACTGGGGCCGGAAGGGCAGCAATTGCTGGTGTTGCGTTCCGACTATCGGCGCCTCGGCCAGTCGATTTCCATCAGTGTGGCGCAGGATTACACGCCGGTGCGCGAGAGCTTCCAGCGGATGCAGCAGGTCGGGCTCGGACTGGGGCTGGCGGGGTTGCTGCTGATCCTGCTGTTGCAACGGGTCACTGTGCGTCGCGCCTTGCGCCCGCTGGAAAAGGCCCGCGAACAGATCGCGCAACTGCAACAGGGCCAGCGTTCGCAACTTGATGAGCAGGTACCGGTGGAATTGGAGCCGCTGGTGGCGCAGATCAACCACCTGCTGGCTCACACTGAAGACAGCCTCAAGCGCTCGCGCAATGCCTTGGGCAATCTGGGTCACGCCTTGAAAACCCCATTGGCCGTGCTGTTGAGTCTTGCCTCGAGCGAACAGCTCGACGCGCATCCGCAACTGCGCAAGGTGCTCAAGGAACAACTGGAACAGGTGCAACAGCGGCTCAATCGTGAACTCAATCGCGCTCGCTTGGCCGGCGATGCACTGCCGGGCGCACTGTTTGACTGCGACGCCGAACTGCCGGGGTTGTTGGCGACATTGAACATGATTCACGGCGACCATCTGAACCTGAGCTATCGCACCCCGGCCGGGCTGCAACTGCCATGGGATCGCGAGGATCTGCTGGAACTGCTCGGCAACCTGTTGGACAACGCCTGCAAATGGGCCGATGCCGAAGTCCGATTGAGTGTGGTCGAGGCTGCAGAAAGTTTTCAGCTGATTGTCGAAGACGACGGGCCGGGCATTCCCGAAGACCGGCGCGATCAGGTGTTCAGCCGCGGCGCACGGCTGGATGAACAGGCCGATGGGCATGGCCTGGGCCTGGGCATTGTGCGCGATATCGTCGACACCTGGGGCGGGGTGATGCACTTGCAGGTGAGCGAGTGGGGCGGGTTGAAAGTGTTGATCGAACTACCAAAACGCACCTGAAAACACACCGACATCCCCCGTAGGAGCAAAGCTTGCTCGCGATGGCGATCTCCCGTCCGCCATCGCCGGCAAGCCGTGCTCCCACAGGGGTTGTGTTGTGCCGGTTTCAGGTGTGATGAATCTCCCGATCCTTGGTTTCCGGCATGAAGAAAATCCCCAGAATCGCCGTCATCACTGCGATCACGATCGGATACCACAGGCCGTAATAGATATCCCCAGTGGCTGCCACCATAGCGAAGGCCACCGTCGGCAGGAACCCGCCAAACCAGCCGTTGCCGATGTGGTACGGCAGCGACATCGAGGTATAGCGGATACGTGCCGGGAACAGTTCAACCAGCCACGCGGCGATCGGGCCGTACACCATGGTCACGTAGATGACGAGAATGGTCAGGAGCAACAACACCATCGGATAGTTGGTCTTGGCCGGGTCAGCCTTTTCGGGGTAGCCGGCCTCTTTGAGAGCAGTAGCGAGCGAGGCGGTGAAGGCATCGTTCTTGGCCTTGAAGTCGGCGGCCGGCATGCCGGTGCCCTCGAAACTCTGGATCACCTTCTCACCGATCCGCACTTGCGCCACAGTGCCCGGCTCGGCTTTTTCGTTTTTATAGGGGATCGCCCGTCTGGCCAGCACGGTCTTGGCCAAGTCACAGGAACTGGTGAATTTGGCCTTGCCCACCGGGTCGAACTGGAACGAACACTGGTCAGGATCGGCGACCACCGTGACCGGGTTTTTCTCCTGGGCGACGAACACATCGGGATTGCCGTACTGGGTCAGCGCATTGAAAATCGGGAAATACGTCAGCGCCGCGAGGATGCAGCCGGCCATTATGATCCCTTTGCGGCCGATCCGATCGGACAGGCTGCCGAAAATCACGAAGAACGGCGTGCCGATCAGCAACGAGCCGGCGATCAGCAGGTTGGCGGTCTGCGGTTCGATTTTCAATGTTTGCAACAGGAAGAACAGCGCGTAGAACTGCCCGGTGTACCAGACCACGGCTTGCCCGGCAGTGCCGCCGAGCAGGGCCATGATGACGATCTTGAGGTTGTCCCAGCGGGCGAAAGATTCGGTCAGCGGCGCCTTGGAGGATTTGCCCTCAGCCTTCATTTTCAGGAACACCGGTGACTCGTTGAGTTGCAGGCGGATGTACACCGAGATGATCAACAACAGGATCGACAACAGGAACGGGATCCGCCAGCCCCAGGCTTCGAAGGCTTCAGTGCCCAGTGCTGTGCGACAGGCCAGGATCACCAGCAGTGACAGAAACAGACCGAGGGTTGCGGTGGTCTGAATCCATGAGGTGAAGTAACCGCGTTTGCCTTTTGGCGCATGCTCGGCCACGTAAGTCGCCGCACCACCGTACTCGCCGCCCAGGGCCAGACCTTGCAGCAAGCGCAGGGTGATGAGGATGATCGGCGCCGCCACCCCGATGGTCGCGTACCCCGGGAGGAAACCCACCACCGCCGTGGAAACACCCATGATCACAATGGTGATGAGGAAGGTGTGTTTGCGTCCGATCATGTCACCCAGTCGGCCGAACACAATCGCGCCGAATGGCCGCACGGCAAAACCTGCGGCGAACGCGAGCAAAGCGAAGATGAAGGAGGTGGTCTCGTTGACGCCGGCGAAGAAATGCTTGGCGATAATCGCGGCGAGGGAGCCATACAGGTAAAAGTCGTACCACTCGAACACGGTGCCCAAGGACGAGGCAAAGATGACTTTACGTTCCTCCTTGGTAATCCCGCGGTTGGGCGCACTGCCCGTGGTTGTATTGTCGATTGCCGCCATGAGTTTTCTCCGTTGTTCTTGTTTTAGGCCGGAGCACCTCTCATTTGTTGCCGTACCCGGGCCCTGGGACACAGACTGACGGCCTCGCATCGCTGCAAGGTTTCATGAAGCATAATCGGCTTCCGGAAGATATCCACTCGCCATCATTGAAGATGGAAAGTGAATGGCAAGGATGTACACGAAAACCTGTGGGAGCGAGCTTGCTCGCGATAGCGGTGTACTGGACACATTGATACTGAATGTGTCGCCGCCATCGCCAGCAAGCCGGCTCCTACAGGGGATCAGTGGTAATTAGACGCGGAACTGATCCATCAACCCCTGCTGATGATTGGCCAGGCAATTGAGCGACTGGCTCACCCGTGCTGATTCGTTGGCTTGTCCCGACAACGATTCGGTCACATCGCGAATGGTCGCGACATTGTTATTGATCTCCTCGGCAACCGCGCTTTGCTCTTCGGCTGCACTGGCGATTTGCAGGTTCATGTCGCTGATCACGGTCACCGCATCGCCGATCTGCCGCAGTGCCGTAACGGCCTGTCCAACCTGCTCGACACTGCCCTGGGCCTGGCGATGGCTGTTGCCCATCGAGCCCACCACATCCTGGGTGCCGCTTTGCAATTGCTCGATCACCACCCGGGTTTCCTCGACGGACTCCTGTGTGCGCCGCGCCAGGTTGCGCACTTCATCGGCCACCACGGCAAACCCACGTCCGGCTTCACCGGCACGGGCGGCTTCGATGGCGGCGTTGAGTGCCAGCAGGTTGGTCTGTTCAGCAATGGCGCGGATCACTTCGAGTACCGAACCGATTTTTTCGCTATTGGCAGCCAGGCCTTCAACCTGGACCATCGCCGCGCTCATGTCGGCGGCGAGGTTGTCGATGCTGGTGGTGGTGCGGTCGATCACGGTCAGGCCTTGGCGAGTCGCCTGGTCGGCATCCCGCGCCGCTTGTGCGGCCTGGGCGGCGCTGCGGGCGACATCCTGGGCAGTGGCGCTCATTTCGTGGGACGCGGTAGCGACCTGATCCACCTGACGGTACTGCTGTTCCATGCCGGCGCTGGTCTGGGTGGCGATGGCGGACGATTGGTCAGCGGTGTTGCGGGCATCCTGCACCGAGCGTTTCACTTCGGCGATGATCGGTTGCAGCTTGTCGAGGAAGCGGTTGAACCAGCCCGCCAATTGCCCCAGCTCATCCTGTTTGTCGTAGGCCAGGCGCCGGGTCAGGTCGCCTTCGCCGCTGGCGATGTCTTCGAGCATGTACGCCACGCCGAGGATCGGTTTGGTCACACTGCGGGCCATCAGCCACACCAGCACCAGCCCGATCAATGCGGCGAGGACACCCAGCCCCAACTCGGTCAGTGTGCCGGCCGTGTTGCTTTCATCCAGCTGCTTTTTCAAGGCTTCGGCGGGACCGATCAGCACTTTTTCAGGGACGTCGAGCAACACACCCCAGGATTTTCCATCGGGAATCGGTTGGAAGGGCGATATGACTTTGAGCTGCTGATGGCTGTGCAGGCTGCCGGTCTGGCTGCTGCCGGCGAGCATGCGCATCAGTTCGGCACCGCTGGTCTGGTCCACGGTTTCCAGGCGCTGGCTGAGTTTGCCGGCGTCCGGGCTGTGACCGGCGAGCAGGCCGGCCGGGCTGACAATACTGACGCTGGTCTGGCCGTCGTAGAGCTTTTTGCTGGCGCCCTGACTGATCGTTTGCAAGCTGTTGAGGTTGATATCCACCGATAGCGAAGCGATGACCTTGCCGTTGACCATCAGCGGGAACACGATGCTGGTCATCAGCACTTTCTGGCCGTCGATCACATAAAAGTAGGGTTCGATCACGCAGGGCTTGAGGCGGGTGCGCGGGCAGGTGAACCAGGCATTGGCCGGTTCGCCGCTGGGGCCGCTGCTGGTGTCGGCCATGTCGCTTTCCGGCAGCGCCATGGACGTTACTTTGCCCGGCGTCGGCTGTGACCAGTACAGGGCAAAACGGCCCTTGTCGTTACTGCCCAGTTCGGCTTGTCCGCTGAACAGATCGTCCTTGCCATCCAGGCCATTGGGCTCAAACACCAGGGACAAGCCGAGCAGTTCGGGGTTGGCTTGCAGGGCTGATTTGACCTGTCGTGTCAGGTCTTCGCGCAGGTCGAAGGCATCGAGGAAACGCTTCTCGGCCTGGTCTCGCAAAAACAGCACCTGACGGGAAAATCCATGCCCGTATTGATAGGCGTCCATGAACTGCTGGCGAATGACCAGTGCCTGGTTTACACCCTGGGACTCGATCCGTGCCTGCGCCGCTTCAGTCAGCATTTCCATGCTCGAGGCTTTCACCAACTCGGAGCTGTGCTCCATGCGGTACAGCGAAAGACCTACCAGCAGGGTCACGATGCCCGCCAGGCACAGCCCGGCCAGCAGGGTGATTTTCCATTGAATGGAAAGTTGTCTGAGCGACATGGAGACGTCCTTATTCGATAAATATCTGAGACTTTGCACTGTAACGGCTGTGATTTGGCTTTCTTTATCTCGCCCCGGTGAATAAATGACCTCGAGCGCGGCTTTGACACCGGGCCGTGTCTGCGGCAAAGTGCGCGCCCTTCTAATAAGACCCATTCTTTAACCCGCTGGTGGCTCATGCAGGCGCCCGGCTGGACTCTTTTCGCTTGTCTGGAGTAGTGACAATGAATGCAGTAATTGCCGCGGTCGGCGTCATGCTGATACTCAGCCTGTCCCGCGTGCATGTGGTGATCGCGCTGATCGTTGGTGCGCTGGTGGGTGGCTTGACCGGTGGCCTGGGGATCGAGGCGACGCTCAAAGCCTTCAACAGCGGGCTCGGCGGCGGGGCGACCGTGGCGTTGTCCTACGCCTTGCTCGGTGCTTTCGCGGTGGCCATTGCCAAGTCCGGCATGGCCCATGCCCTGGCCGACAAGGCCTTGGCGATGGTCGATCGCCAGCACGCCTCGGGCGGTGGCCAGGTCAAGTGGTTGTTGATCGGGTTGCTCTGGGTCGTGGCCATTGCCTCGCAGAACATCTTGCCGATACATATCGCCTTCATTCCCTTGCTGGTGCCGCCGCTTTTATACGTGCTGACCAAGTTGCAACTCGATCGCCGGTTGATCGCCTGTGTCATTACCTTCGGCCTCATCACCCCGTACATGTTTCTGCCCGTGGGCTTCGGCAACATCTTCCTCAATGAGATTCTGCTGGCCAACGTCGCCCGCAGCGGCGTAGACATCAGCGGCATCAACGTCACCCACGCCATGGGGATTCCGGCGCTGGGCATGCTGGTGGGCTTGCTGATTGCGTTCGTCAGTTACCGCAAGAAGCGTGTCTACGATCTGCAAAAGATCGAGCAAGTCGAACAGGTTGCGGTGCAATACAACCCGTTGAGCCTGATGGTCGCGGGTGCGGCGATTGCGGCGGCCTTCATTATTCAGCTGTTGCTGGACTCGATGATCATCGGTGCGCTGGCCGGATTCCTGATTTTCTCGGTATCGGGCATCGTCAAATGGCGCGACACCGATGACCTGTTCACCGAAGGCATGAAGATGATGGCGATGATCGGCTTCATCATGATCGCCGCTTCCGGGTTTGGCGAAGTGATCAAGGCCACCGGGCAAGTGCAGACACTCGTCGAAACGTCGGCAGCGTGGATCGGCCACAGCAAAGCCATCGGCGCCTTGCTGATGCTGCTGGTGGGATTGCTGGTGACCATGGGCATCGGTTCGTCGTTTTCCACCGTGCCGATCCTGGCGGTGATTTTCGTGCCGTTGTGCGTGCAACTTGGCTTCAGTCCGATCGCCATCGTGTGCATCGTCGGTACGGCCGGTGCCCTCGGTGATGCCGGTTCGCCGGCATCGGACTCGACCCTCGGCCCGACTTCCGGCCTGAACATCGACGGCCAGCACCATCACATCTGGGACACCGTGGTCCCGACCTTCCTGCACTACAACCTGCCGTTGCTGGCGTTTGGCTGGGTGGCCGCGATGGTCCTCTGATTTCACTCATGTAGAAGCCAGGTTTGCCGGCGAAGGCGTCTTTGACATTGCTTTCGCCGGCAAGCCCGGCTCCTACAGTTTTGCCTTGGCGTGCCGTTATAGCCTTTAACCACGCCAACAAAATCAAAAGAGTGAACGTCATGCGCATGAGCCTGAAGGCCAAAGTCCTGTCCCTCGCCGTCCTCCCGGTATTGCTCTTCGCGCTGGTCATCAGCCTGACCACGTTGTTCATCCTGCAAGGCCAGGCCCGCCAAGAGGTCGAGGTCACCCGCGAGCGCCTGCTCAGCGATGCCAAGGCCACCCTGCAAAGTTACGTTGCCGTGGCAATGACCACGATCAAGCCGCTGTACGACGCTGCCGCGCAAGGCGATGACGCAGCGCGGGCGCAGGCGATCAAGTTGCTGTCGAACATCACCTACGGCAAGGACGGCTACTTCTTCGGCTATGACTCCAACACCGTGCGCCTGTTCAAGGCCAAAGATCCGGAAGGCGTAGGCAAAAGCTTCAAGGACAACCGCGACCCCAACGGGGTCTACGTCAATCGTGATCTGGTGAAAGTCGCCCAGGACGGGACGCACTATCTGCAATACAGCTCGCCGTTGCCGGGCAACAATAAGGTGCTGGTGCCCAAGCTCGGTTACACCGAATACCTGCCGAAATGGGACATGGCGGTGGGTACGTCGGTCAACCTCGACGGTATCGAGGCGCAAGTCGCCGTGGTCGAGGCCAAGGTTCAGGAGCGTATGCAAGGCGTGGTGCTGAGTATCGTCGGTGTGGCCGTGGTGGTGCTGTTGCTGATCGCGGCAGCCGGCATGCTGCTGGCCAACACCATTCTGCGGCCATTGAACCTGATGAAAGCCAACCTCGACGACATCGCCGCGGGTGAGGGGGACCTGACCCGTCGCCTGACCATCACCAGCCAGGATGAGCTGGGTCAACTGGCGGGTTCGTTCAACCGCTTCGTCGACAAGATCCATGGCCTGGTGCGCCAGATCACCGAGATGACCTCACAGTTGACCGGGCTGGTGACTCAGGTTTCCGAACAGGCCAACCGTTCCGACCAGGCCATGGAGCGCCAGCGTCACGAGACCGACCAGGTGGCCACGGCGATCAACGAAATGTCCGCCGCTGCCCAGGAAGTGGCCAAGAGTGCGCAAAACGCCGCGGTTGCTGCCCAGCAGACTGATGAAGAAGGACAAGCTGCCAAGCGAGTGGTGGCCGGCAGCATCGTCAAGATTCATGCGTTGGTGGACGACATTCGCAGCAGCGGCGTGTCCCTGGACAGCCTGCAAAAAGACGTGTCGTCGATTGTCAGCGTGCTTGGGGTGATTCGTTCGATCGCCGAGCAGACCAACCTGCTGGCACTCAACGCCGCCATCGAAGCGGCCCGTGCCGGCGAGGCCGGGCGCGGTTTTGCGGTGGTGGCCGACGAGGTACGGGCGCTGGCCAGTCGTACGCAGATCAGCACCCAGGAAATCCAGGGCATGATCGACCGCTTGCAGGCCGGCACCCAATCGGCGGTAGAAGCCATGCGACGTTCCAGCGAAGCCGGTGACGGCACGTCCGCGCAGGCCAATGAGGCGGGTGCTTCGCTCGATACGATGGCGCAGTTGATCGCCACCATCAATTCGATGAACGCACAGATCGCCAGCGCCGCCGAGGAGCAGACCGCCGTGGCGGAAGAGATCAACCGCAGCGTGCACCAGATCGCGGTGGCGGTGGACAACGTTGCCGATGAAACCCAACTCGGCGCGCAGACTTCGCGCAGTTTGGCCGACCTGGGACAGCGGTTGGGCGGTCTGGTCGGGCAGTTCCGGATCTGATCAGCGATGCTTTTTGTGGCGAGCGAGCTTGCTCGCGCTTGAGTGCGCAGCGCTCACCGCTTTTTTAAGGCTGCTACGCAGCCAAGCGGGAGCAAGCTCCCTCGCCACAGAAGCGCAACCTTTCCGTCTGAGGGGTCATGACCTGTCCCAATACGGCACTTCGCCAAAGCATTGGACGAAGTAGTCGATCACCGTCCTGACCTTCACCGACAGGCGTCGGCTGCCGGGCCAGAGTATCGCGATCTGCTGCGGCTCCAGGCTGTTGGATACCTGATAGTTGCCCAGCACCGGCACCAGCGTACCGCTGCGCACCGCCTCGCCAATCAACCATGACGGAAACATCACCAGGCCCAAACCCTGTTCAGCGGCTTGCGTCAGGGTGTCGGCGTGGTTGCCGGTAATTGACCCTTTCACCGAATACGGTACCCACGGCTGTGTACCCTTGCGGAAAAACCAGCGTTGCAGGCCAGCCACGCCTTTGTAGGCCAGGCACTGGTGGTTGGCCAGTTCGTCGGGATGCTCGGGCCTGCCGTGGCGTTCCAGGTAAGCCGGGCTCGCCGCGACCTGAAAGCGCTGCGGCGCCAGCACCCGCGCCTGCATGCTCGAGTCGTGCAGCGAACCGATGCGAAACAGCAGGTCTGCGCCTTCCTGCAACGGTGCGACATAGCTGTCGGTTTGCTGGATATCCAGTTGCAGCTTCGGATAACGCGCGCACAGTTGACCCAGCCAGGGTGACAGGTGCCGCTGACCGAAGACCACCGGCGCATTGATGCGCACCAGTCCGCTCGGTTCGGCTTGTTGTTCCTGCAACGCCTGTTCGGCTTCCTCCAATTGCACCAGCACCCGCCGCGCGTGATCGCCCAGCACTCGGCCAGCTTCGGTAGGCATGACGGCGCGGGTGTGGCGGTAGAGCAATTGCTGGCCGAGGGCCTGTTCGATCAATTGGATCTGGCGGGAAATCGAAGACGGCGCCACGCCTTCGCGGCGGGCGACTTCGGAAAAACTGCCGTGGTCGAGCACCGCGACAAACAGCCGAAGCGCCTTGAAACCCAATTCGTTGAATCCTTGCATGGTAGATCCTGCTGTGCGAGACGCGCAAAAGTGTTGTCCGAATGCTCCCATTTATCGCACAGCTATGCCAATCGATAATGCACGCCATCATTCCTTTACACAGGTGTTTTCTATGCATGCTTCTGTTGATGATGTGGGGGGAGTACAGGCGCCGGTCGCCAACTCCGGGTTGCGTTTATTACTGCTGCCACTGGTGATACTGGCCGGTATGGGCCTTTCCGTGGAGGCCGGTCTGCTTGGCCCTTTGGGTGTCCAGGTCGGTCATTTGTGGGCGACCCTGAGCATTTTCGGGGTGGGCTCGGCGATTCTGTTTTTCCTGCTGTTGCTCAGTGGCCCGCAAAAGGGGCCGGCCCTGAGCGAACTGCCGCGCTGGCAATTGGTTGGTGGCTTTCTCGGGCCGATCTATGTGGTGGTGTTGACCCTGGCAACCCCGCATATCGGTATTGCGATGACCATGATCGCGATCCTGTCCGGGCAGGTTGGCAAGAGCGTCTTGATCGACCATTTCGGCTGGTTCGGCGCCACGCGAAAAAAAGTTAACGGTGAACGTTGGCTGGCCTTGCTGCTGATTGTTGCGGCACTCGTTCTGATTGCCCGGGGGTAATGATGAGTCTGATTATTTTGTTGGCGGTGGTGGTGGCCGCCGGTGCGGTGTTGAGTGTGCAGGCGGCGATCAATGGGCGTCTGGGCGAAACGGTCGGCGTATTGCGCAGCAGCTTGCTGACCTTTGTAGTCGGCACGGTACTGACCGGGTTGCTGATTGTGTTTTTTGAACCGGTTCATGCAGTGAGTTTGCTGGAGGTGCCGAAATGGCAACTCAGCGGGGCGCTGTTTGGGGTTGTCTACATGATGGTCATGGTGGGCGCGGTGCCGCGGGTGGGGACGGCGGTGGCGACGGTGGCGGTGATTGTCGGGCAATTGGCGATGGGGATGTTGATCGACAATTTTGGCTGGTTGGGGAATCCGGCGATTGAGTTGTCGGGGAGTCGTGTTTTGGCGATGGTGCTGTTGGGGTTGGCGTTGGTTTTCATGTATCGCAGTAGTGGGCGGCGCGGGGCTGCTTGACCTTGGCGGCCTCTGGGCCGACCAGGCGGTGGGTTGAACGTGTACATATCCGTTGCTGCGGTAACGGCGGCTTAGGGTTTCGCCCTTACGGCGACTCACTTTTTTTTCAGGCGCCAAAAAAAAGTAAGCAAAAAAACGCTCGCCCCTGACGTACGGCCCCTCGCTAAGGCTCGGGGTACCTTCGCTCCGGCATTCATCCGGGGGCATCGCCTCCGGTCTGCTTCGCGACGACCTCCTCTCGATGTGTGCGGCTTCGCCGCACGGCGCTGCGCGCCCACCCCCGGATAAATGCCTCCACTCAGCCTGCCGAGGGGGCGGGTGGATCAAGAGCGGCAGGCGAGCTAACGCTCGGCCTGTTGAGTGGTGAGGAGCAACGGCGGTTGTGTGGCGTTCTGCTTTTGCTTTTGCTTTTGCTTTTGCTTTTGCTCTGGCTCTGGCTCTGGCTCTGGCTCTGGATCTTGCTCTTGCTCTTTGTGGGAGCTGGCTTGCCAGCGATGGCGGCCTGACAGCCATCCAACCTCTGGCAGATGTACTCTATCCCTGTGGTAGCTGTTTGCCGGCGATGGCGGCCGGGCCAATCATCGTGCGAGTCTCCGAGCAACTCCTACACTGGTTGGATGGGCTGTTTCTACAGCCCTGACGACCACTGCAAAAGGAGTCAGCTCCATGACCGACGACCGTACCTGTGACTGTCCGAAATGCAACTGCAAGCTCGGCGAGCATCCGATTGTGCGTCACGGCAAGCACTATTGCTGTGAAGCCTGCGCCAAGCATCACGAACACGGCGAGGAATGCAGTCATCAAGGCTGCAAGTGCGCTCACTGACAATCGTTAGCCGTGCGCAGGAATGTGGAGCCTAATCGGGCTCCACTTCCAGTTTCAGGCTGTTATCGTCCAACCGTTCACTGTGGCGAACGGTGCCGGTCAGGCGACGTCCCTCGACTCTCAATACCACGGTTTTTGCCTGTTCCAGGTCTTCGGGCAAGGGCGCCGTGATGCGCACGGCGAAGCGGTCCGGCGCATGTTCGACCTGTTCCAGGCCAACCCGGCATTCAGCGCTTTTGGTGACGCGACCGAACAGCGTATCCAGCCCGTAGTCCAGATGCGCCGGTTGGCTGATGGTTGTACCTGTCATGCCTATTCCCCCGTACCCGCCGAGATTCAATTCGCCGGCCGCCATTTGACGTTCTCCACCCCGAATTTCTCCGCCATCGGCTTGCTGGTCTTTTGCACTTTTTCGCGGCCGAAGCGCGGGATACGCCCGACTCCCGCGTCGCAGCTCGCCCAATGCCAGGCTTCCGCGTTATCCATCTTGTCCAGACGGATAATGAACGATTTTGGGGCGCCATGAAGGGTGTACTCGATGACGAAAAGTTTTGCGTTATTCATAAAGCCCTGGATCCTCCCTGTTGTATTAGAGGGATCGCAGGCCACTCGGAAAATTCATTCGGATTGTCGGACGGTGACGATCATGAAGAGCTCCCATCCTGAATGAGCACTGGGCTTGTCGTACAAATTTACGGTTCTGTACAAGTGAGTTTGCTCGCCACTGCTGCCTTGCGATTAACAGGTTTTTTGCCGGATTATCAGGCGAAACTCCAACAAAACCGACACATTCGCCACCGATAGCACCAAAGTACTAGCACTATTTGACAACTAGCTCATCAGCGAGCGTCATCTAAGGTGTTTCGGGAGTGAAACAGTTTTGGGTCGTAGCAGTTCTGACAGCACGTAACGGTTTACCGTCATTGCTATCTGCCCTTCATGGATTGAAGTGGTTTCGCCACGAAAGGAGTTCCCGTGGAAGCAAGGTTTGGCGTTGCCCTGGTTTTTTCGCGTTTTTCCCCACTTTCCCTTGCTGTGCACCTAAGCGTCGCCGGATGGCTGTTCGGCGGTGTGAGCACACCCGCGTTGGCCACCTGCTCGACAGCCGGCTCCACGGTGACCTGTACCGGCGTGCCATCCCTGCCGCTGTTTCTCAACAACTTCAGCAGTGCCACCAACGGCCTGACGATCAACGTCAACGCCGGGGCGCAGATGAACGCAACCCTCGGCGGCCATGTCATGGACCTGACCGGGGTGAACATCAGCCTGAACAACTCCGGCACGATCGACCCGGCGCTGCTGGGTCTGGTTTCGGTGTTGAGTGGCGGTGCGTTCATCGGCAGTGGTGCCACCAGTACCGTCAACGTGCTCAACAATGCTTCCGGGATCATCCGAGGCACGGGAATGCTGCTGGGGCTGAACCTGACCAGCATTGACGGCCTGGCCATCGGCGTGAACAACGCCGCTGCGGGCACTACCAGCATCACCAACAACGGCACCATTACCTCGACGGCTTTGTCGATAGGCGGCATCACACTGGCGGATACACCGGTGATCGGCGTCTACGGCGGCTCGCAGGTCAACATGACCAACAGCAGCACCGGCGTGATCAATGGCCGGATCGCGTTCGAGACTTCGGCGGCGGGCAACACCTTTACCAACGCCGGCGCCATCACTGGCGGCGTGTCGATGGGGGCGAGCAGCACCAACACCTTCACGGCAGTGACCGGTTCTTCGGTGCAGGTGGGTGACGGCGTTCAGATTTCGGTGGGGCTTGGCGGACTGATTGGCATCAACCTGACTTTCGCCCCGACCGGCACCGTCGATGGCGGTGCCGGCGGCACCAACCGCCTGATCCTGCAAAACCCCGTGGGTGTCGGCGGTGGCACCACCGGCGTCGGCACGGCGTCCAGCGCGACCTACGTCAACTTCAACAACCTGACCATCAACAGCGGCACCTGGACTTTGCAGGGGCCGCTGGTCAGCGGCGCGACCACGCTCAATGGCGGCGTCGCTCAATTCAACAACAACGCCACGTTTGGCAGCGGCGTGCTGACCTCCAACGGCGGGATCATTCAAGCCAGCAACGCCGGCTTGAACATCAGCAACCTGATTTCGCTGGGGGCTGGTGGCATGACCTTGCAAGGTACCAACGCCACGACGTTGAGCGGCGTGATATCGGGCAGCGGTGGCCTGACCAAGATCGGCTCCGGCCAGTTGAACTTAAGCGCCGCCAACACTTATCTGGGCAACACCACGCTCAACGGCGGCACGGTGCAGGTGAGTACAAATCAGGCGTTCAGTACCGGTACCCTCAATGTGACCGGCGCGACAACCCTGAGCGCACCCGGCACGATCAACCTGAGCAATGCCATCAGCCTCGGCGGCACATTGACGGCTGGCGGCACGGGAGCACTGACCCTCGGCGGTCTGATCAGCGGCGGTAGCGGCATTACCAAAACCGGCACTGGCAGCCTGACCCTCAGCGGTGCCAACAGCGGTTACACCGGCACCACCACGCTCAGCGCCGGCAGCCTGCTGGTGACCAATGACAATTCGTTGGGCAGCGGCGCGCTGAACACCGCCGCCGGCACCAGTCTGGACAGCACCGCCAACGTCACGCTGGCCAACAACATCGCGATGACCGGCACTCTGAACGTACTCGGCAGCAATGCCCTGACCCTGGCAGGCGTTTTGTCCGGCACCGGCGGCATCAGCAAAAGTGGCAGCGCCAGCCTGACCCTGACCGGCAACAACACCAACGCCGGCAATACCGCGCTCAATGCCGGTAGCCTGTTCGTCGGCAGCAACACCGCGCTCGGCACAGGCGCGTTGAACGCGGCGGCCGGCACGACGCTGGATGCGACCACTGCAGTGACCCTGGCCAACGCCGTAGCGCTGGCGGCGGATCTGACCATTGGTGGCACTCAGGCGCTGGGTCTGGGTGGGGTAATCAGTGGCGCCGGCAACCTGATCAAGAATGGCACGGCAGACCTGACCCTCAGCGGCAACAACAGCTTCTCCGGCGGTACCGCGCTCAATGCCGGGACTTTGATCGTCGGCAGCAACACTGCGCTGGGTACCGGCGCTTTGACCGCCGCCGCAGGCACAAGGCTCGAAGCCAGCACCACGGTCGCGCTGACCAATGCGGTGTCACTGGGCGGTGACCTGGAAGTCCGGGGCAGCGCTGACCTGACCCTCGGCGGTGTGATCAGTGGCAGTGGCGGGTTGACCAAGCGCGGTTTCGCCAACCTGATTCTCAACGGCGCCAATACCTATCTCGGCGGTACCACGCTGGCCGCCGGTACCCTCACCGTGGGCAACGCGGCGGCATTGGGCAGTGGTGCGCTGAACGTCATCGATGTATCCACGCTGGACAGCAACAGCGCCGTCAATCTGAGCAACAACGTCAACCTCAACAGCAGTACCCTGACCATCGGCGGCACCAGCGGCCTGACCCTTTCCGGTGTGATCAACGGTGCCGGCCAGTTGCTCAAGAATGGCGCGGCCAACTTGACCCTCAACAGTGCCAACACCTTCAGCGGCGGTACCACGCTGAACGCCGGCAGCCTGACCGTCGGCAACGCCGCGGCATTGGGCACCGGCGCCCTGACCGTGGCCGGGGCGGGGAGCCTCAACAGCAGTTCGGCAGTGACGTTGGCCAATGCGATCACCCTCAACGCCAACCTCACCGCTGGCGGCGCCAATGCGCTGACTCTCGACGGCGTGATCAGTGGCGGCAACGGCTTGATCAAATCGGGCGCGTCGAGCCTGACCCTCAACGGCGCCAACACTTACACCGGCACCACGTCGTTGAACGCCGGCTCACTGATCGTTGGCTCCAACACCGCGCTAGGCATCGGCGCGTTGAACGCGTCGAACGGCACCACGCTGGATGCCAACACCGCAGCGACCTTGGCCAACAACGTCAATCTCGGCGGCACGCTGACTCTGGGCGGCAGCAACGCGCTGACCCTCAGTGGTGTGGTGGCTGGTATCGGTGGATTGGTCAAGAACGGCGCCGCCGACCTGATCCTCAACGGCGCTAACTCGTATTTCGGCAACACCGCGCTGAACAGCGGCAAGCTGATTGTCGGCAGCAACACCGCGCTGGGCTCCGGCACTTTGAACGCGGCGGCAGGCACCACGCTGGACACCAACACCGCCGTCAGCCTGAACAATGCGGTAGCGCTCGCGGGCGCCCTGAACGTCGGCGGCACAGCTAACTTGACCCTGACCGGTCTGGTCAGCGGCGCCGGCAGCCTGGTGAAAGACGGTGCGGCGAATCTGATTCTCAACGCGGCCAACAATTACCTCGGTGGCACCACACTCAATGCCGGTACCTTGACCGTCGGCAACAGTTCAGCATTGGGTTCCGGCGCGTTGACCGCCGCTGGCGCCGCGACACTGGACAGCAACTCGCCGCTGGTCAGCCTCAACAACGCGGTGGCCCTGAATGCCGCGCTGACCGTGGCTGGAACGCAAAACCTGACCCTCGGTGGCGTAACCAGCGGTACCGGCCAATTGATCAAGAACGGCGCGGCCAACCTGACCCTCAACGGCAACAACACTTTCAGCGGCGGCACCGCCCTCAACGCCGGTACGCTGACCCTGGGCAATGCCAATGGCCTGGGCAGTGGCGCCTTGATTGTCGGCGGCGCCGCGACGCTGGATAACAGCGCATCGTTCGGCATCGGCAACGCGATCACGTTGAACGCCGGACTGACTGTTGCGGGCAACAACGACCTGAGCCTCAACGGCATCATCGACGGCGCCGGCAGCCTGACCAAAAACGGCCTGTCGGACCTGACCCTGGCCGGCAACAACACCTTCAGCGGTGCGCTGAATATCGTTTCCGGCAGCGTCACCACGCTCAACACCAATGCGCTGGGCAATACTTCCGGCGTGAACATCAGCGCCGGCGCCGGGCTGAATCTGGGCAGCGACGCCAGCCTCGGCGCGCTGACCGGCAGCGGCAGTGTGCAACTGACCGGCAGCAACACCTTGACCGTCGGCAGCGGCAACGTCACCAGCACCTTCGATGGTGATCTCAGCGGCAGCGGCGGCCTGATCAAGGTCGGCACCGGCACCTTGAACCTCACCGGCATCAACGGCATTACCGGCAACACCGCGATCAATGGCGGGGTTGTCGATCTCAGCGGCTCGCTGGCCAGTGCCCAGCTCAACGTCAACACCGGCGGTACCCTGACCGGTAGCGGTTCGGCGCTCGGTACGGTCAACGTCAACAGTGGCGGCCATCTGGCGCTGTCTTCGGGCAACCAACTGTCCGCCGGTGCACTGACCCTCGCGGCCGGCAGCAACGTTGACGTGGCGCTGGGGACACCGTCGACCACGTCGCTGATGAACGTCGGCGGCAACCTCACGCTCGACGGTAACCTCAACGTCACCGATGCCGGTGGTTTCGGCGTCGGCGTGTATCGCCTGTTCAACTACACCGGTGCCCTGACCAACCTGGGTCTTGATGTGGCCAGCGTACCGGTCGGCTACGGCCTCGGCGATCTGCTGGTGCAGACCGGCGTAGCCAATCAGATCAATATTGAAGTGTCGGCGCCTAATGCAAACATCCGCTACTGGGACGGCAGTCAGACGATTGCCAACGGCGTCGTCGATGGCGGCAGCGGCGCATGGAATGCCGTCGGCACTAACTGGACCGATGCCAACGGATTGATCAACCAGCCGTGGGCCGGCGACTTCGCGGTGTTCCAGGGCACGGCCGGCACGGTGACGGTCAACGGCACGCAACTGTTCACCGGCATGCAATTTCTCACCGACGGGTACAACCTGGTGAACGGCGCGGCGGGGCAATTGACTGCGGTGAACGGCACTGGCGGTACCACGGCGGTACGGGTCGATCCGGGCGTGACCGCCACCCTCGGCGTCAACATCGATGGCAGCGGCATTCTCAACAAGCTCGACAGCGGCACCCTGGTCCTCAACGGCGCCAACACTTACAGCGGCGGCACGCAACTGGACGGCGGCAAGATAGTCGTCGGCAGCAATACGGCACTGGGCAGCGGTACGCTGATCGCCAATGCAGGCACACAACTGGACAGCAATACGGCCGTGACCCTTGGCAACGCCGCCACCCTTAACGGCAACCTCACTGTGGTCGGCAGCAATGCGCTGACCCTCAACGGCGTGATTGGCGGCACCGGTGGTTTGATCAAAAACGGCCCGTCCAACCTGACCCTCGCCGGCAACAATGCCTTCCTCGGGCCGGTAGCGTTGAACGCCGGCGGACTGATTCTGGCATCCAACTCGGCGCTGGGCTCCGGCACCCTGAACGCCGCGGGCGGCACCACGTTGGATGCCGCCACCGCGGTTTCGCTGAACAATGCGGTGAACCTGGCCGGCAACCTCGGCGTCGGCGGCACGGCGGACCTGACCCTTGCCGGCACGATCAACGGCGCTGGCAGTCTGAGCAAAAACGGCGCGGCCAACCTGACCCTCGGCGGCAATAACAACTTCCTCGGCGGCCTCACCCTCAACGCTGGCACCCTTATCGCAGGCAGCAATTCGGCGCTGGGCCTGGGCAACCTCACCGTGGCCGGCGCCTCGTCGCTGGACAGCAACGGTGCGATCAACCTGGGCAACAACGTGGTGCTCAACGCCAACCTGAGCAACACCGGCAGCAACAACCTGACCCTCGCCGGTGTGATCAGCGGCGCCGGTGGGCTGATCAAGAACGGCGCCTCCAACCTGACCCTCAACGGCACCAACACCTACAGCGGCGGCACCACGTTGAATGCCGGAACGCTGAGCCTTGGCACCGGCGCTTCACTGGGCTCCGGGGCGCTGACCGTGGCCGGCACTTCGAACCTCGACAACAATGCGCCGCTGGTGCTGGCCAACGACCTCAACGTCAACGCCAATTTGAGCATCGCCGGTAACCTTGGCCTGACGCTGGGCGGCGTGATCGCCGGCAGTGGTACGTTGACCAAGAACGGTCTGGCGGTCCTGACGCTCAGCGGCAACAACACCTTCAACGGTCTGATCGATGTGCAGGCCGGGAGCCTGAACACGCTTGGCAGCACTGCGCTGGGCGATAACGCCGCCGTCAACCTTGCGGTCGGCACCACGCTCAACATCGGTGATTCGACCAGCATCGGCAGCCTGACCGGTGACGGCACGGTTGGCATCGGTGACTTTGACACCCTGAGCATCGGAGGCAACAACCAGAGCAGCACCTTCGCAGGCGTCCTCAGGGACGGTATCGACAGGGGCGGGTTGACCAAACTGGGCATCGGCACATTGACACTGACCGGCAACAACACCCTCACCGGTGATACCAACGTCAATGCCGGCACCTTGCAGGTCAACGGTTCGCTGGCCAGCGACAATGTGCTGGTCAACAGCGGCGGTACCCTGGGCGGCAGCGGCACGCTCGGCGGGGCAGTGACGGTGGCCGATGGCGGTCACCTGGCCGGGGTTACCGGCAGCACACTGTCGGTGGGTTCGCTGGTATTCAATGGCAACTCCAACTTCGATGTCGGCCTCGGCACACCGGTGTCCGGCGGTGGTAACGCGCTGGTCAATGTCGGCGGCAACCTGACCCTGGACGGCACCCTCAATGTCAGCGACATCGGCGGCTTCGGCAGTGGCGTGTATCGCCTGATCAACTACACCGGAGGCTTGACCGACAACGGCCTGTTGATCGGCACGCTGCCGGGCAGCGTCACTCCGGGCGATCTGACCTTGCAAACCGCGCTGGCCAACCAGATCAACCTGCTGGTCAGCGCACCGGGTGTCACCGTGCAGTTCTGGGATGGCAATCAACTGGTGGCCAACGGTTCAGTGGATGGCGGCAGTGGTGCCTGGGGCACCGGCACTACCAATTGGACCGACGTCAACGGCACCACCAATCAGGGCTGGACCAATAACTTCGCGGTGTTCCAGGGCGCTGCCGGCACCGTGACCGTCAACGGCGCGCAAACCATCACCGGCATGCAGTTCGTCACCGATGGCTACAGCCTGCAAAACGGCACGGCGGGCTCGCTGAATCTGCTCAACGGTTCCCTGGGCAACGCTTCGGTGCGTGTCGATCCGAACGCTACGGCAACCATCGACGTAGCGCTCAACGGCGCCGGCACCCTCGGCAAGTACGACACCGGCACCCTGGTGCTCAACGCCGCCAACGGCTACACCGGCGGCACCGCGCTCAATGGCGGCAAGATCGTGGTCGGCAACAACGCCGCCCTCGGCACAGGCGTCTTGACCGCCGCCAACGGTACGGCGCTGGACAGCAACACCGTCGTCACCCTCGGCAATGACGTAGTGCTCAATGGTGGATTGAACGTGACTGGCTCCAACGCCTTGACACTCGCCGGCGTTATCAGCGGCAGCGGCAGCCTGATCAAGACCGGCGCTTCGAGCCTGACCCTCAACGGCAGCAACACCTACGGCGGTGGCACCCAGCTCAACGGCGGCACGCTGATCCTCGGCAACAACAGCGCCATCAGCAGCGGGGCGCTGAGTGTGCTCGGCAACGGCACCCTCGACAGCACTTCGGCACTGCAACTGGCCAACGCCATCAACCTCGGCGCGCAATTGACCCTCGCCGGCAATCAGAACACCAGCCTGATCGGTGCGATCACCGGCAGCGGCAGCCTGGTGAAAAACGGCGCGGGCGACCTCGTGCTCAGTGGCGCCAACAGCTACAGCGGCGGTACCACCCTCAACGCAGGCAGCACACGTGGCGACACCAGCAGCCTGCAAGGGGCGATCGTCAACAACGCCGCGCTGACCTTTGAGCAGAACAGCGCCGGCAGCTACACCGGCAACCTAACCGGTACGGGCACCTTGAGCAAAACCGGCAGCGGTGAATTGCTCATGACCGGCAGCAACACCTTCACCGGCAACACTTCGGTGCAGGCTGGCAGGCTGCTGGTCAATGGCGTGCTCAACAGTGCCAACGTCGATGTTGCCAGCGGCGCGACCGTCGGCGGCAGCGGCCAGATCGGGGGGGCGTTGCAACTGGCCAGTGGCGCGACGCTGCTCGGTGGCGGCAGTGCGACGCCGTTGTCGGTAGGCTCGTTGGCGTTGTCCTCGGGCACGAACCTGGACTTCAGCCTTGGCTCGGCGGCCAGCTCGACGACAGTGGTCAATGTCGCCGGGGACCTGACCCTCGACGGTACGTTGAACATCAGCAATGCCGGCGGCTTCGGCACGGGCGTCTATCAACTGTTCAGCTACGGCGGCAGCCTGACCGACAACGGCCTGGTCTACGGCAGCCTGCCGGTATCGGCGGCGAACCTGAGTCTGCAAACAGCCATGGCCAATCAGATCAACCTGTTGGTGCAAGGCACGCCGGGTGAAGTGCAGTTCTGGAACGGTGGCAAAACCAACCCGGACGGCAGCATCGGTGGCGGCAGCGGCGTTTGGGGACCGGGCACCAATTGGACCGATCCGACCGGTACCCAGGCATTGGGCGCCAACGGCCAGTTCGCCGTATTCGGCGGGCAGGGCGGTACCGTCACTGTGCAAGGCAACCAAAGCTTCACCGGGTTGCAGTTCCTCGGTAGCGGTTACAGTCTGGTGCCGGCTGCTGACGGCGCACTGACGCCGGTAAACGGCGCGGATGGCAGTCTTGCACCGGTGCGGGTGAATGCGGGGGCGACCACCGAAATTGCCGTACCGCTAATTGGCACTGGCGGCATCGAAAAGCTTGATTCCGGTACGCTGTTGCTCAGCGCTGCCAACACCTACAGCGGTGGTACTACCGTCAGTGGCGGTACGCTGATCGGCAACACCACCAGCCTGCAAGGCAACATCCTCAACAATGCGCAATTGGTGTTTCAGCAGAATGCCAACGGCCAATTCAACGGTGTGCTCAGTGGCACCGGTCGGCTGGCCAAGCGCGGTGCCGGACGTTTGTTGCTCGCCGGTACTCAGCCGTTCAACGGTACCGTCTCGGTGGATCAGGGCGTGCTGCAAATCGGTAGTCTCGCAGCACGCGCGTCGCTCGGCGGACAAATTAGCGTGGCCAATGGCGCCGGCCTCAGTGGTAACGGCAGCGTTGGCGCGGTGGACAACCATGGTGTTGTTGCATCCGGCGGGGCTGATGGCACTTTGAGCGTTACCGGTAACCTGACCAACGCTGCCGATGGTGTGTTGGCGCTGACGCTCAGCTCGCCGACCGCCACGCCGCTGGTGGTGGGCGGCACCGCGGTCCTCGGTGGCGGCCTGCAAGTGACCAGCCTGGCACCGTTCACCGGCAACACCACGTATTCACTGATCAGCGCTGGCGGGGGCGTCTCGGGAACCTTCAGTACCACCGATCTGCCGCAATATGCGTTCCTCGACACGGCGCTGGTGTATGACGCGAACGCGGTGAATCTGGCGGTCAGTCGCAACGGCAACTCGTTTGCCGATGTGGCCGCGACCGGCAACCAGTTCAACACCGCCACGGCGTTGTCGAACAATGGCCCGGCGGGGGCGGCGTTGCAGAACGAAATCCTCAACCTCAGTGTCGCTGACGCGCGTCGCGCCTTCGACAATCTGTCCGGGGAAATCCACGCGAGTACCGCCAGCGCGATTCTCGAGGACTCACGCTACGTACGCGACGCGGTCAACGACCGTATGCGCCAGCCGTCATGCAGCGCAGCAAACGACCCGCGCAACGCCCTCGCGCCCAGCGACAATCAGTTGAGCAGCAGCGGTTGCCACGGCGAGATGGTCGGTTGGGTCCGTGCCCTGGGGGCGTGGGGTGAGTCCGATGGCGACAGCAACACCGCCAGGCTGGATCGCAACCTCAGCGGGTTCATGCTCGGCACCGACAAGCAGCTCGATGACCAGTGGCGCGCGGGGATGGCCGCCGGCTACACCCGCAGTGACCTCGATGCCCATGATCGACATTCCAGCGCGACAGTGGAGAGCTACCACCTGGCGGCGTACCTGAACTCGCAGTTCGATGCACTGGCCGTGCGCCTTGGCGCGGCTTACAGCTGGCACGACATCGAGAGCAAGCGCGACGTCAGCGTCGGTGCCTACAACGATCGACTGGAAGCCGATTACGACGCGCGCAGCGCCCAGGTGTTCGGTGAAGTCGGTTACACCGTCGAGGCGGCCGGCATAGCGCTGGAGCCGTTCGCCGGCCTCGCCTACGTCAACTACGACAGCGACAAGGCCAAGGAAAAAGGCGGGGTGGGGCGCCTGAGCGCCGATGCCGACCAGGACATCACGTTCTCCACCCTGGGCCTGCGTGCCGGCAAACGCATCACCCTGGCCAACGGCGGACAGTTCACCCCGCGTGGCGCCATTGGCTGGCGTCACGCCTTCGGTGACACCAAGCCTGACGCTGACATGACCTTCATCGACGGTGGGGCCTCGTACACCGTGCAAGGCGTGCCCATTGCCAAGGACAGTGCCGTGCTCGAAGCCGGGGTGGACTTCCAGATCAGCCCGACCGGCAAACTCGGCATCGGCTATTCGGGGCAGGTCTCTGGCGATGGCGATGATCATGCGATGGCCATCAGTTTCAGCCTCGGCTTCTGATTCGCTTCTGCAATGCTTGACCGCCCGTAAGGGCGGTTTTTTTTACCTCGGCTTCACCCCTGTCGTGCTCTGCTAGAATCGGCGCCATTGACCCAACGAGGTGCCCCTGATGAGCGAGCCGATTCGCCTGACCCAGTACAGCCACGGCGCTGGCTGCGGTTGCAAGATTTCCCCACAAGTACTGGAAGTGATTCTGGCCGGCAGCGGTGCGCAGAACCTGGACCCGAAACTCTGGGTCGGCAATGCCTCGCGCGATGACGCGGCGGTCTACTCCATCGATGAAGAGCGCGGCGTGGTGTCGACCACGGATTTTTTCATGCCGATCGTCGATGACCCCTTCGATTTCGGTCGCATTGCCGCGACCAATGCCATCAGCGATATCTACGCCATGGGCGGCGATCCGTTGATGGCCATCGCGATCCTCGGCTGGCCGGTCAACGTGCTGGCACCGGAAATTGCCCGCGAAGTGATCCGCGGCGGGCGTTCGGTGTGCGATGAGGCCGGCATTCCACTGGCCGGCGGCCACTCCATCGATGCGCCGGAGCCGATCTTCGGCCTGGCGGTCACCGGGCTGGTGGAAAAACGCCACATGAAGCGTAACGACACCGCCACCGCCGGATGCTTGCTGTACCTGACCAAACCCCTGGGCATCGGCATCCTCACCACTGCCGAAAAGAAGGGCAAGTTGCGCAGCGCCGATGTCGGCCTGGCCCGTGACTGGATGTGTACGCTGAACAAGCCCGGCAGCCGCTTCGGCAAACTCGACGGCGTGACCGCGATGACCGACGTCACCGGTTTCGGCCTCCTTGGGCATCTGGTGGAAATGGCCGACGGCAGCCACCTGACCGCGCGCATCGAATACGATCGGGTACCGCGCTTGCCAGGTGTCGAGTACTACCTTGAACAGGGCTGTGTGCCAGGTGGGACCTTACGTAACTTCGACAGCTACGCCAGCAAGCTCGGACGCCTGCAGGAGTTGCACAAGCGCGTGCTGTGCGATCCGCAGACCAGCGGCGGCCTGCTGATCGCCGTCACTCCCGAAGGCAATGCCGGATTTCTCGCCGTGGCGGCCGAGCTGGGTCTGGATCTGGCGCCGATCGGTGAACTGGTCGAGCGACAGAGCTACGCGGTCGAGGTGTCTTGATGTCTGTCGACTGCACCGATTACCGCGACATATTCCTCAACGACCGGCCGATGATGGACGCCCGGGCACCGGTGGAGTTTGCCAAGGGCTCGTTCCCCGGGGTGGTCAACCTGCCACTGATGAACGATCACGAGCGGCAGCGCATCGGCACCTGTTACAAGCAACAGGGTCAGCAGGCCGCCATCGAACTGGGCCATCAACTGGTGTCCGGGGCCGTCAAGGCCGAACGTATCCAGGCCTGGGCGGCGTTCGCCCGGGCGCATCCCGATGGGCTTCTCTATTGTTTTCGTGGCGGTCTGCGTTCGCAGATCGTTCAGCAATGGCTCAAGGACGAGGCGGGTATCGATTATCCGCGGGTCGGTGGCGGCTACAAGGCCATGCGTACCTTCCTGCTGGAAACTGTCGATCAAGCCGTTGCCCAGTGTGATTTCGTATTGCTGGGTGGCATGACCGGCACCGGCAAAACCGAAGTCCTGACTCAACTGAGCAACGGCCTGGACCTTGAGGGATATGCCAATCATCGCGGTTCCAGTTTCGGCAAACGCGCCACGGGCCAGCCGTCGAATATCGACTTTGAGAATCGCCTGGCAGTGGATGTGTTGAAAAAGCGCGCTCGCGGTCATGAGCAATTCGTGCTCGAAGACGAGAGCCGCGCGGTCGGCAGTTGTGCGCTGCCATTGCCGCTGTATCAGGGGATGCAACAGTTTCCCATGGTCTGGCTCGAAGACAGTCTGTCGGGGCGGGTCGAGCGAATCCTGCGCGATTACGTGGTGGATCTGTGTGCCGAGTTCATCGCCGTACATGGCGACCAGGGCTTTACGCTGTTTTCCGAGCGTTTGCTTGAGAGCCTGAACAACGTGCAGAAGCGCCTGGGTGGCGAGCGCCATCAACGGATGCTGGTCCTGATGGAACAAGCGCTGATTGAGCAGGGGCGCAGCGGCGCGGTGGATTTGCACCGCGGTTGGATCGAAGGCTTGCTGGTCGAGTATTACGATCCGATGTACGCCTTTCAGCGCGAGAAGAAGGGCGCGCGGATCGAGTTCGCCGGGGAGCGGGGAGCGGTGATCGAGTATTTGCGTCAGCGGATGAATCAGAAGGTTTGATGGTGGGTTTACCGGCCTCATCGCTGGCAAGCCAGCTCCCACAGTGTTCTTGGTTGCTCACAACATTTGTGGTCACTGCAGCCCCCTGTGGGAGCTGGTTTGCCAGCGATGAAACCCGAACAGACACCGCACAACTCAGGTCGGACAGGTCTCCTGCCCATTATCCAGACCCT
>NZ_RCNY01000032.1:128487-254629 GCF_004307635.1 Pseudomonas sp. Sample_22
AACAGACACCGCACAACTCAGGTCGGACAGGTCTCCTGCCCATTATCCAGACCCTCCCACAGTGTTATTGGTTGCTCACAACATTTGTGGTCACTGCAGCCCCCTGTGGGAGCTGGCTTGCCAGCGATGAAACCCGAACAGACACCGCACAACTCAGGTCGGACAGGTCTCCTGCCCATTATCCAGACCCTGCTTGTAGGTATGGCTTTGCAGGCTGGCCTTGCCGTTGTGCCAGGTCAGCGTCAACACATACAACGAGTCGAAGTCGCTGGATTCCCAATCCTCGGTGATCTTCTGCTTCTTGCCGACGGCTTCCCCGGCGACCTTGTTGATCAACTCCGGCAGGTAGCCGTGGGACCACGCCGTGTATATGACCGAGTTGTGATACTTGTCGTGCAGCAGTTCATCGGCCAGGTCGCTGGTGTCGTTGGCCGAGTATTTGATATTGACCGGCAAGCCGAGCTTGATCGCGCTGGGGCTGATGGTCATCAAAGGGCGAATGTAACTGTAAGAGTTGTCCAGCTCGCCTTCCTCGACATTGCGCGTCGGGTTGGCGGCAAACACGTAGTCGGCCTTGCCGAATTTTTCCGGCAGCAACGTGGCCAGGTCGATCGCACGGTTCAGTCCCTGGCAATTGAGCTGGCCGAGGCCGCCCGCGGGTTTTTCCGCGTGGCGCAGGAACACCAGCGTCTGTGTGCCGTCCGCCGGCTGGGCGCGGCTTTCGCTCGACTCCAGCAACATGAACAACGCGCTGGCCGCCAGCAGGGCGGGCAGGAAAATGTAGGCGCGATGTTTGAAGCGATTAGCGAGTTTCAGAAAATTCGTCATGGAAAAAAGAGTTCTTCAGCATATTGGTTAAGGCTGACAAACCTTTACACCGCGGCTTTCCTGCGTCGGGTGTTTTCCATGTCGTGAAGCCGGTCCGTTTCAAAAGGGGCAGTGCTCAGAGTCCTCTGAAGCCCATTTGGTTCGATTCCGGCCCGAGAGCGCAGCAATGTACCGGTAACCATGAACGGGTTGCAGCGAAGGTTATCGACATGATGTTGCGGATTTATGGCCACCCTACACCGCCATGCACGCATTCACGCTGTGATCCTTATTGATCTTGACCATCAGCGTTATCGATGGCGCCGGCGGTCTCAATTCGCGAGATGTCCATTATCATCGGTGTTCTCAATTTTCTCGTGGATCCAACCCATGACCGATTTGTCTGCATTCCCCATCACTCAAAAATGGCCGGCCCAGTATCCGGAGTGGATTCAGCTGTACTCCTTGCCGACCCCCAACGGCGTCAAGGTGTCGATCATGCTTGAAGAGATCGGCCTGCCGTATGAACCGCATCGCGTCGGCTTCGATAGCAACGACCAGATGTCCCCCGAGTTCCTGTCGCTGAACCCCAACAACAAGATTCCGGCCATCCTCGACCCCCATGGTCCCGGTGGCCAGCCGCTGCCGTTGTTCGAATCCGGGGCGATCCTGATTTACCTGGCCGACAAGAGTGGGCAATTGCTGGCGCAGGAAGGGGCTGCACGCTACGAAACCATTCAGTGGTTGATGTTCCAGATGGGCGGCATCGGACCGATGTTTGGCCAGCTCGGCTTTTTCAACAAGTTCGCCGGCAAAGACTACGAAGACAAGCGTCCGCGTGACCGCTATGTCGAAGAGAGCAGACGCCTGCTCAGTGTCCTGGATAAGCACCTGCAAGGCCGGGAGTGGATCATGGGCGAACGCTATACCATCGCCGATATCGCCACGTTCCCATGGATCCGCAACCTGATCGGCTTCTATGAAGCGGGCGATCTGGTCGGCATCGAGAATTTCCCGAACGTCACCCGCGTGCTGGAAAAATTCCTCGCACGGCCGGCGGTGAAGCGCGGTCTGGAAATCCCGAAACCTATCGCCAACTGACCGGGAACCTGTGGGAGCGGGCAAGCCCGCGCCCACAGGGGACGTGTTTTCAGGAAACTCAAAAAAACGGCCGTATCCCGTGATGATCGAAATAGCGCTCGATCACCTTCGGATCAGAGCACGTCTGGGCAATCGCCACGTAGGTATCGGGCCTTAGCAGGTAAAAGCCGTTGCGTGCCAGTCCCGCTTCTTCAAACGCCGGTCGCCAATCGAACACCTGCAACGGCACATGGTGCTCGTGGCACCAGGCGATCATCTCATCGCTGGTATCGCCGTACACATGCACCTGCCAGGTCAGGCATTTCAGCGATTCGAAGTTGTCACCTTCACCGTCGTGCGCCCAGGGCAAGCGATCGCCGCCGTGCACGTGGCCGGCAACGCCCTGGCTCAGGGGCATCCCCCGATAGTTCAAAGTGATCTGCGACACCGTGCGGAACAGGAACTCGCGGGAGGTTTCGAACGAGGCCATTTTGGGAAGCAGCAATGGCGCCAGGCGAGTGCGCAACAGATCGGCCACGCGTCCTTCGGCAGTGACGAAGGTGAACACTCGGTCGGTGGTCGCCACCAGTTTGCGGGCGAAGGCGATGCGTTCGGTTTCATAGGTGTCGAGCAGTCTGGCTTCGGCACCGCCGCTCAGCACCGCTGCGAGTTTCCAGGCGAGGTTGATCGCATCGCCGATGCCGGTGTTCATGCCCTGGCCGCCGGCGGGACTGTGCACATGGGCGGCGTCGCCCAGTAAAAAAGCCCGGCCGCTGCGAAAGTGGTCCGCCACCCGGTGATGGACGCGGTAGGTCGAGAACCAGTTCAATTGTTCGACCTTGACCTGCATGTGCTCGATAGCCCGGCTGCTGACGTCTTCGAATTGCAGGGTTTCGGCCTGCTCGGCACGCTCGTCACGCACGGTGCCGATCAATCGCGCACGGCCTTGCGCGGCCAACGGGAACACGGCGAGGAAATCCGCTTCATCCAGATCCACGTGCAATTCGCCGTTGAACGTCGGCCCGCTGGCCTGCACGTCGGCCACGTAGAAAATCTGCTGATAGGTGTCACCGGGAAAGCCGGTGTCGAGGTTTTTGCGCACGATCGAGCGAGCGCCGTCGCAGCCCGCCAGGTAGCAGGCCTGACAGGTTTCCCGTTGACCGTCGGCCAGGCGCAAGGTGGCCGTAATGCCGTCACCGGATTCTTCGAAACCCAGTAGCTCGGTGTTGCGCTCGACAGTGACGCCGAAGGTTTCGAGCCGCTCGATCAGCAGCCGCTCGTGTTCATCCTGCGGGTAGATTTCGAGAAAGGCGTAGGGCGTCAGCCCTTCACCAACACGGCTCAGCGGCAGACGTGCCACAGGCTCGCCCTTGACCCAGAAATTGGCGGCAGCCACGCGATGGCCGTGTTGCACAATGGCATCGGCGAGGTCGAGCTGGCGATACAACTCCAGTGTCCGCGCCTGAACCGCCAGCGCCCGCGACGTGGTGCCGGGGGCCGAGGCCTTGTCGATGATCCGCACGCGAATTCCCAGCTTGCTCAGCCACAAGGCCAGAACCAGCCCGGTCGGGCCGGCGCCGATGATCAACACGTCGCTTCGGTGCATGAGCCAGTCCTCTTCGCCATGTGATGTGAAGTATGGTCCACAGGCTGTCGCTGGGCAGGGATTTTCCATGGGAGCCGGCCTGCTCGCTCCGCCAGCATTCGTCAGATTTCGAGGAACAGCCGTGGCCTGCCAAGGTCATAGCCTGCGCCATGCCATTGGTCGTATGGTTAACCCGGTTCAACGGACTTCCTGGAGCAACATGCAAGCCCAACGATTGATCATGAGCGTCGCCGCGTTGCTGGTGCTGGCCGGTTGCAGCAGTCAACGGACCCAGGAGCCACCGGTGCGCAAACCTGCCGAGGTCAAGGCGCAGATCGTGCGGTTGCTGCCGGCCAAGACGGTCGACCGCCAGGGCTGGGCCACGGATATCTACGCCGCGTTCGCTGCGCAGAACATTCCACCGACCACGCAAAACCTGTGTGCCGTGCTGGCGGTGACCGAGCAGGAATCGACTTTTCAGGTCGACCCGTCGGTCCCGGGGCTGGGCAAGATTGCCCGCGAGGAAATCGATCGCCGTGCCACCAAGGCGCACATTCCCAACCTGCTGGTCAGCGGAGCCCTGCGGGTGAGTTCGCCCAATGGCAAAACCTACAACGACCGCCTGAATGCGGCGCGCAGTGAAAAAGAACTGAGTGCGATTTTCGATGATTTCATTGGCATGGTGCCCATGGGTAAGACCCTGTTCGCAGGCTTCAACCCCGTACACACCGGTGGGCCAATGCAGGTCAGCATCGATTTCGCCGAGCAACAGGCCAAGGGGTATCCCTACCCGGTAGATGGCTCGATTCGTCGTGAAGTCTTTACCCGCCGGGGCGGCATGTATTTCGGCATCGCCCATTTGCTGGGTTACCCGGTGAGCTACAAACAGCCGTTGTACCGTTTTGCCGACTTCAATGCCGGTTGGTACGCCAGCCGCAATGCTGCGTTCCAGAACGCCGTCAGTCGTGCTTCCGGCATTCCGCTGGCGCTGGATGGCGACCTGGTGCGCTACGGTTCGATCATGCCCGGCAGCACGGAACTGGCGGTGCGCACCCTCGGCAAGCAGTTGGACATGCGCAATCCGACGATCAGGGATCAATTGGAGCAGGGCAACAGCCTCGAATTCGAGAACAGCAAGCTCTATCAACGGGTCTTTGCCTTGGCCGAACAGGCTGAGGGGCGACCACTGCCGCGCGCGGTATTGCCGGGGATCGTCCTGCAGAGCCCGAAAATCACCCGAAAACTCACTACAGCGTGGTTTGCCAAGCGGGTTGATGAGCGCTATCAGCGATGCATGGCGCGTAACTGAGAATCAAAAAATCCCAGGCACGAAAAAGCCCGGCTGATCAGGCCGGGCTTTTTGTCGGGTACTGCGGTGAAGCAGTTCAGTCATGCAACGGAGTTGCCTTGCAAACGATCCGAACCATCGGCGGCGACGGTGTTGCCTTGCAGGCGGTCGGAACCATCGGCGGCGACTTCGTTGCCTTTCAGGCGGTCGGAGCCATCGGCGGCGACTTCGTTGCCTTTCAGGCGGTCGGAACCGTCAGCGGCGACGGTGTTGCCTTGCAGGCGGTCGGAGCCATCGGCGGCGACTTCATTACCTTTCAAACGATCCGAACCATCAGCCGCTACAGCATTGCGTTTTTCCAGCAGGCGATCAGCGCCACCTTCAGCCACACGGCTTTCGATCAGACGATCCGAGCCGCCTTCAGCGACGACGGGTTGAACAGAAGTCGCGGCAAATGCGTTAACTGCGAAAACCGAGAAAGCGATGCTGAGGATGGTTTGGCGTTTCATGATCGTGTGCTCCGGGGTGTTGTTGGTTGGTATGGAGCCAATGTTACGCCGCGGATTTTTTAAGAGAACTTCATTGACGTGATGGTGAACATCGACAGGATTGATCTCACGAGCGCCATTCCTGTCGTGGGATTGATGATATCGCTCAGAGGACTTTCACCGCGCGGCCGATAAATTGAATCGGCCCGGTCGGCTTGCCGATTGGCGAGCCATTGGGGTTTTCCAGAGTCAGTTCGAACAGTTGGTTCGGTTCCAGCGGCGGCAGTTTGTCCAACGGCACCGAAAGCGTTTGCCCCGGTTTTACCAAACCGAGAGACACCGGACCTTGCCAGCCTTCGGCCTTGGTCCAGAACTCCAGTGCCTTGTCTGCCGGCACTTCCACAACACCCAACGGGATCAGCTGGATTTCCCGGGGGTTGCTGGCCTGAATCACCCAGCCCGGCGCCTTGTCTTGCGGAGCGACCAACACCACCAGATACGTCGGTTTGACCGTGGTTTGCGTCAGCAACATAGCGCCCAGCAACAAACTCGCGGCCAACCCGGCACCGGCCAGCCCTCGCCAGAGTGGCAGGCGATTCCACCAGGTGGCCGACGGGAGCACGCGGGATGTCGATGGCGGGCGATCAAGGGCCTCCACGCTGCGTTCGATGCGCTGCCACAGTTGCGTCGATGGGGTGTGCGGCTCGGCCAGTTCGGTCAGGCCCAGCAAACGGCTCTCCCAGTTATCGACGGCGTTGCGCAGCCCGATATCGCTGTGCAGGCGTTGCTGAACCTCGGCTCGTTGCTCGGCGGAAAGTGTTCCCAGCACATACTCACTGGCCAGTTCATCGAGCGCTTGCGGGGTTTCGTCGGTCGGTTTGCTGATCATCCCAGGCACTCCCGCAACGCCGTCAGGCTCCGCTTGATCCACGCTTTGACTGTGCCCAGCGGGGTGCCGAGCTTGTGTGAAATTTGCGCGTGGGAATATCCGTCGACATAGGCATGCACAATGCAGTCGCGCCGCAGCGGTTCCAGTTGTTCCAGGCACCGGTGGATGCGTGCCGAATGCATCTGGACATCAAAGGTGTCCGTGCTGTCCAGAACGTCGACATTGCCTTGAAGCTCGCGATTGTGATCACGCAGGTAGTTGAGTGCCAGATGCCGGGTCACGCTGAACATCCAGCCTCGGGCCGAACCCCGCGCCGGGTCAAAACCCCCGGCGCCGGTCCAGATCTTCAAGAATGCATCGTGGACGATGTCCTCGGCCAGGGCCGAATCCCGTACCAGCCGCTTGGCTACCCCCAACAACCGCGGGCTCTCCTGCACATACAAATCGCGCAGGGCCTGACGCTCGCCGCGAGCGCAGGCCGCCAGGTGGTGTTCATAGTCGAAGACGGTTTCGGGCAAGGACACTGTTCTCGGCCGGTGGTGGTTGAGATGTCGAATGCAATCTAGCAAACAAACGGCATTCCTGTAGCCGCAAGTTTGTCCCCGCAGGCGACTAAGTCAGCTCCCGGGCCTCAACTGGCCGCCCAGAAAATGTAATCCGCCTGATACTGCACCACTTCCTGCTTGCCCTTGTTGGCCGTCGTGCATTCGCTACTTGGCGCGACACCGCCCTTGAGGGCGACGCGCTGGATGTAGCTGACGCCGCTCATGGCGCCTTTGCCTTCGGCCGGGTTGGCCTTGACCAGTTGGTAAGGCAGGTTCCCCGGGCTCGACGGTGCCACGGCGAGTTGCGTGCCGGTGATTTTCGACCCGTCGTTGGCTTGCCATGTGGCCGGCGGTCCGAAATAAGTTCCGATCTGTTTGCCGCTGCGATCATTGAGCACGGCTTTGGGGCCGACGAAGGTCCATTCGGTCTGGCCGGCCGCATTGGCTTTGTCCCGGCATTCGTAGGTGATTTCGCCGACCCCGGTGGTTTCCAGGGCGACCTTGTGCCCGTCGGGCACCTTGATGTTGTCTGGCAGACCGGTCTGGGCGTAGGTCGCAGGAACGGTGGCGAACAAACCGACAAGGCAAATCAGTTGTTTGGCGTTCATCAAAAGCTCTCCGAAAGTGGGTAGTGCACTCGGCAGCAACAGGAGCTGCTACAGGTACTACCCTTGGCAAGGCATTCTGGATGCAGTGCCTCGAAGAAATTTTTCATCGCGACAAGAGTCAGCTGCTTGAGAGCATCCCAAGGAGGTGTGTATGTATCAACTCTACGGTCATCAGAATTCGGGCGCGGCGGCGGTCGAGGCCGCGCTGGAACTGTGTGAGATTGCTTACCGCTTCATCGATGTCGAAGCCTCCCCGGAGGCCGCGCTGGCATTGGAGAAGCTCAACCCGCTCAAGCAGATTCCGACACTGCAACTGCCCGACGGCAGCATCCTGACCGAGAGTGCGGCGATCCTGATCCATCTCGCACTGACGTTTCCAGCGGCAAAGCTGTTGCCCGATCACCCAGCCGACCGTGATCAGGCCATTCGCGGGCTGGTGTACATCGTCAGCAATTGTTACGCGGCAATCGGCATCATCGATTACCCGGAACGCTGGCTGGCCGAGGCCGATGAATCGTCGCGACAAAACCTGATGGCGGGTACCCGAGCGAGACTGCACTGGAGTTGGGAAGTGTTTGCCGATCAGTTTTCGGGGGAGTTGTATCTGGGCGAAGAGCCGCCCGGCGCGCTTGACGTGTTGGCGGCGGTGATCACGCGATGGGGAGGAAGCCGCGAGCATTTGCGCCAGGCCCGGCCAGGATTTTTTGCCTGGCTGGAGCGGATTGACCGACATCCAACATTGGCGCCGGTGTTTGCCCGGCATTGGCCGGGCTGAAGCGCACCGACCACCTGTGGGAGCTGGCCTGCCAGCGATGGCGACCGGGCATTTGGCCTCGATATTGGCTGCCATGGCCTCATCGCGAGCAGGCTCGCGCCCACAGGTGGGGACTGCGGTGACCTGGGTTTATTCGCCGCGGATGTACTGTTCCAGTTGCCGAATCAATTCAGCCTGTTCAGCGATGGCTTCCTTGACCAGGTCGCCGATCGACAGCAAGCCGATCAGCCGGCCGTTTTCCACCACCGGCAAGTGACGCAGGCGTTTGTCGGACATGATGCCCAGGCAGGTATCGACGGTTTGGTGAGTGTCCACGGTGATCACCGGCGACACCATGATGTCGCGCACCGGCGTACCCACCGAAGAACGGCCATGCAGCACCAGTTTGCGCGCGTAATCCCGTTCGCTGATGATGCCCAGCACTTCATCGTTCTCCACCACCAGCAAGGCGCCGACATTCTTCTCGGCCATCTTCATCAGCGCTTCCAGCACCATGTGATCGGGTTTGATCTGGTGCACTTCCTGGTTTTTCTGATCTTTCAACTTGAGCAGTTGCGCGACGGTTTTCATGGCGGTTTCCCGGGTGTTGTCGTTGTCCTTGAAGAATCGTAGACACCGGCCCTGAGAGCAAGGGCGAAAGCGGCAGATAACGCTCAAAAAACGTCATTTGGCGGTTTTTTACAGCAACCGGCCGCCGAATCGACGCGTAGAATTGACACCCTGAATCCATTTCGAGGTTTGCAGTGGCCGATTTACCCCAGGGCTTTGTCCTGACCCGGCATTGGCGCGATACCCCGGCGGGTACGGAGGTCGAGTTCTGGCTGGCGACCGATAGCGGTCCCCGGCGCATCCGCCTGCCTCATCAGCCATCGGTGGCATTCCTGCCGGTCAGTCAGCGCGAGCAGGCCGAGGCGTTGCTGCAAGACGAAAAAAACGTCGAACTCAAGCCTTTGTCCTTGCTGGATTTCGAACACCGCCCGGTGCTCGGCTTGTATTGCCGCCAGCACGGGCAGTTGATGCGCCTGGAAACCGCGCTGCGGCGAATGGGCGTTGAAGTGTACGAAGCCGACGTGCGCCCGCCGGAACGCTACATGATGGAACGGTTCATCACCGCGCCGGTGCGTTTTGGCGGTACGCCGGGCGCTGATGACCTGCTGCGCGATGCGCAGATGAAGCCCGATCCCGACTATCGACCACACTTGAAACTGGTGTCGCTGGACATCGAGACCACGGCTCAGGGCGACTTGTACTCCATCGCCCTGCAAGGCTGCGGCGAGCGTCAGGTGTACATGTTGGGGCCGCCCAATGGCGATGACAGTGAAGTGGATTTCCAGCTTGAGTACTGCGAATCGCGCACCCTGCTGCTGAAGAAGCTCAACGAGTGGTTCGCCCGACATGACCCCGATGCAATCATCGGCTGGAACGTGGTGCAGTTCGACCTTCGGGTGCTTCACCAGCACGCCCGGCGCCTGGCCGTGCCGCTGAAGCTGGGGCGTGGCGGCGAGGAAATGCAATGGCGCGAACACGGCAACGGCAATCATTACTTCGCATCCGCTGCCGGGCGACTGATCATCGACGGCATCGAAGCCCTGCGTTCGGCGACCTGGAGCTTCCCCTCGTTCAGCCTGGAAAACGTCGCGCAAACCCTGTTGGGCGAAGGCAAGGCCATCGACAACCCCTACCAGCGCATGGACGAAATCAACCGCATGTTCGCCGAGGACAAACCGGCGCTGGCCAAGTACAACCTCAAGGACTGCGAACTGGTCACGCGGATTTTCGCCAAGACCCAATTACTGACCTTCCTGCTGGAACGCGCCAGCGTGACGGGGTTGCCGGTGGATCGCATGGGCGGCTCGGTGGCGGCGTTCACCCACCTCTACATGCCGTTGATGCACCGCCAGGGCTTTGTTGCGCCGAACCTCGGCGCTAAACCACCACAGGCCAGCCCCGGCGGGTTTGTCATGGATTCGCAACCGGGGCTGTACGAGTCGGTGCTGGTGTTCGACTACAAAAGTCTTTATCCATCGATCATCCGCACGTTCCTCATTGATCCCGTGGGGTTGATTGAAGGGCTCAAGCATCCTGACGACAGCGACTCTGTGCCGGGCTTTCGCGGGGCGCGTTTTTCCCGCACCCGGCACTGCCTGCCGTCCATCGTCGCGCGGGTCGCCGAGGGCCGGGAAACCGCTAAACGCGAACACAACGCGCCGCTGTCCCAGGCCCTGAAGATCATCATGAACGCGTTCTACGGCGTGCTCGGTTCCAGCGGTTGTCGCTTTTTCGATACGCGTCTGGCGTCTTCCATCACCTTGCGCGGCCACGAAATCATGCTGCGTACCCGTCAGTTGATCGAAGATCAGGGGCATACGGTGATTTATGGCGACACCGACTCGACCTTCGTCTGGTTGCGCCGTGCCCATGGTCAACAGGAAGCCGCGCAGATCGGCCGCGCGCTGGTCGATCACGTCAATCAGTGGTGGCGCGAGCACGTGCGGCAGGAGTACGGCCTGGAGAGTGCGTTGGAGTTGCAGTTTGAAACTCACTACAAACGTTTCCTGATGCCGACCATTCGCGGGGCAGAGGAGGGCAGCAAGAAGCGTTACGCGGGGCTGGTCACACGGGCCGATGGCAACGACGAGATGGTTTACAAAGGCCTGGAAACCGTGCGCACCGACTGGTCGCTGCTGGCCCGGCAGTTTCAGCAAGAGCTGTACGAGATGATCTTCCACCGCAAGCCGTATCAGGACTACGTGCGCGAGTACGTGCGCAAAACCCTGGCCGGTGAATTCGATGATCGCCTGATCTACCGCAAACGCCTGCGCCGCACCCTCGACGACTACCAGCGCAATGTGCCGCCGCACGTGCGGGCGGCGCGTATCGCCGATGACTACAACGACCAGCAGGGTCGCCCCCGCCAATACCAGAGCGGCGGCTGGATCAGTTACGTGATCACCGTCGCTGGCCCCGAACCGCTGGAGATCCGCAGCGCGCCGATCGATTACGATCACTACATCAGCAAACAACTGCAACCGGTGGCGGACGCGATCCTGCCGTTTGTCGACGACGATTTCTCAACCCTGATTGGGGGGCAACTGGGCTTGTTTTGAGTCCATCAGCGACAACGTCCAGTCATCCAGGATGCCGTGGAAATACTGATTCAACGCCTGGTGAAACGGGCTGTCAGCGGCAGCGACCTGGGCGAACAGGGTCATCGACGAATGAAACTTCAAGTCGTCGGGATGGCCGAATATCGCCGCTACGGAGCGCTGCTGGATGTTCAGCACTTCCTGGGTGCAGATGCGCAACCTGGCACCCAACACGGGGTGTTCAAGGTAGACCTGCGCTTCTTCGCGGGAGCGGATCGCAAACCGTCGGGACATTTCACTGCCACCGAGCCCGGCGAACTGCGGAAAGACAAACCACATCCAGTGGCTGCGTTTGTGGCCGGCATTCAATTCGGCCTGGACCCGGTCGAATACCGGGTCTTGTGCCTGAATAAAACGTTGCAGGTTAAAGTCGTCCGGTTGATCGGTGCTTCTCATATCGAAGCCCTCTGACACCGCGTTGGCTCAGACCATGGCCAGTCGCTGCTTGCGTTTGGGCGCGTGAAACGCTTGGTCCAGCGCCTCCAGATCCCCGACTTCCAGTTGCAACTGCGCCGCTTGCGCGTTGAGTTGCACGTGTTCAGCGCGGACCGCCTTGGGGATGGCGATCACACCGTCCTGGCGCAGCAGCCATGCCAGCGACACCTGGGCGGGCGTCACACCGTGGCGGGCAGCCACTTGTTTGAGCGTGGCATTGGCGAGCATTTTTCCGCCCTGGCCGATTGGACAATAGGCCATGACCGGCATGTTGTGCTGCTGACACCAGGGTAACAAATCAAATTCTATGCCACGTTCTTCCAGGTTGTAGAGCACCTGATTGGTGGCGCAGGCCTTGGCATCGAGTTCCTGCAAGTCATCGACATCAAAATTGGACACGCCCCAGCGACCGATCTTGCCCGCCTCACGCAGGCGTTCGAAGGCCTCGACGGTTTCTTCCAATGGGTATTGGCCGCGCCAGTGCAGCAGGTATAAATCGATATGGTCGGTCTTGAGCCTGCCCAGACTGCGCTCGCAGGCTTGGGGAATGCCTTGGCGGCTGGCGTTGTGTGGATAGACCTTGCTGACCAGGAAGACTTTGTCGCGCTGGCCGGCGATGGCTTGGGCCACGACTTGCTCGGCGCCACCTTCGGCGTACATTTCGGCGGTGTCGATGAGGGTCATGCCCAGATCGATGCCCAGGCGCAGGGCGGCGATTTCTTCTTTTTGGCGGGTATGGTCTTCGCCCATTTGCCAGGTGCCTTGGCCGATCACGGGTACTTGGCGACCGGCCAGTTGCTGAGTTCGCATGCTTGGTTCCTTTTTGCTCGACACTACAGTTGGCATCAGGATAGCCGCAGGGTTCCGTCTTGGCGGGTTCTGGGCCGACCATGCTGTGGATGTTTTGGGTGATACCCGTTACTGCGGTAACGGCGACTGAGGGTTTCGCCGCAGTGGGAGCTTGCTTGTTGGTGATGGCGGTCTGCCAGCTGACCAATCTCTGCCAGTTGCACTCCATCACCTGTAGGAGCACGGCTTGCCGGCGATGGCGTCCTTGAGATCGCCATCGCGAGCAAGCTTTGCTCCTACAGAGACATCATCCAATAAAGCCGTCGGTTCGCAGCACCTGTGGGAACTGGCATGCCAGCGATGACGGCCTGTCATCCACCATTCCTTCGAAGTGCAAATGATCTTTCCCTGCCGATGATCGATTGCCCACCCCCGACACTGCACTTTTTCCAATTGACCGGCTCTATCCATAGCCGTTGCGGCGAATCCCGCCGCACAGGAATGTGTCAGTCCAATCCCTTATGGTTCGAGTGTTGCCCTTCAACCTTATCCGCGTTCGCCTGCTGGCCGGTCTGTTGCTGCTCTGCGCCAGCGGTTGCAGCCATCAGCCCGGCAATGATCTTTTCAGCCAGATACGTGATGGAAAACCCCAGGAATTCCTGCAAACCAGCGTTGATCGCATGGCCACGCTGGCCATGCGGGACAATCTCGACAGCCTCTACCTGCTGATGAGCAAGTTGTACCTGCGCAACCCCGACGAGCTGAAGAAATCCGGCTTCCTCGACGCCCGCACTGCCGGCAAGCAAGTGCGCATGGCCATCGAACAGCAACAGCCGTTACCCACCCTGGGCGGGAAAAAAGACCTGGCGGCGTTGCGCTTTGCCATGAGTCCGGAATTTCTCGGAGACCGGGTCGGCGCGTTCATTTATGCCATCGGCAGCATGCTGGTCACCGCCCACGGTAATCGCCTGGAGTTCTACATGACCGACGCGATCAACCCGACGTTTGTCAGCAACGCCGCCCGCAACATCGAAATCGCCACCTGGATTTTGAGCCAGCGACAGAACAAGGACGGCCAGCCCATGCTGTTTTCCAACGAAATCTCGGAGGAGGGCAGTAACCTGAGTTTTGCCGTGGAGTTCGGCAAGATCGTCGCGCGCCTGGATTTGCTGACCCAGATGCTTGACGAGCGCTACCGGCGTATCGGCCTCAACTATGCACAAAGCCTGCTGTTCCTGAATTTTCTCCCGGTACAGTGAAATCCCCACAACCCCCTGCAGGCGCCAGCCTGCTGGCGAAAACGTCAAGACACAGCGATTGATCTGAAAGGGCTCGACATCGTTGCCTCCCTCGCGAGCAGGGAACTGTATTGGGCATAAAGATAGATCGCATCGATATAACTGATTATAAGAAATATCGCTATGCTGCGGGCCAGATTTTCCCTGCGGTCTATGTGGACGTATCAATGGATTTAGTGAACATCGGGTTGGTCGTGGCCGGACTGGTTGTCGGCTTCATCGTCGGCATGACAGGCGTAGGTGGCGGGTCGTTGATGACCCCGATCCTGCTATGGTTCGGAATCAACCCGGCAACCGCCGTCGGCACCGACCTGCTGTACGCGGCCATTACCAAATCCAGTGGCGTACTTGTTCACAAAAAGAACAACAACATCGACTGGCACATCACCGGTTGGCTGACCCTCGGCAGCGTGCCGGCAGTCATGCTGACGTTGTGGTTCCTCAGCACATTGCATTCCAGCCCTGACGCGATGAACGCGATCATCAAGCAAGCCCTGGGCTTTGTGTTGTTTGCCACGGCGCTGGCGATTCTGTTCAAGAAACGCCTGCTGGACTTCGCCCACAAGCGCGCCGGTGGCAACTACAACCCAAGCGGTCCGCGCCTCAACGTCCTGACCGTTATCACCGGGCTCGTGCTCGGCACCATGGTGGCACTGACCTCCATCGGCGCCGGTGCGTTGGGTACGGTGGCGTTGTTTATCCTTTATCCGCTGCTGCCGACCCGTCGCCTGGTCGGCACGGAAATCGCCCACGCCGTCCCGCTGACGCTGGTGGCCGGTCTGGGCCATGCGAGCATGGGCAACATGGATTGGCAGGTACTGGGTTTTCTGCTGATCGGTTCGCTGCCGGGGATTTACCTGGGCAGCCACCTCACCGGGCGCATCTCCGATGAGCTGTTGCGTCCTTGCCTGGCGACGATGTTGGTGTTGATCGGTTACAAACTGGCGTTCTGATTCAACACCCGGCAATGCGCCTCGCGGTGGATCAAGTAGCGCTTTGTAATGGCTTCAGATGAATCCAGCCTGTTGCGCAATGACTGCCCTGACCTAAGCTTTGGGCAAGGCGAAATACATTTGCGGAGCGTCACCCGGAACGAACGCCGCGATGCGCAATCATTAGAGCGTGGATATCAAAAGGAGATGCGCATGCTCATCAGGTCACTGACCCTGGCTACCCTGCTGGCGATCGCCAGCCCCCTGTTCGCCGCCGATGGCGACTCACCGCTGGACATGGACAAGGGCAGGGCAAGGCCACTGATCGTCATCGCTCCGAGCACGGTTGATCCGACATGGGTCAGCCTGAAAAAGTCGCTGGACGAGCCGGCCAATCGCAAGGGTTTCACTGATCGCAACATGGTGCTGTACACCGTGCTCAACCTGATGGGCCAGCGCGAAGGCAAAGATTTGGGGCCTCAGGACACGGCAGCGTTGATCCGCTCGCTGAAGCTGGGGGCCGGCGCCAAGACCAAGGTGATTCTGGTCGGCAAGGACGGCGAGAAGAAATTCGAACAAGCGGACACCGTCAAGCTCGAAGAGATTTTCGCCGCCGTTGACCAGTTGCCGGCAGCCGAGAAAGAAACCCCGCCGCCGACAGTGGCCACCCCAGTCGCTGAAACCGAACCCGCAGCCAAAGGCGCCAAAGCCGCGAAAAACGCCAAACCGGCGAAACCGACCAAACCGCCAGAACAGCCGGATGATTGAGGCGACTTGTAGAGCTCGACGCAGGTTTGCTGGCCGCTAGAGCGATTGTTCTCCGCGCAGGTTTAAACCCCCAACAAAAAGATCGCAGCCTTCGCCAGCCCCTACAGGATTCGTTTTAGGGGCTGGCGAAGGCTGCGATCTTTTATTTTTTGTTCTATCAGCGACTAAGAGCGTTCAACACCTGATGAGCAATCTTCACCCGCTCTGCAATCGGATAGTTCTTGTTGGCCAGAATGACGATGCCGATGTCTTTCGCTGGCACGAACGCAACGTAAGCGCCGAAGCCACCGGTCGATCCGGTTTTGTTGATCAGCAAGTCCTGAGTCGGCGATTGCGGCGGGGACAGCCACTGAGCTTCATGCGCCTGCATGGCCATCGGCGTCGAGTTCCCGGCCAGCAAACGATCCAGCGTTACCGGGTAGTGATACAGCTCCCACCCCAGCCCCTGGGTCATGTCGCCAACGCTGTAGTAACCGGTGTGCGTCAGGGCAATGGCTTGCTGTAACGGACTTTCCAGCGTTGCCGGGTGCATGTTCGCTTCGACAAAGCGGAGCAGGTCCGCCGCACTGGTTTTCACGCCATAGGCCTCGGAGTCGAGCGCCCCCGGGGTGACGCGCACAGGCTCGCCTTGCTTGTTGTAGCCCTGGGCATACAACCCCATTTGCTCCTGCGGCACCTTGAGGAAGGTGTGCTTGAGGCCGAGTTTCGGCAGCAGGGTGTTTTCCATCAATGGGTCGAACGGCTGGCCCATGCTGTGTGCGGCCAGGTAGCCGAACAAGCCGATGCTGGGGTTGGAATACAGTCGGTGGCTGCCGGGGGGGTAGGCCGGTGTCCACTGTTGGTAATAGCCGAGCATTTTGTCGGCCGAATCGAATTGCGCAGGAAATTGCAGCGGCAGGCCTCCGGCGCTGTAGGTGCCCAGTTGCAGCATGCTGATGTTGTCGAGCGCGCTGCCACGCAGGGCGGGAAGCACCTGGCTGGCCTTGTCGGAAAACGACAGCTTGCCGAGAGCCTGGGCGTAGGCGGCGAGGGTGGCGGTGTAGGTCTTGCTGACCGAGCCGATCTCGAACAGGGTGTTTTCGGTGACCGGTTTGGCGGTTTCCTTCGATGCCACGCCGTAGTTGAAGAAGTGCTGCTTGCCGTTGGCGGTGACGGCCACGGCCATGCCGGCAATGCCTTGGGTTTGCATGAGCGGATTTACAGCGGCGTTTACCACCGATTCGATGGGGGCCTGTGCGACACACTGGCCTGCGGTCAGCAGCCCCAGGCAAACCACGAGTTTTTTCAAGCGATCCATGTTGATGTTGTCCGTTGTTGATTCAGGTGTGCGCCATTCTAGGGGGGAAGACCCCGTTCATTAAACCCGGGCTGCCAACAGCAGCTCGGGTTTACTGCCAATGAGCGCGCTACCGTCGACTCAACGCACCAGGCACGGCCGCTTGTTGTCGAACGTCCATCCCGGAATCAAAAACTGCATCGCCACGCTGTCATCCCGCGCGCCCAGTCCCATGCCTTTGTACAGTTCATGGGCTTTGGCCACTTGGTCCATGTCCAGTTCGACCCCCAGCCCCGGTTTCTTCGGCACCTGTACGCAACCGTCGACAATCTGCAACGGCGCCTTGGTCAGGCGCTGGCCGTCCTGCCAGATCCAGTGGGTGTCGATGGCGGTGATCTCACCCGGTGCGGCGGCCGCGACGTGGGTGAACATCGCCAGGGAGATGTCGAAGTGGTTGTTGGAGTGCGAACCCCAGGTCAGGCCCCATTCATGGCACATCTGGGCGACTCGGACTGAACCCTGCATGGTCCAGAAATGCGGATCGGCCAGCGGAATGTCGACCGATTGCAGCTGGATCGCATGACCCATTTCCCGCCAGTCGGTGGCGATCATGTTGGTCGCGGTTTTCAGCCCCGTGGCGCGGCGGAATTCGGCCATGACTTCGCGGCCCGAGTAACCGTTTTCCGCCCCGCACGGGTCTTCGGCGTAGGCCAGAACGTCGTGCTGATCACGGCACAACCGGATCGCTTCCTTCAAGGACCAGGCGCCATTCGGATCGAGGGTGATACGTGCATCGGGAAAACGCTCAGCCAGTGCAGTGACGGCTTCGATCTCGGCGTCGCCACTGAGCACGCCGCCCTTGAGCTTGAAGTCCTTGAAGCCATATTTGGCATGGGCCGCTTCAGCCAGGCGCACCACCGCGTCGGCGCTCATGGCTTTCTCGTGACGCACGCGGAACCAGTCGTTGTCGGCCTCTGGTTCACTGCGGTAGGCGAGGTCGGTTTCATTGCGATCACCGACGTAAAACAGATAACCGAGCATCTTCACTTCATCACGCTGCTGGCCTTCACCGAGCAGCGCGGCGACTGGCACATCGAGGTGCTGGCCGAGCAAGTCGAGCAGCGCGGCTTCGAGGCCGGTAACGGCGTGAATGGTGATGCGCAGGTCGAACGTCTGCAAGCCGCGACCACCGGCATCGCGGTCGGCGAAGGTTTGGCGCACTTGATTGAGTATTTTCTGATAGGTGCCGATCGGGCTGCCGACCACCAGGTTGCGTGCGTCTTCAAGGGTCTGGCGAATGCGCTCGCCGCCGGGTACTTCACCGACACCGGTGTGGCCGGCATTGTCCTTGAGGATCACGATGTTGCGGGTGAAAAACGGGCCGTGGGCGCCGCTCAGGTTGAGCAGCATGCCGTCATGTCCGGCCACGGGAACGATCTGCATGCTGGTGATGATCGGTGCTTTGGCAGTGTTTTGCTCGCTCATTTTCTTATCCTTTCAAGCGTGACGTGGCGCGGCTTCAGCCGATGCGGTGGCGGGCGCGGATTTGGGTTTGTTGCGTGCAGCGAAGACGATGATTGCGGCGATGATCGAGGTGGCGGCCAGGCCGTACAGCCCGCCCTGGATCGAACCGGTGCGCTCTTCGAGCAGGCCAAAAGTGGTTGGCGCGACGAAGCCGCCGAGATTGCCCACCGAGTTGATCAGCGCGATAACGCCCGCAGCGATGCGCGCATCCAGATAGGCCTGGGGAATCGGCCAGAACAGCGACGACGCCGATTTGAAACCCAGCGCGGCAAAGCAGATCGCCACGAACGCGAAGATCGGCCCGCCGGTGGTGGACATGAACATGCCCGCGGCGGCGATCAGCAACGCGGTCGCGACCCAGGCTTGCTGGTGCTTCCATTTGGCTGACAACGAAGCGAAGGCGTACATGCCGATGATCGACAGCAGCCATGGAATCGAATTGAACATCCCGACCTGGAAGTCACTGAGGTCGCCCATTTTCTTGATGATGCTCGGCAGCCAGAAGGTCGCGGCATAGATGGTCAGCTGGATGAAGAAATAAATCACACAGAACAGGATGATCTGCCGGTCCTTGAGCAGTTTGCCCAGCGACGGCTTGACCGGCGTCGCGGCTTCGCGGGCCAGTTGTTCATCGTCGATGGCTTTCACTAGCGCGTCCTGTTCGTCGCGGGTCAGCCATTTGGCGTCGTGGGGTTTGGAGTCCAGCCAGAACCAGACAAAGGCGCACAAACCCACCGAGAACATGCCCTCGATGAAGTACATCCATTGCCAGCCATGCATGCCCAGGCCACTGATTTGCAGGAGCAATCCGGACAACGGGCCGGAGATCAGCGAGGCAATCGCCGAGCCGCTGAGGAAAATCGCAATTGCCTTTCCGCGTTCCACGCCGGGCAACCAGCGGGTGAAGTAGTAGATCACCCCGGGAAAGAATCCGGCTTCGGCCACGCCCAACAGAAATCGCAGTATGTAGAAGTGGGTTTCGTTCTGGATGAACGCCATGCCCGCGGCGACCAGGCCCCAGGTCAACATGATGCGGGTCAGCCAGATTCGTGCGCCGACTTTTTGCAGAAGGATATTGGACGGCACTTCGAACAGCGCGTAGCCGATGAAGAACAGCCCGGCCCCAAGCCCGTAGGCGGCAGCGCCAATGCCCAGGTCGTGTTCCATGTGGGCGCGGACAAAGCCGATGTTCACTCGGTCAATGTAATTGACGATGAACATGATGACGAACAGCGGCAAAACGTGGCGTTTGACTTTGGAGATGGCGGACTTCAGCACGGAATTGGCGTCGTCGTTCATCCCGGAGATGGATGTATTCACTGTGTTTTCTCCCACTCGTTATTTTTATGCGGGGTGTGACGGTGTTGCGTTGTTGATAGACATCATACAACTACATTTTTTTGCCTTGCAACCCGTTCCGCCTAATAAAATGGCTGTCAATTGGATATTTTATGAAGGATTCGATGTCAGGTTAGGCGTAATTTTGTTGGTGGATTCAGGATTTGTTGAGTGTTGTCATACAAGTTGGTGCGATTTTTCTGACGATTCCCGCAACGCTCGGTGCTACGATTCGATAGCCATGTCATTCGGACGCGCCCATGCAAGAAGATCTCGATGCACCTGCCCGCAAGCGCAGCCACAACCTGGCCCACGACCTGGTGGCCAAGCTGACCCAGAGCATCCTGCTCGGGCAAATGCTGCCCGGTGACAAGCTGCCGTCGGAGAACTCGATCGTTCAGGAGCATGGTGTCAGTCGTACGGTGGTGCGCGAGGCGATCTCGAAGTTGCAGGCTTCAGGGTTGGTGGAAACCCGTCACGGCATCGGCACGTTTGTACTGGAGCGGGCGCCGGAGCAGGGGTTGCGGCTGAACGTGGATACCGCGCTGGGAGTGCGCAGCATCCTCGAGTTGCGCATGGGCCTGGAAACCCAGGCAGCTGCGCTGGCGGCGACGCGTCGAACCGATCAGCAACTGACGCAGATGCGCGAAGCGCTCGACGATTACCAGAACCTGCTGGCCAACAATGACAGTTGCGTCGAGGCCGACCGACGCTTTCATCTACTGATTGCCGAAGCCACCGGCAACGTGTGTTTCAGTGAAATCATGCAGCACCTGGGCAGCGCGATGATCCCGCGAACCCGGGTCAACGCAGCCGAGCGTGGCGCCGTGGACTTGAGCAAACTTGGACAGTTGGCCAATCTTGAGCACGAGGCGATTCTCAACGCCATCAAGCGTCAGGACCCGGATGCGGCACGGGCGGCAATGTGGTTGCATTTGACCAACAGCCGGGACCGGTTTTCACCCAGTTGATGGTTGCTGATATTGCGTTATCGCCGTTCGCGGGCAAGCCTCGCTCCTACGGTATCGAATTGATCCGTAGGAGCGAGGCTTGCCCGCGAAGAGGCCCAATTTTTCAACCTGTCTTCATGATCAGGCGCTCGCCGCCCGAGGCATTGGGCGCCGCTCCAGGTTCAACGCCAACACACTGATCAACACCACCACCGCACCCACTCCAACCATCAGCGTCGGCCTTTCACCGAGGGCAAAAGAAGCGATCAACATCGCCATCGGCGGCACCAGATACAGGGTCATCGTTGCCCGGCTCAGATCCACGTGCGCCAGCACGTAGGCCCATGCCAGATACGCCAGCGCACTCGGAAAAATCCCCAGGGCAAACACCGCGAACTGTACCCGCAGCGGCGCATTCATCACCTGATCCGCCAGCCCCGGCAGGAACACCAACAGCAGCGCAGTACCGGACCAGACCGTGTAGCAAACCAGCGTCAGGCCGTCGTAACGCCCGGTGTGATGCTTTTGCATCGCGAAGTAGACACTCCACGACAATGCCGAGAGCAGAATCAACAAGCCATGGGCGTCGATGCTGCCGAAGCCGTGATCACCTGCCACGACAATCATCACACCGACCAATCCGAGGACGACGCACCCCCAGCGCCAGACGCTCACCCGATCCTTGAATACGAAGCGCGCCAGCAAGGTGCTGAACAGCGGCGTCGTCTGTGCCAGCACACTCGATGCGCCGGCGCTGACGCCCTGTTGGCCGAAATTGATCGCCACGTGATGCAGGCTCACCGCAAACAAACCCAGCCCGAACAGCAGTGGCAGATCTCGGAGTCTCGGCAGATGAATGCCGCGCAACAGCGCGACCGCGGCCATGAACACTGAAGCGATCAGAAAGCGCAGCAACGCCAGATGCGCAGGGTCGTAGGCCAGCAATCCGATGTGGATGCCGCTCGGGGAGTATCCCCAGCAGGCGACAACGAACAGCATGGTCAGGATGATTTTCAGGGGGGAGGGGGTCAGAGGATTCATGGTCGGGCACCGGTGGAATATGCGCCGAGTATCGGAATCCTTATCGTTCATCACAACTGACTTATACTGCGCTATCTATTCACTTTGGGTGATGTATGGAGCTGGCGCAGATTCGCATGTTCAAGACCGTGGCCGAGGTTGGCAGTATTGCCCGTGCCGCCGAGCTGTTGCATTGCGTGCCGTCGAATATCACGGCGCGCATCAAGTCGCTGGAAGCGGAGTTGGGTGTGGCGCTGTTTCTGCGTGAAGGGCGTGGTTTGCGGATCAGCCCGTCTGGCCAGACCTTTCTGACCTACGCCTCGAGGATTCTGGCCCTGACCGCTGAAGCCAAGCGTGCGGTGGACCCGATGGCTGAGCCGTCCGGGCCATTGCGCATTGGCGCCATCGAGTCTTCCGCTACCGGACGCTTGCCGCGCTTGCTGGCCAAGTTTCACAAGCGCTATCCAGCGGTAGCATTGGAATTGACCACGGGCAGTTGGGGGCAGTTGCTCGATGACACGTTGAGCCATCGACTTGACGGCGCAATCGTCGCGGTGGATGTCGAGCGCTCGCATCTCAAGCGTACGCCAATGTACCGCGAAGACCTGTTGCTGATCGCCTCGACGTCGCTTGGGCCGGTGCACGACATGGCGGATCTGCAGGACAAGACCGTGTTCATGTGGCCTCAAGGTTGTCCGTACCGAGCGGCGCTGGAGCATTGGTTGTTGCGCCAGGGCATGGCGTTGCCGATTGTCAGTCTGGCCAGTTACGGCGCAATCGTCGGCTGTGTGAGTGCCGGGGCAGGCGTGGCATTGGTGCCCAAGGGCGTGTTCGATCAATACGCCAAGGGCGCGGGTTGCGTGGGCTATGAGTTTGCTGAACTGACGGCCATTGAAAACCTGTTTTATTGGCATGAAAACGCCGGGGTGCACCCGGCGCGTGAGGCGTTTGTGGCGATGTTGCGCGAAGAGTTCGCCTGACGCTCTATAGGAGGGTTACGACAAATCCCGCATCAGCAGCCCGAAATTCAGATCCACCGCATCCGGAATCGGCAAATACACCGTGTGTCCGTCGCCCGGTGCCACTTTGATGGGCTCGCCTTGCATGTTCTGCAGCTGGTGCAGATCGAAGTGGAAGTTGCCCTTGGGCGTCATCAGTTCCATGTGGTCGCCCAAGGCAAAACGGTTTTTCACCTTTACTTGCGCCAAACGCCCCTGACGTTCGCCTGTCAGTTCGCCGACGAACTGTTGTCGCTCTGATACCGAACTGCCGTTCTGGTAGTTCTGGTATTCGTCGTGCACATGGCGCCGCAGGAAGCCCTCGGTGTAACCGCGCTGGGCGAGGGATTCCAGATCTGCCATCAGGCTGCGGTCGAACGTCCGGCCAGCCACCGCATCGTCGATTGCCCGGCGGTAAACCTGAGTGGTGCGTGCGCAATAGAAATGCGATTTGGTCCGGCCTTCGATTTTCAGTGAGTGCACCCCCATCCGCGTCAGGCGCTCGACATGCTGCACCGCGCGCAGATCCTTGGCGTTCATGATGTAGGTGCCGTGTTCATCCTCGAAGGCCGGCATCTGTTCGGCCGGACGGTTGGCTTCCTGTAACAGGAACACCTGGTCGGTGGGCGCGCCGATGCCCAGGGTCGGTTCCGGCTCGAACGTCTGGACGATCTCTCCCAGCAGGTTCTCGGTGGCCGGTTGCGCAGCGTATTTCCAGCGGCAAGCGTTGGTGCAGCTGCCTTGGTTGGCGTCGCGTTTGTTCATGTAGCCCGACAGCAGGCAGCGCCCGGAATAGGCCATACACAACGCACCATGCACAAATACCTCCAGCTCCATGGCCGGAACCTGTTGGCGAATTTCCTCGATTTCTTCCAGCGACAACTCCCGCGACAGGATGATCCGGCTCAAGCCCTGTTGCTGCCAGAACTCGACACTGGCCCAATTCACGGTGTTGGCCTGCACTGAAAGGTGAATCGGCATCTGCGGATAGTGTCGGCGCACCAGCATGATCAGGCCGGGATCGGACATGATCAGCGCGTCGGGCGCCATGGCGATGATGGGCGCCAGGTCCTTGAGGAAGGTCTTTAGCTTGGCGTTGTGCGGCGCGATGTTGACCACTACATAGAAACGTTTGCCCAGCGCCTGCGCCTCGCGAATGCCGAGGGCCAGATGGGCATGATCGAATTCGTTGTTGCGCACCCGCAGACTGTAGCGCGGCTGACCGGCATACACCGCATCGGCGCCGTAGGCGAACGCATAACGCATGTTTTTCAGGGTGCCGGCGGGGGCGAGCAGTTCCGGAGCAATGAGGTTCATGGTGAGTCGATCGCAAAAGCCGAGCAGGGTAAACGCTTTGCTCCGAGGGTTTATTGATCTGGATCTATGCTTTATTCACAAACGGATGGCACTCGTGCGAGCCGTGGCGGCCTAAGGAACAGGACGTACTTTCGCGTTCAGGCAGACTGGCATGGATCGGACATGAACGAAGAAACACTTAAAGACAGGTCGTTGACGATCCTGCTGGCACTGGTAAGCGTTGCTTTCATCTGGATATTGTTGCCGTTTTACGGTGCCGTATTCTGGGCGGTGATCCTCGGGATTCTGTTCGCCCCTCTACAGCGAAGGCTGCAATTGAAATTCGGCTGGCAGCGCAACCTCACCTCCATGCTCACCTTGAGCATCTGTTTGTTGATCGCGATCCTGCCGGTGATTGTCCTGAGCATCTTTCTGGTGCAGGAAGGAACAGCGGTCTACCAGAAGATCGAGAGTGGTGAACTGGACATAGCCGGCTACGTGACGCAGTTCAAGCACAGCCTGCCGGCCTACTTCCAGCATTTGCTCGACCGTTTCGGAATGGGCGAACTGAATGGGCTGCGGGAGAAAATCATCAAGAGCGCCATGTCCGGCAATGAATTCGTTGCTACTCAGGTGTTCAGTTTTGGTCAGGGGACGTTCGAGTTCATCGTCAGCTTTTTCATCATGCTGTACCTGCTGTTTTTCTTCTTGCGTGACGGTGCCGAACTTGCGCGCAAGGTGCGCATGGCCGTACCGCTGGAGGAAACCCAGAAGCGCCGTTTGCAACTCAAGTTCAACCGCGTGGTGCGGGCGACCGTGAAGGGCAATCTGGTGGTGGCGATCACGCAGGGCGCGTTGGGCGGTTTGATCTTCTGGTTTCTGGATATTCCCAGTGTCTTGATCTGGGCAGTGCTGATGGCGTTTCTGTCGCTGTTGCCGGCTGTGGGGGCCGGGATTGTCTGGGCGCCGGTGGCAGCGTTTTTCCTGTTTACCGGGGCGATCTGGCAAGGCGTGACATTGGCCTTGTTCGGTGTGTTCGTGATCGGCCTGGTCGATAACGTGCTGCGACCGATCCTGGTGGGCAAGGACACGAAGATGCCCGATTACATGATCCTGATTTCCACCTTGGGTGGCCTGGCGATCTTCGGTCTCAATGGCTTTGTCATCGGGCCGTTGATTGCCGCACTGTTCATGTCGAGCTGGGCGATTTTCATCGAGACCAAGCCGCGGGTTCAGTTGCCTTAGGCGTTGAGCTTGCCTTGCTGGCCAGCACTGATTTGCTGCGACAGCGCCTGGGCATCGGGCAGTGAGGTGAGCGGGCCGCTGATTTGTTCGCCATCCTGGACGAGATACCAGCAGGCAAGCATGCCCAGCGCTCTGAGCGGTGCAGGGACGGCGCTGCCGATAACGGACATGATCTGAACTTGAGACATCATAAGTAACCTCCATCAATCTATGGGGCTACCTTACGTGGCGCAGGTTTTTACGAACAATCACCGTTTTCGATAGTGGTCATTGATGCGAGTGAGGGCAATTGACCCGCTGTCGCTCAATCGACGACCTGGTCGAGCATGTGCACCACTTCCTGCTCATTGAGCAGGCCTTTGCGCACCAGGTTTTGCGTCAGCAGCGAAAGGAACTTGGCGCTGCGATGACCTTCCAGGTGCTTGAGTTCGGTCAGCGCGTTGTACACCTTGCTTGAAGTGCACAGGCCGACAATGCGGTGCGGATTTTGCGTTGGCATGAGGTCGTCCTTGTTGTTATCAACCTGTTCTTGACGGACAGGTCCGAGCTTGCAGACCTGACATGACATAAATATGACCGTTGGCTGCCGCGCGGCAGAAACAGTGTCGCGACACTGTTGCCCATTTATGCCCGGCCCGCTGTCCCGAGAGCGACCTCGGCGAGATTTATTCAGACCAGCCTGATGATAAGTCAGAAGGTGAAAGCGTTGTTCAGGACGAAACAACGGGCCAAAAAAGCCCCGCTATCACAGCGCAATACTGCTCACTCAAAGACGAGCTCCCTCGCCACAGGATGCTTTAAGTGAACAGCATCTAGCCGTCACTGCGGGGCTTGATGAACCAGTCAGTAGTGACCGTAACGGGGGCGATAGTAACCGCGGGGTGGGCCGTAATAGCCACGGGGTGGCCCGTAATAGACCGGCGCCGGACGGTAGTAGATCGGCTGTTGCACGTACACTGGAGCCGGTTGGTAGTAGACCGGAGGCGGTGGCGGTGCGTAATAGACCGGGGCCGGCTGGGCATAGACCGGTTGCGGCGCGACGTACACCGGTCGGTTGCTGTTGATGATGGCCGAGCCAACGATGGCCGTGCCCACGATCGCGCCAAATACCGCCGGGCCTTCCCAACCGCCGCCGCCACCGCCATGCGCCTCTGCCTGCCCGGCGATAGTCAGAGCGCCGATCAGCAAGGCCACTGTGGGGATTGTACGGATCATGATAGTTCCTCGCTTCTTCGCCCCGGCGCTTGTGTCTGCAATAGACTCAAGGTTTGTCGCGGGGATACTTCTAAGACAGCGTTTTTTTGAAAATCAGCACAGCCGCAGGGTAAATTTTGTGTAAGGTCTGTACCGGTTTTCTGACGGTTGCAGGTGCCGCCGACAGGTACGCAATTATCATTGATCAGAACACTTGGGCTGGCTAATCCCGTCCATCTGAAAGTGCGTTAGAAGGAGATCTTCATGCAGATGAACCCCAATCGAGACACTCAGTTGTGCATGTCACTTTCCGGGCGCCCCGGCAACTTTGGCCTGCGATTTCACAATCATCTGTATGAGCAGTTGGGGTTGAATTTCTATTACAAGGCGTTCAGCAGTCAGGATCTGCCGGGTGCCGTGGGCGGTATTCGTGCGCTGGGCATTCGCGGGTGTGGCGTGTCCATGCCGTTCAAGGAAGCCTGTATTGCCTTGGTCGATGAAATGGACGCTTCCGCCGCCGCCATTCAATCGATCAACACCATCGTTAACACCGACGGCCATCTCAAGGCCTACAACACTGATTACATTGCCGTGGCCCAACTGCTGCAAACCCACGAAGTGCCCAAGGACACTTCATTTGCGCTGCGCGGCAGCGGTGGCATGGCCAAGGCTGTTGCCAGTGCCCTGCGTGACGGTGGTTACAAAAACGGCTTGATCGTGGCCCGTAACGAACGCGCCGGCCGCGCTTTGGCCCAATCCCTGGGTTATGAATGGCAAGCGGACCTGGGTACCCGTCGTCCGCAGATGCTGGTCAACGTAACCCCGGTGGGCATGGATGGCGGGGCAGAAGCCGGTAAATTGGCCTTCGACGTCGAAGTCATCAAGGCTGCGGATATCGTCTTCGATGTGGTGGCGATACCGTCGGAAACCCCGCTGATCGTGCGGGCGCGTGCCGAGGGCAAGAAGGTCATTACCGGGCTGGAAGTGATTGCAATCCAGGCCTTGGAGCAGTTTGTGCTGTACACCGGCGTTCGCCCGACAGAGGAACAGTTTCAGAAAGCGGTGGCGTTTGCGCGGGGTTGATAAACCCTGTTCTCTTGTTGTTTGAACCGGCCACATCGTCAGCAGGCTAGCTGTGATCCCACAATGGAATGCATTTCAATGTGGGAGCCAGCCTGCTGGCGATGACGGCGCTAAATCCAACACCAAGGTGACCAGCCGATCGGTTATTCCAGCCGCGCCAGCCGCTCTTCCAGCGCCGCAATCCGCGCCTCCAGCTCCTCTATCCGCTCAACCGAAACACCGCTGCCGGCGCCGCGTTCCGACGGGTTCTGCCGCGCCGCGAGAATCGCCTCGATATCCGCCGGATCGCCCAGCGCATGGGTATAACGGTCTTCGCGCTGCCCCGCCTGTCGCGGAATCAGCACCGCCAGCCCTCGCGCAATCAAGCGCTCGAGCTGATGCACCACCTGTTCGGCATCTTCAAACTCATGCATGCGACCACTGCGGGTCAGCAGTTCGTTGACTGTCTGCGGTCCGCGCAAAAACATCAGCCCGGTCAGAATCACCTGAGGCGGCACCAACTCCAACGCCTTGTCGACTTTGTGTTCCCAGCGATCTGCGCGGCTGCCCATCACCAGTTTGGTGAAACCGCGTCCTTCAAGTGCACGCAGGCTCTGCCCAACCTGGCCGGGAGTGAGGTTCATCACCGGTTCGCGGCTGGTTTTCTGGTTGCAGGCAATCACCAGGGCATTGAGGGTAAGCGGATAGGTTTCCGGGCTGGTGGCCTGTTTCTCGATCAACGAACCCAGAATGCGGATTTCCGTGCCGTTCAGGCGTGGTTCGTCAAAGGTCTGTTCTTGTTCAGTGCTCATCGCGCTTTTCCCTGTGCCATCGAAGCAGCCTAGCCTAATCCTTGCAGGATAAAAGACAAGCCGCAGGACGGTCGCGCATGGCTATAATCGGCCCCACGTTTCCTCCTGTCATCACGCGAGACTGCCATGACCATTTCCCTGTACGACGCCTCCGTTCCTGTTTTCCAGCAAATGCTCAACGCCCTGAGCGATGTACTGAAAAAAGCCGAGGCCCACGCCACCGCCAAGAACATCGACCCGAACGCCTTCCTGCAAGCCCGCCTGTACCCGGACATGTTCCCGCTGGTGCGCCAGGTGCAAATCGCCGTCGATTTCGCCAAGGGCGTTTCTTCGCGTCTGGCCGAGGTTGAAGTGCCGAAGTACGACGACACCGAAACCAGTTTCGCCGAGCTGCAAGCGCTGATCACCAAGGTTCTGGCCTACATCGGCGAGTTCACGCCTGAGCAGATCAATGGCAAGGAAGGCATCGAGATCGTCACCCGTCCTGGCACGCCGAAAGAAAAGCGTTTTTCTGGCCAGGCTTACCTGCTGACCTACGGCCTGCCGCAGTTCTTCTTCCACGTCACCACCACTTATGCGCTGTTGCGCCACAACGGTGTGGAAGTGGGCAAGCGCGATTACATGGGCGCGTTCTAAACCGTCCAGATGTAAAAAAGCCCCCGGAGCCTTTGGCTGCGGGGGCTTTTTCATGGGCAAGCGATCTGCTGTGGGAGTGGCGATGTACTACGCCAGCCGTTCGGCTTTCTGCTCTTCACCCAGGCAAGCCGCCGCCGTGAACAGCACATCAGTGGAAGAATTCAGAGCGGTCTCCGCCGAATCCTGCAACACACCAATAATGAAACCAACGGCTACCACCTGCATGGCGATTTCGCTTGGAATGCCGAACAGGCTGCACGCCAGTGGAATCAGCAACAGCGAACCACCCGCCACACCCGAAGCGCCGCAGGCGCAGATTGCCGCGACGACGCTGAGCAGGATCGCAGTCGGGATATCCACGGTGATCCCCAGTGTGTGCACGGCCGCCAACGTCAGTACGGTGATAGTGATCGCAGCACCGGCCATGTTGATGGTCGCACCCAAAGGGATCGACACCGAGTAGGTGTCTTCGTGCAGGCCCAGACGCTTGCTCAACTCCAGGTTGACCGGAATGTTCGCTGCCGAACTGCGGGTGAAGAATGCGGTGATGCCGCTCTCGCGCAAGCAGGTCAGTACCAGCGGATACGGGTTGCGGCGCAGTTTCCAGAACACGATGAGCGGGTTCATCACCAGCGCCACGAACAACATGCAACCCAGCAGCACGGCCAACAGATGCGCGTAGCCGATCAAGGCACCAAAACCCGACGTCGCCAGGGTCGAAGCCACCAGGCCGAAAATCCCCAGCGGCGCGAAGCTGATGACCAGCCGCACGATAACCGTCACGCCGTTGGACAGGTCGCCCAGCACTTCACGCGTCGTGTCGCCCGCATGGCGGATGGCGATACCCATGCCGATGGCCCAGGCCAGGATGCCGATGAAGTTGGCATTCATCAGCGCACTGATCGGGTTATCCACCACACTCAACAGCAGGCTTTGCAGCACTTCGCCAATGCCGCCCGGCGCTGTCACCGCCACGTCCTGCGTCGACAGCACAAGGCTGGACGGGAACATCATGCTGGCAATCACCGCGACCACTGCAGCGGCGAACGTCCCCAGTAGATACAGGAACAGAATCGGTCGGATATGGGTTTCCTGGCCGTGCTTGTGGTTGGCGATGGACGCCATCACCAGTATGAACACCAGAATCGGTGCGACGGCTTTCAGTGCCGAGACAAACACTTTGCCAATGAACGCCGTGGATTTCGCCGCGTCGGGGGCAAGCAGCGCCAGGGTAATACCGGCGATCAGGCCGATCACGATCTGCGTGACCAGGCTCAAGCGTTTAATGCGGTGTAATAGAGAAGGGGATGAAGCAGTCATAAAACAGCATCTCTGATTTTTATTAATGCATGGTTTCGCAGGTTTGCGGCAACAAACAGGGCAGGCCGCAGGCAGGAAACCGAGAAGGAAACACAGGGCAAATGCCAGCGTTGATTCCTGTGGCGAGGGAGCAAGCTCCCTCGCCATGGGTGTCTCGACTAACCGACCGGACATTCACCACAGGGTGTACATTTTTCAGGGCGCGGACTTTATCACAGCGTAGGTGCGATCCTTCAGACCTGTGACGAACTGCCACCCCGGCATTCAACGCGAATTGCAGGTTCGTGCAACCGCATCCGCAAGCACTCTGTTAAGATTCGCCATCCTCATTTTCATATTGCCAGTGAGCCTTCGGGCTATCGCTGGTGTTCTCGTTTTCTGGAGTTTTGCATGCTGTTGCCCATCCTTCTGTTGTCTGCCGCCGGGTTCACGGTGCTGACCACGGAGTTCGTCATCGTCGGCCTGTTGCCGGCCATCGCCCGTGATCTAGGCGTCAGCATCCCGCAAGCGGGTCTGCTGGTGACGCTGTTCGCTTTCACTGTTGCTGCCTTCGGCCCATTTCTGACGGCGTACTTCGCGCGCTTCGAGCGGCGCAAGCTGTTTATTTCGGTGTTGATCATGTTTGGTCTGGCCAACACACTGGCGGCACTGGCGCCGAATATCTGGGTCATGGCGTTCGCGCGGCTGATCCCGGCGCTGGGGTTGCCGGTGTTCTGGGCCCTGGCCAGTGAAACAGCGGTCGATATTGTCGGGCCGGACTACGCGGGACGGGCCATTGCCAAGATCGGCTTCGGTATTGTCTGCGCCACGGTGTTCGGCATACCCGTGGGCACACTGATTTCCGATGCCTTCGGCTGGCGCAGTGCTTTCGCGATCCTGGCTGTCATCGCGTTTGCCAAGGCGTTGTTGCTGTTTATCTATTTGCCAAAAACCAGCCTGCATCAACATCAGGTGAGTTTTCTATCGCAGTTCAAGATCCTGCGCAGCCCGTTGATGATCGGTCACGTGTTGTTGTCGGTGATTGTGTTCAGCGGCATGTTCACTGCTTATACCTATCTGGCGGACATCCTCGAGCGCCTGGCCGGCTTCAACGGCACCGTGGTTGGCTGGTGCCTGATGGGTTTCGGCGCGGTCGGGTTGATCGGCAATTCGCTGGGTGGTCGCGCGGTAGACCGTCATCCGCTGATGGCGTCGATGATGTTTTGCGCATTCATGATCGCCGGGCTGGTGGCGCTGGTGCCGAACATTCATTCGCCCGTGGGGCTGGCGGCGGCGATGGGCATCTGGGGCGTGACGCAGGCGGCGATGTTCCTGGTCAGCCATGTGCGTTTGATGAAGGCGGCACCGCAGGCGCCGGCGTTCGCCGCGTCGCTGAACATTGCCGGGGCCAACCTCGGTATTGGCCTGGGCGCCATGATCGGCGGCCGGGTGATCGACAGTGTAGGCCTGCAAGGCCTTGGTTTTGCCGCGGCGGCTTTTATCCTGGCATCGATCCTGTTGGCCATCGCCCTGATGACCTTCAAGCCCCGGGAAGTGGTCACAGCGCCGTAAACAACTCGCGTCGGGCACCTTCGGTAATGGCGACAATGCCGGGGTGCTTGACCTTGCGTTCCACCGAAATGGCGTAGAACGACTCGCTCACCGCGTCGGTCTGGCCAATCACTTCCACGCCGCACTGGCGTTTCACTTCATCGGCGATCACGCTCGGGCCGATGAAAATCCCGCTGCCGGATTGACCAAAGGCCTGCATCAACGCGCTGTCGTCGAACTCGCCGACAATTTGCGGCTGAATTTGCTGTTCGGCGAACCAGCGTTGCAAACGGCTGCGGACCACGGTTTCCGGTCCCGGAATCAGCAAAGGCGCGCCATGCAGGCTGCGGGGGAAATCCTGGCCATATTGTGCCGCGAGCTCAGGGGTGGCAAAAAAACTGATCCCGCATTCACCGAGTTTCTGGCTGTAGCCCTTGATATCCAGGTGCGACGGCATCGGGCTGTCGGATATCACCAGGTCCAGGCGCTGGATCGCGAGGTCGGCAAGCAGGCGCTCCAGTTTGTCCTCGCGACAGGTAATGCGTAGCGGTTCACTCAATTCCATGGTTGGCGCAATCAGCCGATAGACGATGGATTTGGGCACTACATCGGCGACGCCGACCCGGAACAGAATCTGCTGTTCATTGGGCTGCGCACGCAGCATCAGCTCCAGCTCACCGCCCAGCTGAAACATTTGCTCGGCGTAGGGCAGGGTCTGCCGCCCGGCTTCGGTGAGTTCCAGTTGCCTTCCGACCCGGCGAAACAGTTCGATTCCGTACGTTTGTTCGAGCAGGGAAATTTGCCCGCTGATGGTCTGTGGCGTCAGGTTCAGTTGTTCGCAGGCGCGAACGATGCTGCCGGTCTTGGCCACGACCCAGAAGTAATGTAATTGCCGATAGTTGAGCATGTCGTTTTCATAGTTCGCAAAAACCGAAGTATAGCCGGTAAAAAAACGAATTTTCCTGAAGTATTCATCTCCCTAGAATGCCTCGCTATCAACGGGCCATCGTTTCGGTCCCGTTCGTTCTATCGAGGGAAGCATCATGAAATTCAAAGCTACGGTGTTGTTGATCTCATCTTTACTGGTGTTGGCCGGTTGCGACCAGGCGGAAAAAAGCGCTCAGCAATTGATGGGTAAGGCGGCGGAAAGCGCCAAGCAGGCCATAGACGATACCCACAAAGCCGCCGAACAGGCGCTCAGTGACGCCACTGGCGGACTGATCAGCAAAAAAGAATCAGAAAAAGAATCGGAAAAAACCGAATCTTCTTCCCAGGAAATCTAAACCGTCTTACAGCGAGCCAGGACTGACCCATGGAATACCTTTTACAACTAGCCGCCAGCCCCACTGCCTGGGTTGCCCTGGCCACCCTGGTGGTGATGGAAATCGTGCTCGGCATCGATAACCTGATCTTCATCTCGATCCTGACCAACAAACTGCCCGAGCAGCATCGGCAGAAAGCGCGGCGCATCGGTATCGGCATGGCGCTGATCCTGCGCTTGGGCTTGCTCAGCACCATCGCATTCATTGTCCAGTTGACCGCGCCGGTCATTGAAATTCTCGGCCATGCGTTCTCCTGGAAAGACATGATCCTGATTGCTGGTGGCTTGTTCCTGCTGTGGAAGGCAACCACCGAGATCCATCACAGCATGGACCCGGCGCCGGAAGATCCGAAGTCGGCAACCTCGACCGTGACCCTGGGCTTTGCCGCGGCCATTGGTCAGATTCTGATGCTGGACATGGTGTTCTCTATCGACAGCATCATTACCGCCGTCGGCATGACCGAGCATTTGCCGATCATGATCATTGCGGTCGTGGTGTCGGTACTGGTGATGTTGCTGGCGGCTGATCCACTGGCCAAGTTCATCAACGACAACCCGACTGTGGTCATGCTGGCCCTGGGCTTCCTGATCATGATCGGCATGACGCTGATCGCCGAAGGTTTCGGCGCCCATGTACCGAAAGGCTACGTTTATGCCGCCATGGCATTCTCGGCTGCTATCGAAGTGCTGAACATGATGTCTCGCCGGGCGAGACAGAAGCGTGTAGCTGCTGAAGCTTAATCTTCGCTAAATGAACGGCCGCCTGAACTCAAGAGAGTCCAGGCGGCCTTTTTTTTATCCGGTAGGCGTCAGTGCGCGGTGACGTGGTGTGCGGCTGGTTCTTCGGCTTTCGGCGCGGGTGCTGAATGAGCTGAGGGATGGTGCCGGCGGGTAACGCGCAGAACGCCCCATAACATGGCGGCGGCTACGGCCAACCAGCCGCTGATCAACATCACGATTGTCATAATCAGGCTCATCGATGCCTCCTCTTTGCCCTGCAGCGGGCGGACACGCTATGCAAGTGACAGTCTAGTCGCTGTCGTGTTTCAGGCTATTGACCGAAGGTCGACAGCCATCAACCAGTTCGCTCTATGCAAACCAGCCAACTACCGGTTAAGGCTATACCGATGCTCCGTGGCGTCCTATGATCGACGGCCAAGCCGGGAAGCGGATTGCCTGGCGTCTGAACAAGAGAGTGATGATGGTGCGGGTAATTTCTCGAATGCTTTCAGTGGCGGTCATCGTGGGTTGTGTCGCCGGTCTGGCGGGCTGCGCGGGGAGCGTGGCACCACAAATCAAGCGTCTGCCGGAACGGGTGGAGCTCAGTGGTCGCTTCTACAAGGGCGTGGCCAATCAAAGCGGGCCGCAGGTGCTGGCGAGCATGTTGTCCCAGCAAGGCATCGTGATCACTCCGGGCCTGCTGGATAAACCGCTGCGTCTGCCGGGCGCCGAAGCCCAATTGCAACAGAACATGCAAAACCTCGCCCGCGAGTACGGGATGATGGTCTATCCGCTGGACAGCAACCTGCCAGCCTTGCTGACTCAGGTGGCGGCCGGGTATCCGGTCATGGTGCGGTTTACCGAAGGTTCGGCGCTTTGGTCCGAGCCGCGTTATGCCATTCTCACGGGGTACAACCGGCAGAAGCAGACTGTATTACTGCGAGCCGGGATGGATCAGCGGCTGCTGATGAGCTTCGGTTCGTTCGAATCGGCATTCAAGGATGCGGGTGGCTGGGCGGTGTTGATTCAGGCGCCAACGCAGATTCCCGCCGACGTCGACCAGCAGCGCTGGCTGAAGGCGGCAAACGATCTCGCCCAGGCCGGCCAGGAGCAGGCGGCGGCAAAAGCCAAAAAAGCCTTGGGCGCCCATTAAGCCCGTTCGTCATCTGCCGGGCACCCCTGCGCAGCGGTATCCTCTGACTATCAAGGCCCGTCTTTTCGGGCCGCGATCAGGAGGCGCTCATGGCACATTCCAATACTCCCGCTGGCCCGCATTCGTCTGAGCATTCGTCCGGCGATGAGCTGGGCTTCGACCCCGATTCTCCTGACCTCGCCGACCCTCAGGTCGATCCCATCGGACCGGCCAAGGCGCCTAAAGACGTGAAGCCGGGCGATGACCCTAAGGCTCCCGCAAAGCCCTACGATCCACTCGGTGACCTGAAACCTCAGGTCTGATGGAGGTGTGTATGTCCACTGATTCGAGTTTCAACGATAAACGCCCGGAAACCGTTCCCACTACACCGCAAGAGGACATCGATCCCGTACTGGATCCGGATAGCCCGATGCGCGATCCGCTGGCTCGGCCGACGGTGGCGCCAACCGAGCATCCCCAGAGCTGGCGAGACCCAAGCAAAGGCGATGGCATTCCGGATGACGACCAGATGCCGCTGCCCAACGATTGAAGAAAAAAGCCCCGAATATTCGGGGCTTTTGCTTGCGGTTGTCAGTATTTACTTTGAAGCTTCGACGACACCGCTCTGACGTTGCTTCAGGTTTTTATCCGCTTTGTATTGCAGGGCAACCGAAGGCACGTCCGCGCTTTTTCCACTCTCAACCCAATTACGCATGCGCGTGGCATCGGCAAAGTGGGTGTATTTGCCATAGGCGTCGAGTATGACCAGGGCCACCGGGCGGTTGCTCATCCGAGTTACGAGCACCAGACAGTGACCTGCTGCGTTGGTGAAACCGGTCTTTGTCAGCTGGATGTCCCAGTCCGGCTTGCGGACCAAATGGTCGGTGTTGCGAAAGCCCAGGCTGTAGACGGGTTTGCGGAACGTAACGGTTTTTTCCTTGGTCGTGCTCAACTCGGTCAGCAGCGGATACTTGTGCGCGGCGATCAGCAGTTTGCTCAAATCACGTGCGGTCGAAACGTTGCGCGGGGAGAGACCTGTTGGCTCGACGAAATGGGTATTGGTCATGCCCAGGGCCCGGGCTTTGGCATTCATCGCCGCAATAAACGCGGCGTAACCACCCGGATAATGGTGGGCGAGGCTCGCGGCGGCGCGGTTTTCCGACGACATCAGGGCAATCAGCAGCATTTCCCGGCGTGGCAACTCGCTCTTGAGTTTTACCCGGGAATACACACCCTTCATTTCTGGCGTGTCGCTGATGTTGATGTTGATGTACTCGTCCATGTTCTGCCGGGCTTCCACCACGACCAGGCCGGTCATCAGTTTGCTGACGGAAGCGATGGGCACGACAACGTCGGGGTTGCTGGCGTAGATGACTTTGTTGGTCTGGATATCCAGCAGTAAAGAGCTGCCGGAAGCGAGTTTGAGTTGCGAGGTGGATCGAGGCGCTGCAGTGGTTTCGCCAGCGCTGGCGATTGGCGTGATGAAAGTCCCTGTAACTGCAAAAAATAGGCTCAGGATGGAAAGACGGATTTTCACGCTGGCAGACTCATAAAGTGTTGATATGCCGTGTTGTAACGGGCTATTTCTCGAAAAGCGCGACATTCTGGAGTATGGCTGAATAACTGTCGATGGTTGTTCAAGTACCAGGTGAAAGTCCCGGAAAACATGAAAAAAAAGTTATTTTCCGGCGGATGGTCGAAGCTGCTGCGCAGGCAAAAAAGAACCCCGCCATGGGCGGGGTTCCTTGTGTTGCCGGTCATCTATGCAGCGAGGCTTAGCTGTGCAGGGTTTCGGCTGCGTACAGGGTGTTTTCCAGCAGGCAGGCGCGGGTCATCGGACCGACGCCGCCGGGTACCGGAGTGATCCAGCCGGCGCGGGGCAGGGCGGTTTCGTAGATCACGTCGCCAACCAGCTTGCCGTCTTCCTGGCGGTTGATGCCGACGTCGATCACGATCGCGCCTTCCTTGATCCACTCACCCTTGACCAGGCCGGGCTTGCCAGCGGCAACGACGACGAGATCGGCGCGACCGACGTGGCCAGCCAGATCCTTGGTGAATCGGTGGGTGACGGTCACGGTGCAACCGGCCAGCAGCAACTCCATCGCCATCGGGCGGCCAACAATGTTGGATGCACCGACGACCACGGCATTCATTCCGTACAGATCGGCACCGGTGCTTTCCAGCAGGGTCATGATGCCTTTTGGCGTGCACGGGCGCAGCAGTGGAATGCGCTGGGCAAGGCGGCCGACGTTGTAGGGATGGAAGCCGTCGACGTCTTTGTCCGGACGAATGCGCTCCAGCAGTTTGGACGCGTCCAGGTGTTCAGGCAGAGGAAGCTGCAACAGGACGCCATCAATGGCGGGATCGTCATTCAGGCGATCGATCAGATCGGCCAGTGCTTCTTGAGTGGTTTCGGAAGGCAGGTCGTAAGCCTGGGAAAGGAAGCCGACCTCTTCACAGTCTTTACGCTTGTGCGAGACATAAACCTGAGAGGCAGGATCGCTGCCGACCAGGATCACCGCGAGGCCCGGCGTGCGCAGGCCTTGCTGGCGACGCTCGGTGACACGTTGGGCGATCTGCTGGCGCAGGCTGGCGGCGATCGATTTGCCGTCGATTAGTTGTGCAGTCATTGCGCGTGATTAACCATCGAGAGGGGAAAAAAAGAGAACGCATTCTCGCATGTCATGCGGTGAGGGCAAAGGCGCTTGGTCTGCAAATTCCTCTAACCCCTTTAATTAAATGAATTTTTTTTAAAAAGGATTTGACGACCTTTAGGGCGCTCTATACTATTCGTCGCACTTGTCGGGCACAGCCTAGCACTGGTTGAGAAGGCCGAGCGGAATCAAGGTTCTGCAAGGCTGAAAAGCACTTAGTTTGTAGTCCTTCAAGGGTACAGCTAACAAGGCGCCCGTAGCTCAGCTGGATAGAGCATCCGCCTTCTAAGCGGATGGTCGCAGGTTCGAGTCCTGCCGGGTGCGCCATTAGGCAGCTTTGGCACAAGTAGCGCAATATGGTGGGCGTAGCTCAGTTGGTAGAGCACGGGATTGTGACTCCCGTTGTCGTGGGTTCGATCCCCATCGTCCACCCCATATTTCGAAAGGCGCCAGATTAACAGTCTGGCGCCTTTGCTTTAAAAGCTTCACTCCGCGGATGTGGTGGAATTGGTAGACACACTGGATTTAGGTTCCAGCGCCGCGAGGCGTAAGAGTTCGAGTCTCTTCATCCGCACCAAATAAAGCTTCGATCATGTCGATTGGCAGGATTGAAGTTCAGCAAAGAAGTTGTTTGGCTTCTTTGTTACGCAATATGGTGGGCGTAGCTCAGTTGGTAGAGCACGGGATTGTGACTCCCGTTGTCGTGGGTTCGATCCCCATCGTCCACCCCATATTCCGAAAGGCGCCAGATTAATAGTCTGGCGCCTTTTTTGTTTCAGAAGATCGAGTTTTCAGCGGCTGCAGGTACTGGGTCGCAGGGCAGGGCGTTTCGTCGTATTTATGTTACTCGATGATGCCGTGCTGCCCACCGGCCTTGCTCGCCGGGTTGGCTGTCGGGGAGATGCCTGGTACCGCTTCTATATAAGGAAGGGTTGGTGCAGAGCCCTGGCGTGATTGGTTGTATTTGCCACCGGAGCGAAGTGCATCCGTGCCTTCGCACCTATAAATTGCCTGCTGTTTTTTTACCCGTTTTCAGTGGGGTGACTTCTTGAGTTTGACCCACTAGAATGCATGCCCTTGATTCTGGGGTCGGAAACGGCCGGCTAACGTCTGTGCAACGAGGAATATCCATGCAAGTTTCTGTTGAAAATACTTCTGCTCTTGAGCGCCGCATGAGCATCACCGTGCCGGCTGAGCGCATCGAGACTCAGGTCAACAAGCGTCTGCAGCAGACTGCCCAAAAGGCCAAGATTGCTGGCTTCCGTCCAGGCAAAGTGCCAATGAGCGAAATCAAGCGTCGTTTTGGCGCCGAAGCTCGCCAGGAAGCTGTAGGCGACGTCATCCAGTCTTCCTTCTACGAGGCTGTTGTCGAGCAAAAGCTGAACCCGGCGGGTTCGCCTTCGATCGAGCCGAAATCCCTGGAAGCGGGCAAGGACCTGGAATACGTCGCAGTTTTCGAAGTGTTCCCTGAGTTCACCGTTGCCGGTTTCGAAGGTATCACCGTAGAGCGCCTGAGCGCTGACGTGGCTGATGCCGATCTGGACAAGATGCTGGACATCCTGCGCAAGCAGAACACCCGTTTCGAAGTGGCCGATCGTGCTGCCCAGAACGAAGACCAGCTGAACATCGATTTCGTTGGCAAGGTCGACGGTGAAGTGTTCGCTGGCGGTTCCGCCAAAGGTACTCAGCTGGTTCTGGGTTCCGGCCGCATGATCCCTGGCTTCGAAGACGGCCTGGTTGGCGCTAAAGCTGGCGAAGAGCGTGTTCTGAACCTGACCTTCCCTGAGGATTACCAGAACCTCGACCTGGCTGGCAAAGCCGCTGAGTTCACCGTGACCGTGAACACTGTTTCCGAGCCAAAACTGCCAGAGCTGACCGAAGAGTTCTTCGCTCAATTCGGCATCAAGGAAACCGGTCTGGAAGGCTTCCGCGCCGAAGTTCGCAAGAACATGGAGCGTGAGCTGCGTCAGGCGATCAAATCCAAGGTCAAGAATCAGGTAATGGATGGTCTGCTGGCCACCAACCCGATCGAAGTGCCGAAGGCTCTGCTGTCCAACGAAGTTGACCGTCTGCGCGTGCAGGCTGTTCAGCAGTTCGGCGGCAACATCAAGCCTGACCAACTGCCTGCCGAGCTGTTCGAAGAACAAGCCAAGCGCCGTGTGGTGCTGGGTCTGATCGTGGCTGAAGTGGTCAAGCAATTCGACCTCAAGCCTGACGAAGCTCGCGTTCGCGAAATGATTCAGGAGATGGCTTCTGCTTACCAGGAGCCTGAGCAAGTTGTGTCCTGGTACTACAAGAACGACCAGCAACTGAACGAAGTTCGTTCGGTTGTGCTGGAAGAGCAAGTTGTGGATACTGTTCTGCAGAAAGCTAGCGTGACCGAAAAATCGGTCTCTTACGAAGAAGCGGTCAAGCCGGTAGAAGCTCCACAAGCCGACTGATTGTTTTTGCGCTAAGAAGCACACACCATAAGCCAGCTCTCGAGCTGGCTTATGCGTATTCAAGACATAACTATTTGGGAGTGACTGCAGAGCATGTTCCGTAATTCGTATATTCAGCAGAACTCTGATATCCAGGCCGCAGGCGGTCTGGTCCCGATGGTTGTCGAGCAGTCCGCTCGTGGCGAGCGCGCCTACGATATCTACTCGCGCCTCCTCAAGGAGCGAGTGATTTTTCTGGTTGGCCCGGTAGAGGACTACATGGCCAACCTGATCTGTGCGCAACTGCTGTTCCTTGAAGCGGAAAACCCGGACAAGGACATCCATCTCTATATCAACTCCCCGGGCGGTTCGGTGACAGCGGGCATGTCGATCTACGACACCATGCAGTTCATCAAACCCAACGTATCGACCACCTGTATCGGTCAAGCGTGCAGCATGGGCGCGTTCCTGCTGACGGCCGGTGCACCAGGCAAGCGTTACTGCCTGCCGAACTCGCGTGTGATGATTCACCAGCCACTGGGCGGTTTCCAGGGCCAGGCTTCGGATATCGAAATCCATGCCAAGGAAATCCTCTTCATCCGCGAGCGTCTGAACACGCTGATGGCCAAGCATAGCGGTCGCACTCTGGAAGAAATCGAGCGCGATACCAACCGCGACAACTTCATGAGTGCAGAAGCTGCGAAGGAATACGGTTTGATCGATGAAGTGATCAACCAGCGCCCAGCTTAAAAATAAGCAGCTCAAAATAGGCTTGGTCGGCGCGTCTGATCAGCGGCGGGCTTGAAAAAGCCCGCAATAGCCTTCATCTTGTGTTGCAAGCCTATCGGATTTGGATCGAACGAATGACTGACACCCGCAACGGCGAGGACAACGGCAAGCTGCTCTATTGCTCCTTCTGTGGCAAAAGCCAGCATGAAGTGCGCAAATTGATTGCCGGCCCCTCGGTCTTTATCTGCGACGAGTGCGTCGACCTGTGCAATGACATCATCCGCGAGGAGGTGCAGGAAGCACAGGCCGAAAGCAGCGCGCATAAATTGCCTTCGCCTAAAGAAATCAGCGGCATCCTTGATCAGTATGTGATTGGTCAGGAGCGTGCGAAAAAGGTTCTGGCCGTAGCGGTGTACAACCACTACAAGCGCCTGAACCAGCGTGACAAAAAGAATGACGACGTCGAACTCGGCAAAAGCAACATCTTGCTGATCGGCCCGACAGGCTCGGGTAAAACCCTGCTTGCCGAAACACTGGCCCGCTTGCTGAACGTTCCGTTCACCATCGCCGACGCAACCACCCTCACCGAGGCGGGTTACGTGGGTGAAGATGTCGAGAACATCATTCAGAAGCTGTTGCAGAAGTGCGATTACGACGTGGAAAAGGCCCAGATGGGCATTGTCTACATCGACGAAATCGACAAGATCTCGCGCAAGTCTGACAACCCGTCGATCACCCGGGACGTTTCCGGTGAAGGCGTGCAGCAGGCCCTGCTCAAGTTGATCGAAGGCACGGTCGCTTCCGTTCCGCCGCAAGGTGGTCGCAAGCATCCGCAGCAGGAATTCCTGCAGGTTGACACTCGTAACATCCTGTTCATCTGCGGTGGTGCGTTCTCCGGTCTGGAAAAGGTTATTCAAAACCGTTCCACCAAGGGCGGCATCGGTTTCAACGCCGAAGTGCGCAGCAAGGAAGAAGGCAAGAAGGTTGGTGAATCCCTGCGTGAAGTCGAGCCTGACGATCTGGTCAAGTTCGGCCTGATCCCGGAATTCGTCGGCCGTCTGCCGGTTCTCGCTACGCTGGATGAGCTGGATGAGGCTGCGTTGATGCAGATCCTCACCGAGCCGAAGAACGCTCTGACCAAGCAATACGCCAAGCTGTTCGAGATGGAAGGTGTAGACCTGGAGTTCCGTACCGACGCGCTGAAGTCTGTTGCCAAGCGCGCACTGGAACGCAAGACCGGCGCTCGTGGTTTGCGCTCGATTCTCGAAGGTGTGTTGCTCGACACTATGTATGAAATCCCCTCGCAGTCCGAGGTGAGTAAAGTAGTGATCGATGAAAGCGTTATAGAAGGCAAGTCCAAGCCACTGTATATCTATGAAAACAGTGAGCCTGCTGCCAAGGCCGCGCCAGACGCCTAAGCGTCACGCAGCCGGTACAAAGAAGGGGCCTTCGGGCCCCTTTGCTTTTTGCATGTTATTACACAGTCTTTGTGCTTGTTTTTTTTCAAGGCTGCCCCCATCTTGGTTTCAAGCTTACTTCCATCTGTTTCCGGCCTTATGGCCGCCGTAGAGGCGAAATCATGAAGACAACCATCGAATTGCCTCTCCTGCCATTGCGTGATGTCGTTGTGTATCCGCACATGGTTATCCCGCTGTTCGTGGGGCGCGAGAAATCCATCGAAGCCCTCGAGGCCGCGATGACGGGCGACAAGCAGATCCTTCTGCTGGCTCAGAGAAACCCTGCTGACGACGATCCCGGTGAAGACGCGCTTTATCGCGTGGGTACGATTGCTACCGTCCTGCAGCTGCTCAAGCTGCCTGACGGCACTGTCAAGGTTCTGGTCGAAGGCGAGCAGCGGGGCGCTGTGGAGCGCTTCAGCGAAGTGGACGGCCATTGCCGTGCCGAGGTCTCGCTGATCGACGAAGTTGACGCGCCAGAGCGCGAGTCGGAAGTGTTTGTCCGCAGCTTGCTGTCGCAGTTCGAACAATATGTGCAGTTGGGCAAGAAAGTCCCGGCTGAAGTCCTGTCGTCGCTCAACAGCATCGACGAGCCCGGGCGCCTGGTCGACACCATGGCCGCGCACATGGCGCTGAAAATCGAGCAGAAGCAGGAAATTCTCGAAATCATTGATCTGTCGGCCCGGGTCGAACACGTTCTGGCGTTGCTGGATGCCGAGATCGACCTGCTGCAAGTCGAAAAACGCATTCGTGGTCGCGTCAAAAAGCAAATGGAGCGCAGTCAGCGCGAGTACTACCTGAACGAGCAGATGAAGGCCATTCAGAAAGAACTCGGCGACAGCGACGAAGGCCACAACGAAGTCGAAGAGCTGAAAAAGCGCATCGATGCCGCCGGCTTGCCAAAGGACGCACTGGCCAAGGCCACGGCCGAACTGAACAAACTCAAGCAGATGTCGCCAATGTCCGCGGAAGCGACCGTGGTTCGTTCGTACATCGACTGGCTGGTTCAGGTGCCGTGGAAGGCGCAGAGCAAGGTTCGACTGGACCTGGCGCGTGCAGAAGACATTCTGGATGCCGACCATTACGGTCTGGAAGAGGTCAAAGAACGCATCCTCGAATACCTCGCCGTGCAAAAGCGGGTGAAGAAGATTCGGGGTCCGGTGTTGTGCCTGGTCGGCCCTCCAGGCGTGGGTAAAACCTCGCTCGCGGAGTCGATCGCACACGCCACCAACCGCAAATTCGTGCGCATGGCCCTCGGCGGTGTACGCGATGAAGCGGAAATTCGTGGTCATCGCCGGACTTACATCGGTTCGATGCCAGGAAGATTGATTCAAAAGATGACGAAAGTCGGCGTTCGCAACCCGTTGTTCTTGCTCGACGAGATCGACAAGATGGGCAGCGACATGCGTGGCGATCCGGCATCGGCGTTGCTGGAAGTGCTCGATCCGGAGCAGAACCACAACTTCAACGATCACTATCTGGAAGTCGACTACGACCTGTCCGATGTGATGTTCCTGTGCACCTCGAACTCGATGAACATTCCGCCGGCACTGCTGGATCGGATGGAAGTGATCCGTCTGCCGGGCTACACCGAAGACGAGAAGATCAACATCGCCGTCAAGTATCTTTCGCCGAAGCAGATCACTGCCAACGGTTTGAAGAAAGGCGAGCTGGAATTTGACGCCGAAGCGATCCGCGACATCATTCGTTACTACACTCGCGAAGCCGGTGTGCGTGGGCTGGAACGTCAGATTGCCAAAGTCTGCCGCAAGGCGGTCAAAGAGCATGCGCTGGAAAAACGCTTCTCGGTGAAGGTTACTGCCGACGATCTGGAGCACTTCCTCGGCGTACGGAAATTCCGTTACGGCCTGGCAGAGCAACAGGATCAGATCGGTCAAGTGACCGGGTTGGCGTGGACCCAGGTGGGTGGCGAGTTGTTGACCATCGAAGCTGCTGTCGTGCCCGGCAAAGGGCAGTTGATCAAAACCGGATCGTTGGGTGACGTAATGGTCGAATCGATCACTGCGGCCCTGACGGTCGTGCGTAGCCGTGCCAAGAGCCTGGGCATTCCCCTGGACTTCCACGAGAAGCGCGACACTCACATCCACATGCCGGAAGGGGCTACGCCTAAAGACGGTCCTAGTGCCGGCGTAGGCATGTGCACGGCGCTGGTATCGGCATTGACCGGCATTCCTGTGCGCGCGGACGTGGCCATGACCGGTGAGATCACCTTGCGCGGGCAAGTGTTGGCGATCGGTGGTTTGAAGGAAAAACTGCTCGCCGCTCACCGCGGCGGAATCAAGACAGTGATCATTCCGGAAGAGAATGTTCGCGATCTGAAGGAAATTCCTGACAATATCAAGCAGGATCTACAGATTAAACCGGTTAAATGGATTGACGAGGTCCTGCAAATTGCGCTGCAATACGCGCCGGAGCCCTTGCCGGATGTGGCTCCGGAGATTGTCGCGAAGGATGAAAAACGCGAGTCCGATTCCAAGGAAAGAATTAGCACGCATTAGTACGTATTTGCCTGGGGGGCTTCCTTGACAGCTTTTTAGAGCCCTTGTTATAAAGCGGCTCTTAAGTGTCTGTAGGCCATTCAGCACTCGTTTTTGCTTTCACCAAAAAAACTTAGAATCATACTCAAATAGATATAAGGGGACTTAGAGTGAACAAGTCGGAACTGATTGATGCTATCGCTGCATCCGCTGATATCCCGAAAGCTGCTGCTGGCCGTGCGCTGGACGCTGTAATCGAATCCGTCACTGGCGCTCTCAAGGCTGGCGACTCTGTTGTTCTGGTTGGTTTCGGTACCTTCTCCGTAACTGATCGTCCAGCTCGCATTGGTCGTAACCCACAGACCGGTAAGACACTGGAAATCGCAGCAGCCAAAAAACCAGGCTTCAAAGCCGGTAAAGCACTGAAAGAAGCTGTCAACTAAGTTTGATTCAGGTTTTTGCCTATCCGGGTCGGGGTCAAGCCTGACCTGGCAGCGGAGCGGTAGTCCAGTCGGCAGGTCGCCGGTCCGAGACACCGAGGCTCGCCAGTTCGAGTCATCGGTCCGCTCCGCCAGTTACGAGAAGGCGCATCCTCGGATGCGCCTTTCTTCTATCCGGATTCTACCCACGCTCCACGGTTGCCTAATTTTGAAGTTCAACCGTTTATGGGGGACGCATGCTGCAGAATATCAGGGACAATTCACAAGGCTGGATTGCCAAGACCATTATCGGGGTCATCGTTGCACTGATGGCTTTGACCGGTTTCGACGCCATTTTTCAGGCCACGACCAACAAGAATGAAGCGGCGAAGGTCAACGGCGAAGAAATCAGCCAGAACGAGCTGAGTCAGGCGGTCGATATGCAACGCCGTCAACTCATGCAACAGCTGGGCAAGGATTTCGACGCTTCCTTGCTCGACGAAAAAATGCTGCGCGAATCGGCTCTCAAAGGCTTGATCGATCGCAAACTGCTGCTGCAAGGCGCAGAAAGCTCCAAGTTCGCTTTCTCCGAAGCGGCCCTGGATCAGGTCATCCTGCAAACCCCTGAATTCCAGGTGGATGGCAAGTTCAGTCCAGAGCGCTTCGATCAGGTCATTCGCCAACTGGGCTACAGCCGTATGCAATTCCGCCAGATGCTGGCTCAGGAAATGCTGATCGGTCAATTGCGCGCCGGTGTGGCGGGCAGTGGTTTCGTCACGGATGCACAGGTAATGGCCTTCGCCCGTCTGGAAAAACAGACCCGCGATTTCGCTTCCCTGAACATCAAGGCCGACCCGGCAGCGGTGAAGCTGACTGACGACGAAGTCAAAGCGTATTACGACGAACACGCCAAGGAATTCATGACGCCGGATCAGGTGATCATCGATTACCTGGAGTTGAAGAAGGCTTCTTTCTTTGATCAGGTCAGCGTCAAGGACGAAGACCTGCAAGCGGCGTATCAGAAAGAAATCGCGAACCTGTCCGAGCAACGCCGGGCTGCGCACATTCTGATCGAAGTGAACGACAAGACTACCGAAGCTCAGGCCAAAACCAGGATTGACGAGATCCAGGCACGCCTGAACAAGGGTGAGAAGTTCGAAGCGCTGGCCAAGGAGTTCTCGCAGGATCCTGGTTCGGCAAACAACGGCGGTGATCTGGGTTATGCCGGTCCTGGCGTTTACGATCCTGTATTCGAAAAAGCGTTGTACTCGTTGAACAAGGACCAGGTTTCCGAGCCGGTTCGTACCGACTTCGGCTTTCACCTGATCAAGCTGCTGGGTGTGGAAGCGCCTGAAGTGCCGACGCTCGCCAGCCTGAAAGACAAGCTGACCCGTGAGCTGAAGGCCGCGCAGGTTGAGCAGCGTTTCGTCGAGGCGACCAAGCAACTGGAAGACGCTTCGTTCGAGGCTTCCGATCTGGCCCAGCCAGCGCAGGACTTGAAGTTGACCGTTCACACCTCCGCGCCGTTCGGCCGTGAAGGTGGTGAAGGCATTGCGGCCAACCGTGCCGTAGTCACGGCTGCGTTCAGCCCCGAAGTGTTGGATGAGGGTGCAAACAGCACCGCCATCGAGCTCGATCCGGAAACCGTAATCGTGCTGCGTGCCAAGGAACACCTCAAGCCTGCGCAACTGCCGCTGGAAAAAGTGTCAGCTGCCATTCGAGTGCAATTGACCAAAGAACACGCCAGTGCTGCTGCCAAGACCAAGGCTGAGGAGTTGATTGTCAGTCTGCGCGATGGCAAGACTGCGCTGGACAAGGCGATCGATGGTCAGACCTGGAAAGTGACTGAAGCGGCGACCCGCGCTCAGGAAGGGGTAGACCCTGCTGTGTTGCAAGCGCTGTTCCGCATGCCCAAGCCTGCCAGCAAGGACAAGCCGACGTTCAGCAGCGTGACCCTGCCTGATGGCAGCCTGGTGATCGTACGCCTCAATGGCGTGAATGAAGCAGCAGCACCTACCGAAGAAGAGAAGGCTCAATACCGTCGCTTCCTCGCGTCGCGTGTAGGCCAGCAAGACTTCGCGGCTTATCGCAAGCAGCTGGAAAGCCAGGCCGAGATCAAGCGTTTTTGATCCAGGTTTGAGTTGAGTCTCACAAAAACCCCGGCCCCGAAAGGTCGGGGTTTTTTGTTACATCTGCAACGACGAACGCGCGGGACGTTTGCCAAATATCGGAGTCAACACACCTGTAACTGTTTTAAGACACAATCGTTGCGCCGCTAAGCATCGATCTGTTGCACAATACGCCCCGAACCGTTTTTCTCAGGATGTTCAATGTTTAAATCATTTCCCATGCGGGTTGTCGGGCTGGCGTTGCTGCTGGCCACTGCTGCCGGTTGTTCGTCGAAGAAGACCGCCATCTATGAGCATGAGAATTTCGACGACTCCGGAACATTTTCCCGCAACTATCCGGTGACCGATTCTGCGTCTTGTGAAGCCGCTCGTCGGGCCTTGCTCAGCCAGGGTTACATCATCACCAGCAGCGATCCGAAATTGGTCAGCGGGCACAAGAGCTTCCAGCAGACCGGCGAGACCCACATGGAAATCAGTTTCAGTGTGGTCTGTGCCGAAGATGGTAGCGCCGGGCATCACGCCACCGTGTTCGCCAACGCCTTGCAAGACCAGTACGCACTGAAGAAAACCAACAACTCCGCCAGTCTTGGTGTCGGCGTGCTGGGGTCGGTGTCGATGCCGATCGGTTCGTCGGACGACTCGATGGTCAAGGTCGCGAGCGAAACCGTGACTTCCGCCAAGTTCTACGAGCGTTTCTTTGCCTTGGTCGAGCTGTTCCTGCCCAAGGAAGTAAAGGAAGCGGCGCACATTACCGAGAAACCGAAAACCGATCTGGGCGTTCCTGAGCCCAAGGCTGTACCGGCATCATTGGCCCCGGAAGCCGCCGCAGCGCCTGCACCCGCGGCCGAGGCACCCAAGGCCGCTGAAGTGGCGCCAGCCGCTTCTGAACCGGTAGCACCGCCGCCTGAGGCCGCACCGATCACCACCGCCCCGGCTTCGGAACCCGCCCCTGAGGCGCAAACCATCACGCCGCCTGCCAACCCCAGCGATTTGCCTGCGCCAAGTGAGCCGATTCAGGCGATGCCGGTTACTGGCCAGTAACATTTGCAAACATTGATACAGATCAAGCCAGGCCGCCGTTCGGCGGCCTGAATTAAAAAAGCCGCTGATAAATTCCTGATGCCCTGCTACGTTTTATTCAGAGGCGACGCAGAGTTGTGCCCGCGTCATTTTTCTTTCACACGGGCACCTTACCCTCGGAGTCGCTGATCACTGGGTCAGACGCAATTTCAACAAGCTGTGGGGGATTCGAAAATGGACGATTATCAAGAAGAGCTGCTCGAGTATCAGGCGTTTGAACTGGACCCACTGGAACCTGCCGAAGACGCTACCGAGCTGTAAGCCGTCAAGGCTTGCTGCTTTAAGCCGATTGCCTGTGGCTGCGGCGAAACTCGCCGGGAGTCTGGCTGGTCCAGCGTTTGAACGCGCGTTGAAACGCTTCGGCTGAGGCAAAGCCCAGCAGGTAGGCGATTTCGCCGAACGCCAATTCAGTATCGCGAATGTAAGTCATGGCCAGGTCGCGACGGGTATCGTTGAGGATTGCACGAAATTGCGTGCCTTCTTCGGCGAGTTTGCGGCGCAAGGTCCAGGTGGGCAGCTTCAGGCGTGCCGCCACTTCTTCCAGGTCGGGTTCCCGGCCACCATTGAGCAATGGCCCCAGTAACTGAGTGATGCGTTCACGCAGGCTGCGGGTGCGTGTCAGCTGCTCCAGTTCCTGTTCACACAAGCTCAGCAAGAGGCGCCAAGTGCTCGGGCAGTGCTCCGGATTGCGTTGGGCGAGGCTGGCCAGGCTCAGGCGCAATTGATTGTGTTCGGCACCAAATTGAATTGTGCAGTCGCCCAGCGCGTCGTAGGCGGCGCTGTAGTCGGGTGCTTCGAATTCGATGTCGATGCGTTCGGCGCTCAGTGGGGCAGGGCTCACACTGGACAACTGCTGCAACCAGCCCGCGAGGATAGAATCCACTACGAAACGGTTGTAGCTGTTGTAAGGGCTGATGGAGTAAAAGCGCAGCCAGGCTCCCTGCGGGTCTTCGTGAAAGCTTGAATGGCCGCGATAGTTGGACCCATACAAGGCTTCGAAGCGAATCAGGCAGCGCGCCGCCTCGCGTACCGTGGGTGCCTGGGCTGCCGTGATGCCCGCCAGGCCCGCTTGGCTGAGGCGGCTGAGTTGGCCCATGCGCAAGCCGAGCGCCGGGTTGCCGGTCAACTGAATCGCACCATGTCCCAGACGCATGTAGCGCGGAATCGAAAGGCGCGCACCCGCTTCGCTGAGGCGGGCCGTGTCCAGGCCGTATTGCTCGAGCAGGGGCTGGGGGTCCGCATCGAAGCTGCGCACGGCGTCCGCCAGGCTATGAACGAAGCCCACCGATAAATCGCCGAGACGCATCGGCAATGGTTTCATGGCTTACAACCACAGGTTCAACAAACGCGCGCCGCGGGCATTGTCATCGGCAAAGTGTTGGCCGTTGCGGCTGAGAAAACTTTGCCCGGCGCTGGGCTGATCCCAGAACTGGCCGCGCAAGAACACGCTCATGCCGGCGATAGCCTGGCTGGAGGGCGCTTGAGTGGTCAGGGTCAAATGGTGCCACGCTTGGCCTTCGCTGAGCTCCCCGGGCTTGAGGCTGACAGAGCCGGGTGTCGATGAACCTTTGTAGCCGCGCCATGGTTGATCCCAGGTGCCCCGGCCGACAACGAACGCCGGGACCGCGACGAGTTGTGCCCGTTCAGCGTCGAGCTTGCGGTAGTTGTCCGGGTACCAGCTGTCGCTGCCGATCAGCACGCCCAGACGCCCGGCCGGGGTGTCGACGACATTGAGCGCATGTTCGCCATTGGCCTTGATCGCATCCCGCTGTTCAAACACCGGATGCATCTGTCGCTGCGGCTGACCGATGGGCAAACCCTCGCGGCTGAATACCACACTGCTGTTATACAGCGCGCCGCGACCGATTTTCAGTGTGCCGTCGATGACGCTGGGCTCGGGCAACACGATGGAGCCAGCCACCAGTGTCACGTCGAATTCTTTCGCCAGCCCGCCGAACAGCGCCTGATAGTCCTTGGCCATCCCTTTGGCTTTCATCCGCAAGTGAGCATCGTCCAGACGGCTGCTACCCTCGGCGCCGATCAGTGCCCGGACGAACTTCAACGGATTGCTCACGGCCAGCCAGTTCATGGCCTCCTTGAGTGTGGTGGCCTGGTACAACTCATCCTTTTCGCCGCTGACCATCAGCCACGTGCCGATATGCTCCGGCAGCACGACAATGGTTTTCGCATTCAACAAACCTTGATCCCGAGCCTTTTGCAGGTAAGCGGCGAGCTTGCGGTGCAAGCGTTCCGGGCTTTGATAGTCGGTTGGAAACAGCTCGGGCTGGATACCCAGCAAGTTGCCCCGATCAGCGGGCTGGCCCTGATCGACAGCGAGATCGATGCGCAGGTCCGAGAGGTAATGGCCCATCGGGCGATCGGCGGCCCACATGGCGTAGGTTGTGAGGGCGGCGACCAGCGCCATGGATAAAGTCAGGTACAGAAGTTTGCGCATGGGGGAACAGTCAACGGCCGTATAAGGGCATGGTTTTTCAGTATGGATAGTATCGAAGGCTACGGCAAATCAATGGGTTGGTAAAAAATCCAGACAATCAGGGATATTTCCCTGCCAGTTGCCCCAAGTTGTGCACTCGGTCATCGCACAGGTTTCAATGCCAAAGACAAAACGGCAACGCCGCCCCTTGGGGCGGCGTTGTGATGTATCGGTGCGCAATGAAATCGCTTGAGTATCGCTTATTCATCAATTCCCACGGTAGGTGGAGAAGCCATAGGGGCTGAGCAGCAATGGGATGTGGTAGTGCGGGACGGTGCCGTCCACCTCGAAAATGACGGGTACTTCCGGAAAGAAACTGGACGTCTTATGTGCCTTGAACCACTTACCGGTCTTGAAGGTGACACGGTAAGTTCCTTTCTCCAGACCCCGACCTTGCGGATACAGCCCGGTGATGCGGCCTTGCTCATTGGTTGCCGCGCTGTTGAGCAGGTCCCAGGTTTTTCCATCCTGTTTTTCCAACGTGACGTTGACTCCAGGGGAGGGCAGGCCATCCTGCAAGTTGAGTACATGCACGCTCAATGGATTGGCTGCCGCTGCCGCCAGGGTTGAAAGGGCACTCAATACAGCGCCAACGAAGAAACTTTTCAATACAGTCATGGTGATGTCCTTAGTTTTTAACGGCAGGTAAAACTTTGTTGATAGCGACCACTGCACAACCTTCATCGTTTGCAGCGCCACCCGCACCGGCCACTCCGATGGCGCCGATGACCTCACCATCGAATTGCAATGGCACGCCTCCGCCGAGCAGCAACAGCTCATCAAGGGTGTTGAGGTTTTGTGCATCTGGATTAGCGCGAGCGCGTTCGGTTAACAACCGCGTCGGTGTCTTGGTCGACAGCGCGGTATAGGCTTTGCGTTGCGCGGCTGACGTGTTGTGCGGGCCAACATTGTCATCGCGTTGCACGGCAACCAGATTGCCGCCACGGTCAACAACGGCGGCAACGGCTGTGCGCCCCTCGGCGTGGCAAGCCGTCAGCGCGGCATTAAGCAAATCGTTGGCCATTGCAAGTGACACGTCCTTGCGCTGCGCAACCTGATCCGGGGCTGCAACGGCGAACGCAGAGCTCATTGCGAGTGTGAGCAGCAATGAAGTCGATAGGCTTGTAGGCATGCGGTTTCCTTGGCTGAGTCTGTTTGAGTCATTGCCAGACATCATGACCAGTGCACCCCGTCAGAATGATTGCCTGCGGATTACCAATATGTAATGTGAGAATTCAGCGAAGCGGGCTAGCCTGTGCTCCAGTTTTGGAGGAAAAAATGCGTATCCTGGTGGTTGAAGATGAAACGAAAATGGCGGATTACCTGCGCAAAGCCCTGACTGAATCAGGCTATGCGGTAGAGATCGCTCTTGACGGGCTGGACGGCCAGCATTTGGCGCAGGAGAGTGAGTTCGACCTGATCATTCTGGATGTCATGCTGCCAGGGCTGGATGGCTGGCAATTACTGCAAATCATCCGGCGCAAATGGCAGACTCCAGTGCTGTTCCTCACCGCGCGCGACTCGGTTGATGATCGGGTCAAAGGGCTGGAGTTGGGGGCCGATGATTATCTGGTGAAACCTTTTTCCTATGCCGAGTTGTTGGCCCGCGTACGCACTTTGCTACGCCGTGGTCCGCCTCGCGAAGTCGAGCATTTTGTGGCTGGCGACCTGAGCCTGGACTTGTTGCGCCGCAAGGTCATGCGCAACGGAGAGCGCCTCACCCTTACCAATAAGGAATTCGCCCTGCTGCATCTGCTGCTCAGTCGTGAAGGGGAAGTCCTGTCGCGCTCGCTGATTGCCTCCCAGATCTGGCAGATGAACTTTGACAGTGACACCAATGTGGTCGATGTCGCCATCCGTCGACTGCGAGCCAAGGTTGACGATCCTTACGCGCTGAAGTTGATCCACACAGTGCGTGGTATCGGTTATATGCTCGAGGTGCAATCCTGAATCTGTATCCGCGCACCCTGAGCCTGCGTCTGGCGATCATGTTCGCACTGGTCAGCGGGCTATTGCTGGGCTCCCTTGGTTTTTATCTTTATCAATCGTTACAGCGAGAAATTGCCTGGCGCGATGACCAGGCCCTGCTGGGGCGGCTGGAGCGCATGCAAGCATTGATCAGCGATAGCGACAGCATCGAGCAACTGCGAGGGCGGCCCAAGCTCTACGAAAACATGTTGGGCAATAACGACAATCTGCTATGGATCGTCGATGACACCGGCAAGGTGTTGATCGAAATCAACCCAGTGCGTATGACCTTGCCAACGCTGCCGGCTGCACCCCAGGCTCGCCTCGGTGACGGTCACGCGCCTGAATCAGTGCGGCTTGCCTGGCGGGATGTCATGCAGGGTGATCGCGGCTTGACCCTGATCGCTGGCAAGTTGTTGAGTGAGCGCGACCAGATGCTGGGTGCTTATCGACTCAAGCTCTGGTTGGCCATGTCCGTCGGTGCGCTGTTGGCTTTTGCATTCGGCTGGTGGGTGAGTCAACGAGGCTTGCACCCCGTGCGCCTGCTGGCAAAACGCGCCGCCGGAATTGACGTGCAGCATTTGCATCTGCGGCTGGATGAGTTCAATGAATTGAATGAACTCAAAGTGCTCTGTAATGCCCTCAACCAAATGCTTGCCCGCCTTGAGGATGGATTCGCCCAGCTTTCACGTTTCTCGGAAGACCTGGCCCACGAGATGCGAACCCCGCTTGGCAACCTGATGGGACATACCCAGCAAGCCCTGAGGCGCAGCCGCTCTATCGAGGACTATCAGAATCTGCTGGTTTCCAATCAGGAAGAGTATGAAAGGCTGGCGCGAATGATCGACAGCATGCTGTTTCTCGCTCGCACCGAGCAGCCAAACGCTGGCGTTAAATTTGAGCACATCAACCTGCACGATCTGGTTGAGCAGCTATGTGAGTATTTCGAAGGCGTGGCCCAAGAGCGAGATGTGCAGCTGCTAAACCTGGCCCGGGATCAGTTGCTGGGTGATCCAGACTTGATCCGTCGAGCATTGGCTAACTTGCTGGCCAATGCCTTGCGCTACGCAAATCCTGCGTCTGCAGTGACGATCAGCAGCAGAGTTTCTGAGCACAAGCTAAAAATCACGGTGAATAACCAAGGGGAGCCGATTGCCGCAGAGCATCTTCCACGATTGTTTGAGCGCTTTTATCGATGCGACCCGTCACGTAATCAGCCCGACGATTCCGGGGGACTGGGGTTGGCCATTGTTCGCTCAATCATGCAACTGCATGGCGGTTGTGTAGCCGTTGAAAGCACTGAAGCGGGTACGAGCTTTCATTTGGAATTTCCCTTGAAAAGCGCTTGAGCGGTCTTCGCTGACATTCAGCTTAGTCGTACATGCGTTGAATGTACTGGCCACTGACGCAGTAGGGTTTTGAACCCAGGTATTCGCCATCGGCGTGCATGACCGTGCCCAGTGTATTGGGGATTTCGACCCAGTTGAAGGCGTCCATATAGATCCGAGATGTTTAGCCGACAATGGGTGTTGTAGCGAATGACCGCATATGGCTGTGGAGTCAACCGGTCGACGAAACAGATCGGCAAAAGACGCCTCGATCCACCGAGCGGGGCTTCTTTCGGTTTAATCCCTGTTAACTGCAGGATTGAGTGCCATGACGATCCACGCCGCGCCGTTGATCATCACAGACCGTTTCCCGGGGAAGCCCGCGAAGGCGGCACGAACCGCGGTCGAGGCACGGGCGCGGATGTCGTCAGGTTGATCAGCGAGCACAAGCGACAGCGGGCCGCCCTCGAACGCCATCTTTACCGCGTCGTCGATCGCCGCGTCCCGCGTCTCGCCCTCGCCGAACGGGATGGAAGCATCGAAGGGCGTGATAGTGACATCGGTGAAGCCGGCTGATGTCAGAATGCGTGCCACCCGCTCCTGGTCGCCGAACGAAAATGGGCCGGGCGCTTCGGGGGCGGGCGGGGTGATCGGCGGGACGATCCCCCTGATCGCGCCCATCGGCAAGCGCACCCAATCGTTCTCGGCCATGCCGCGCCAGCAGACGAAAGCGACCCGCGCGCCCGGCTTGAGCGCACGGCGCATATTAGCGAACGCCGCCGTCGGATCGTCGAAGAACATCACTCCGAAGCGCGAGAACAGGATGTCGAACGCGCCTTCGGGCAACTCGGTGCTGCTGGCGTCGGCCACCTGGAACAGGGCCGGCGTATCCTGCGGCGTTAGCGCGCACGCTCTGCTGATCAACGGTTCGGATATGTCCACGCCTAGCACATGGCCGCCCGCGCCAACGCAGTCGGCCAGATCACGAGTAGAGGTCCCCGCGCCGCAGCCGACGTCCAGTACGCGTTCGCCCGTGGCGGGCGCGGCTGCTTCGATCGCGGCCTGGCCGAACACCGCCATCATGGCATCGAGCCGAGCCTGGTTGGCGACCCAGTACTCCCCGCTTTGACCATTCCAGTCGGCGACTGGATATGCATTTTGCTCTTTCATGTGATGTCCTTGTTCTGATTCGTTTGTAACTAGGAGTGGTCGGACGAGACGCTGATGCTGGCTTCGGAGCATCTGGTTTTTTGACATGTGCGTCTTCTCAGGCACCGGGTGAACTGCGGGGCTAGCCGTCCAGTCGGTTTTCGATGACACCGGCCCGCACCCTTCAGAGTCCGATAGCCCGTGGCAACCGGGTAAGGGAATCTATGTCCTCAAACCAACATCGATTGTTGGGCGAAGATACCCGCCATCGCGCCCTGCGATGATGCCAGGGTGACCGAGGGCAAGAAGGGTGTGGCGAGGTCGCCGGCGGCGTAGATGCCGGGCATGCTGGTTTCGCGGCGCTCGTCGACCTTGAGGACGACGCCCACGGGTGTATCCACCGTGGCGAGGCCCAGTGATTCATGCAGGCTTGCGGACGGCTTGTTGCGTGGATGCGCGAACAGGATGTCGAGCGCGACATTGGGGCCATTATCAAGCTTGACGATGGCATTATGTCCCCCGAGATGGGTGATTTCGATGATCCGGCCATCGACGACAGGTATATGGCGGCGCGCCAGATCAGCCTGGATATCGGGCGGAATGTCGTGGCCATCGGCGAAGACCGTCAACGTGTCCGTCCAATCGTGGTACAGCCTGACATAGTTATGCGACTGCGGGCCGGACCAGACGAGGCCCCAATGCTGGCCGGCGACTTCAAAGCCGTCGCAATAGGGGCAAGGCACGATAGATGTGCCCCAGCTTTCGGCAAAGCCCGGAATATCAGGCATCTGGTCGACGACGCCATAGCTCAGGATCAGGCGGCGCGCCCCAAGGCTTTCGCCATCGCCAGTGAGGACGGAGAAATGGTCAATGGCTCCGGAAACGCTGTCGGCCCGCGCATTGACCAGCCTGATCGTGGGATAACGCGTAAGCTGCTGCCGCGCCTCGGCCAGGATTTCCAACGGTGGCTTGTGATCGTGACCGAGCAGGCCGTGCGAGTGGCCGGCGAAGCGATTGCGCGGCAGGCCGGTATCGAGAACGGTAACCTTGCGGCGGGCACGGCCGAGCTGCAGGGCGGCGGCGATGCCGGCAAAGCTGCCACCGATGATGATGACGTCATTCATGGTGATGGACTCCGCGTTGTGGACGAAGGGAGATTGGTTTGTATGTTTAGGATACTCCTGAGTACCCTAATTTAAAAATTGGAATACTGTCAAGTACTGGAAATTTTATGACCGAAAACAGTCAAGGCCGGCGCGGCCGGCCCGCTAACGAGGCGCTTGGCCAAACGATAGTGGATGCCGCGTGCGAACTTTTTGTGGAATTGGGTTTTCAAGCGACGACAATGGACAAGGTCGCTCAGCGGGCGAAGATATCCAAGCTAAGCATCTATAGGCACTTCGAGAACAAAGAGGCGCTGTTCAGCGCGGCCATCGCGGCCCACTGTCATCAGTTTGCACCACAGGCCCTTTTTGAAGGCTTCGATGGTTCGGCCGAAGATCAGCTGATGGCGGTGGGATCAACCCTGCTTCGCACTCTGTTGAGCCCGGACGTGCGGAGTGTCGAAGCCATGATCATGGCCGACAAGACTAATCAAAAATCGTTAAGCAAGCGTCAATACGAAGCCGGCCCCGCCTATGTCATCGCCCAAATAGAGACCCTGTTGCGTCAATTGCATGCGAAGGCGGTTCTGAACGTGCCTGACCCACTGCGGTCCGCCCGCTTGTTTGCCGCGCTTTTCAAAGGGTCTGATCTGTTGATTATCGCGCGCTTCGATGAGGCGAGAGCAGAGGACGACAACGAAATCGAATACTATTGCCGGTCGGCCGTCGACATGTTCATCGCCGCGCACGGTGGCAACGACCATGCGGGCGAATAAGCATTTGATTGCTCCGGGCAGCTTGGCTTCGGCCAAGGTGGCATAAATCAAGACAATTTATCTTTTTTCCAACGATAAAAGACGCTCGCATTTACCGCGGTCCAAGCATCCAGCCTGGATGCGGTCGACTGCTCTCCGGTGGTGGCCGTGTCCGAGTTCAGGTGATCTGAAATCCGGCTTTTTCAACAGAGTCGGACGATTCCTGCCAGGTGGCCGGAGGAACTGCGCAGGCAAGCCGGAAAGAGATTCATTGTAGAAGCAGGCTTGACCGTTACCGCAACGGTCTTATGAAACGTTTGCATGATCATCGAGGTAATGGCAGTTCCGTGGTGTATTTGATCTGCTCCATCGCAAAGCTCGAAGTGATGTTGGACAGCCCCTCGGTAGAGGTAATCAGTTTCTTGTAAAAGCTGTCATAGGCCGTGATGTCGTCGACCACCACCCGCAGCATATAGTCCCACTCGCCGGACATCCGATAGAACTCCATCACTTCCTCGAACTGCATTACCGTCTTGGCGAAGGTCTCCAGCCAGAGACTGTCGTGACGCTGAGTCTTCAGCTGCACGAACACCGATAACCTGAGGCCTAGCCGGACCGGATCCAACAGGGCCACCTTGGCCCTGATATAGCCGCCTTCCTCGAGCTTCTTCATGCGCTTCCAACAAGGAGTGGTGGAGAGGTTGACGGCCTCGGCGAGATCCTTCAGGGAAAGAGATGCATCGCGTTGTAAGAGCGAGAGGATATGACGATCAAAACTATCCATTCTACTTAACATCCTAATTTGTAGAAAAATTTTCTATAAATTACGTTGAATCATAGCAAGAAGAAAATCTTTTTTTCGCCGGCCAGAAGTAAGATTTATCCCCATACAACCTGCCCGGAGAAACCCGAGATGAACAAGAAAATCATCGCCACCCCCGTTGCCCCTCAGGCGATCGGCCCCTATTCGCAGGCTGTAAAATGCGCAGATACCCTTTACGTTTCCGGCCAGATTGCTCTCGACTTGCACATGCAGATGGCCGACGGCATCGAGGCGCAGATTCGGCAAGTCTTCGCCAACCTTGAGGTCATTCTCGAAGAGGCCGCGATGAGCTTCGCCGATGTAGTCAAACTGAATATCTACCTCACTGACCTGAGCCACTTCGCCCTGGTTAATGGGGTGATGGAGGAGCTGTTCGCCAAGCCCTATCCGGCGCGCGCGGCGATCGGCGTCAGCAGCTTGCCGCGAGCAGCGCTGGTGGAAGTGGACGCGATCGCTGTAGCTGCATGCTGAGCCGGAGTCAGACCACGATGAATTACTGGATCCGCACGGCCATCAGGAGTATTTCCTGCGACCTGCTACGTTCCGCCGACACCCACATTCACAAGCTGGACATTCCGGGCTTGAGGGGCGTCGACATTTATCTCAAGGACGAGAGCACCCATCCCACCGGCAGTCTCAAGCATCGGCTGGCACGCTCGCTGTTCCTGCACGCCATCTGCAGCGGCAAGGTCCGCGAGGGCACCCATGTGGTCGAGGCCTCCTCGGGTAGCACGGCCGTGTCCGAAGCCTATTTCGCCAAACTGCTTGGCCTGCGCTTCACAGCGGTCATGCCGCGCAACACCGCCAGCAAGAAAATCGAACAGGTCGAGCAGCTCGGCGGACACTGCCACTTCGTCGATCACGCGTCCCATGTCTATGCCGAGGCAGAGCGCCTGGCGCGCGAAAGTGAAGGCCACTACATGGACCAGTTCACCTACGCCGAGCGGGCGACGGACTGGCGTGGAAACAACAATATCGCCGACAGCATCTTCCAGCAGATGGCCGGCGAGCCGCACCCCGTTCCCCACGCAATTGTCATGAGCGCCGGCACCGGCGGCACCTCTTCGACCCTCGGCCGCTACATCCGCTACAAGGGCCATGACACCCGGTTGATCGTGGTCGACCCGGAAAACTCGGTGTTCTATGAAAGCTACCGCACCGGCGACTCATGCCTCACCAGCGACCATGGCAGTCGCATCGAAGGCATCGGCCGCCCTCAGGTTGAGCCGTCCTTTCTGCCGGACGTGATCGACGACATGCTCAAGGTGCCTGACGGGGCCAGCATCGCCACCCTGTACTGGCTGGAAAAGCTACTCGGCAAGAAACCCGGCGGCTCCACCGGGACCAATATGTGGGGCGCGCTGAGCGTGGCGTTGCAGATGCAGGAGCAGGGACTGCAGGGGTCTATCGTGACCCTGATGTGCGATAGCGGCGAACGCTATCTGGACACTTATTACGACCGTGACTGGGTCGCGCGCAGCATTGGCGACATCACACCCTATGCCAAACAACTCGATCGCTTTCTATAGCCCACGCAAGGCCACCCAGACCATGAGCCAGACCAGAAACAAATTTTCCACCGAGGTGATCCACGCCGGCGAACAGGCGAGCTACGCCGACAATACGCTCTTCCCGGCCCTCGTCACCTCAAGCTCATTCAGCAAGCGCGGCCTGGACGACAATCCGCAGTACGCCTACGGGCGGGTCGGCAACCCCACCCGTCATGCCTACGAGACTTGCATCGCCAGGCTGGAAAGCGGTCATGGTGCGACGGCCTGCGCCTCTGGCATGGCCGCAACTGCCAGCGTGCTTGAGCTACTGCCCAAGGACTCCCATGTGATCGTGATGGCCGGCGTTTACGGCGGTACCTTCCGCCTTATGCAGGACTACCGCAGCAAGACCTCCGGGCTGCAGGCCAGCTATATTGACCTTAACGACCTTGAGGCACTGGCGGCCAGCCGCCGCGAGAACACCCGGCTGATTTGGATCGAGACACCGACCAACCCCTTGTTGCAACTGGTGGACCTTGTGCCAGTGAGCGAGTTTGCCCGCGCCCACGGCATCCTGACCTGCGTCGACAACACCTTCTGCTCGCCCTGGAACCAGCGTCCTATCGAATACGGCGTAGACCTGGTGATGCACTCGGCGAGCAAATACATAGGTGGCCACTCCGACCTGATCGGTGGCGTGGTGGTGGCGGCTGATGAGCAACTGTTCGCCCGCCTGCGCGCTATCAGCATGGCCATCGGTGCGGTTCAGGGGCCGTTCGACTGCTACCTGGCCCTGCGCGGGTTGAAAACCCTTGATGTGCGCATGGAGCGCCAGTGCAGCAATGCGGCAAAGATCGCCAGCTACCTCAGCACCCACCCACAGGTCGAGCAAGTGTTCTACCCGGGGCTGGAAAGCCATCCGCAGCATGCCCTGTGCAAAAGCCAAATGCGCACCGGCGGCGCGGTGGTCTCGCTGAAACTTGCGGCAGACCGCAAGGCAATGCCCCGGTTCATCGAGCAGCTGTCGATCTTTGTGCTGGCCGACTCCCTGGGCGGGGTGGAAAGCATGATCAATCACTCCTACAGCATGTCGCACAATTCCTTGAGCCATGAACAGAAGATCAGCCTCGGCATCACCGAGAACCTGGTCCGCCTGTCCATTGGACTGGAGCACGTCGACGACCTGATCGCCGACTTGAAGGCAGGCTTCGAGCGGCTGCGCGACACCCGCGTCGACTGACCGAGATTCCCGATCCCCTCAGCCTCCAGGGTTCAGCAAGCCTTGGAGTCAGACGCTAACAAAACCAACAATAAGCAATCCAGAAAGGGTGTAAGCAAGATGTTTGATTTCGGTATTTGGACCATCATGCCCCCGATAGTGACCATTTTCCTCGCGGTGTTCACCCGCCAGGTCATCTTGTCGCTGCTCGCAGGGGTGGTTGCGGGTTTTTTGGTTCTTTCGAACTTCCAGATCGGCAACGGCCTGGGCAGTTCGGTGCAAGGCATGGTGGATGTGTTCAAGTCTGAGGGGGCGGTGAAAACCATTCTCTTCGGTCTGATGGTTGGCGGCGTCATCCATCTCGCCCGCATCACTGGCGGCATGGAGGGGCTGGTCAGGCTGCTGACCGACAAGGCGCGCATCGTTAAGGGCCCGGTCAGCTCACAGCTGCTGGGGAGCGCTATCGCCGGGCTGATCTTTATCGAGAGCAACCTCGCGTTGCTCACCGCCGGCACCGTGACCGGCGGCTTGTCGAGCAAGTATCGGGTTTCCCGTGAACAGATGGGCTACGTTATCCAGAATACTGGCCTGAGCGTATGGTCATCCGTCCTGTTCAACGGCTGGGGCGCAGCAATGATGGGAGTGATCGCAGTGCAAGCCGGTAAGGGCTTCATCAGCGGAGAGCCATTCAGCATCCTGGCGCACGCCATCGTCTACAACTTCTTCGCCTGGATCACCTTTGCCTTTGTCCTGCTCAGTATCTTCACCCGTTTCTCCTTTCCCGCCATGCGCCGCGCCAACATGCGTGCAGCCCAAGGTATCGAGTTGCGCGAAGGTGCCATACCTCTGGTGACAGAGCTCAGCCCGGTACAACAAGGCCGAGCGCCTTGTACCTCAAACCTGTTGTTGCCGTTGCTGGCGATGATCGTCAGCGTACCAGTGGGTCTGTATATCACCGGTGACGGCAGTATCAGCAAAGGCTCGGGCTCCACTGCAGTGCTCTGGGCGGTGCTGGTGGGTCAGGTGGTTGGGGCGATCCATTACATCCTGGTCAAGCGTGTGTTGAGCGTGGACCAGTATTTCCGCGAGCTGCTGATTGGCTACCAGTCGATGGTCCCGCTGGGTGTGGTCATGACCCTGGCCTTTCTGATCGGCAATGTGTGCGGCGAACTGAACGTTGGCGGCTACCTCTCGGAGCACATCAATGGCTATGTGCCGATGAGCTTGAGCGCCGCCTTCGTGTTTATCGTTGCCGGTGTGATTTCCCTGTCAACCGGGACGTCCTGGGGCACCTTCTCGATCATGATTCCAATCGGCATCCAGATCGCCGCGGCCTCAGGGGCCGATCCCTACTTGATCATCGGTGCAGCCATCTCAGGTTCGATTTTCGGCGACACCGTTTCACCGATCAGCGACACCGGAATCGTGACCTCGATGGCCACTCGCAACGACCACATGGACCATATGAAAACCCAGCTGCCGTACTGCCTGGCTGCGGGGCTGGTTGCGCTGCTGCTGTACATCGCAGCAGGCGTGACCCAAACGAATTGAGAAGGGAAAAATGACGATGCCGTTTAACCTTGAACCTTTCTTCGACCCCGAGAGTTGCACCTATAGCTATCTGGTCAGCGACCTAATGACTCGTCGCTGCGCGATCATCGACCCGGTGCTCGACTACGACGCTGCCGCCGCGCGCATCTCCTACGCCAGTGCCGATCTCCTGGTTGAGCAAGTGCGCGACAACGGGCTTGTGCTCGAATGGATTCTGGAAACCCACGTGCACGCCGACCACCTCTCGGCCGCCCGCTACCTGCAAGGGCAACTGGGTGGACAGATCGGCATTGGCAATCGCATCCCTCTTGTGCAGGACACCTTTGCCAGGCTGTTCGACGCCGAAGATGGGTTCAGGGTAGACGGCAGTCAGTTCGACCGTCTGTTCGCCGATGGCGATACATTCCACATTGGCGCGCTGTCCGTCCGGGTGCTGCACACTCCCGGTCATACGCTGGCTTGCGTGAGCTATTTGATCGAAGATGCGGCATTCGTTGGCGACACCCTGTTCATGCCCGACTGCGGCACTGCCCGCTGCGACTTTCCCGGTGGCGACGCTCATCAGTTGTACCGCTCGATTGGCCGACTGTTCGAGCTGCCAGGCAATACCCGCCTGTTCATGTGCCACGACTACAAGTCCTCCAGTCGTGACCAGTACTGTTACCAGACTACTGTTGCCGAAGAGCGCGCGCTCAACATCCATGTTGGCCAAGGCGTCGATGAGGCTGGTTTCGTCACCCTGCGCACAATACGCGATAAAACCCTGGGCCAGCCCAGACTGCTGTTGCCGTCAGTTCAGATCAATATGCGTGCCGGCGAGAGCCCCCCGGCGCAAGCCAATGGCATCAGCTACCTGAAGACTCCGCTCAATGTGTTCTGAATCGCTATTTAGCGTTCAGGCAGCACGATATGGACAACAACTTTCAAGAGTCGAATTGGCATGCAGGTCACTACCCACAGCAAAGATTTTTCAACAACCGCTCAAGTATCCCCGGAAGATCTGCACGAAGCAGTCAAGCTAGGGTTTCGCTCAATCATCTGTAACCGACCCGATCATGAAAGTGGAACGGATCAACCTACCAGTGCGGCCATTCAAGCCGAAGCCAAACGACTGGGTCTTGAGTTTGCCTATCTTCCGGTTAAGCCTGATGCCATCAGCGACCGTGACGTACTGGATTTTGGCCGACTACTGGACAGCTTGCCAGCACCCGTATTGGCCTTCTGCCGCACCGGTAATCGCTCAATCCGGCTCAGCCAAAAAGCGTCTGCGAGCACTCGAACCAAAGCCTCTATTGGCGTCCCCGATATCACCGTCGACATCCTTGTTATTGGCGCCGGGGCGGCGGGCATCGGCATCGTGGCAAGCCTGCTCAGGCGGGTTCCGGATCTACGAATCACGCTGGTTGAGCCCAATGAGCAGCATTACTACCAACCGGCCTGGACGCTGGTCGGCGGTGGAGCGTATGACGTGCGCAAGACCGCCAGGCCCATGTCGCAAGTCATTCCGCGCGGCGCCACCTGGATCAAGGCCGCTGTGGTCGAGGTCCTGCCGGACAGTAAACGCCTGAAGCTGAACAACGGTCAAAGTGTCGCCTATCAAAACCTCATCGTTTGCCCAGGGCTGAGGCTGGCCTGGGAGAAGATCGAAGGGCTGGAGGAATACCTGGGCAAGCATGGGGTGACGTCCAACTATCGCTATGATCTTTGCGACTACACCTGGCAGCTCGTGCAGGGCTTACGCCGCGGCAAAGCCCTGTTTTCCCAGCCCGCTATGCCGATCAAATGTGCCGGTGCCCCGCAAAAGGCGCTTTACCTGTCCTGTGATCACTGGCAAAAATCAGGTGTCTTGCAGGACGTGGACGTCGAATTCAATCTCGCTGGCGCCACCCTGTTCGGGGTGGCCGCCTTTGTCCCGCCACTGATGAAGTACATCGACAAATACCAAGCGCAGCTGGTGTTCGGCTCGAACCTGGTCAAAGTCGACGGTCCGGGCAAAACCGCCTGGTTCGAAAGCAGGGACGAGCAGGGTACCCTCAGCCGGCACGCCAAACGTTTCGACATGCTTCACGTGGTGCCGCCGCAGGTAGCTCCAGACTTCATTCGCTTGAGCCCCCTGGCGGACGCCGCCGGCTGGTGCGAGGTGGATCCAGGGACGCTGCAACACAGCCGCTACCCTGAGGTATTCGCTCTGGGGGATATCTGCTCCACCAGCAACGCCAAAACTGCTGCCGCAGCCCGCAAGCAAATCGTCGTCGTGGCCGAGAACCTCCTCGCGCTGCGTCGCCACCAGCCCATGCCGCTGCGCTACGACGGGTACGGGTCGTGCCCACTCACGGTGGAGAAGGGCAAGGTGGTGCTGGCTGAGTTCGGCTACGGCGGCAAATTGCTGCCTTCCTTTCCCCTGGATCCGACGGTCGCCCGGCGTGCTGCCTGGTTCCTGAAAGCCAGGTTTCTGCCGTGGTTTTACTGGAACGGCATGCTTAAAGGCCGTGAGTGGCTGACGAGCCTCTCCAGGCCTGAGTGAGGGGCGAGCATGCTACTGAGTGGAATGTTCGGTATAGCCATCGGTATCATCCTTGGCCTGACCGGTGCCGGGGGCGGCATTCTGGCCATCCCGGCGCTGGTGATTGGCCTGGGCTGGTCCATGACGCAATCAGCACCTGTGGCGCTTTTCGCCGTCAGCGCCGCCGCCACATTAGGGGCTATTGATGGCCTCAGAAAGGGCCTGGTGCGCTATCGCGCCGCGCTGCTGATGGCGCTGTTAGGTGCTGTCTTTTCGCCCTTGGGAGTGTTCTTTGCTCATTCACTGCCCGACACTGTGCTGATATCGCTTTTTAGCGTGGTGTTGGTCGTTGTGGCGATACGCATGATTCGACAGGCCTGCAGCACTCAGTCTGAAAACAGAGGCGATGAGCCGCGCTGGCAACACAAAAACTGCATGCTCAACCCACAGACCGGTCGCCTGCGCTGGACCCTGGAATGCTCGACCACTCTGGCCATCGTTGGCTCGGTTTCAGGGCTGCTCACGGGGATGCTCGGCGTGGGTGGAGGGTTCTTGATCGTACCTGCATTCCAACAACTGACTGATATCAGGATGCATGGCATCGTGGCCACTTCGCTCATGGCCATCGCCTTGATTTCAGCCTCTGCCGTGACAGGCGCATTGTTGGCCGGTGCCCACATCACCGCGGCCGGCGGCATGTTTATCGCCGCCAGTGTGGTCGGTATGCTACTGGGCAGAATCCTCTCCCCGAGGCTGCCCGCCAAAGTCATTCAACTGGGCTTTTGCGCCGTGTGCGTTGTGGTTGCAAGCTACCTGATGCTCAAAACCTGGATGTAGAAAGCCCACCGGGGTTAGCCCTGTTCAACCCTTTAGGACGTTCGAGTGTTGAACCGCAACCAAGTCTCGTCCTGCTTCTCATTTTTTCCCTGCCAAGACCTGCTGCTCATTTCGATCATTAAGTTGTCAGTTTCGGTCATTGAGCGGCCGCTGGACTGCTCATAGTCTGTAACCCATGAAAGAGGGGCGCCAAAGAGCGCTCACACTTTTCCGTGATCGCTCGTTGTGGAGTTACCGATGACCGCCGCTCATTACCCGCACCTGTTGGCCCCGCTGGACCTGGGTTTTACCACGTTGCGCAACCGCACCCTGATGGGTTCGATGCACACCGGCCTTGAAGAAAAACCAGGTGGTTTCGAGCGCATGGCGGCGTACTTTGCCGAACGTGCCCGGGGTGGGGTCGGCCTGATGGTCACCGGCGGTATCGGCCCGAACGATGAGGGTGGCGTCTACTCTGGCGCGGCCAAGCTGACGACCGAGGAAGAAGCGCTCAAGCACCGGATCGTTACCCGTGCGGTGCACGAGGCGGGCGGCAAGATCTGCATGCAGATTCTCCACGCCGGCCGTTACGCGTATAGCCCGAAGCAGGTCGCGCCAAGCGCCATTCAAGCGCCTATCAACCCGTTCAAGCCTAAAGAGCTGGACGAGGAAGGCATCGAGAAACAGATCCGCGATTTCGTCACCTGCTCGACCCTGGCGCAACAGGCCGAGTACGACGGCGTCGAAATCATGGGTTCGGAAGGTTATTTCATTAACCAGTTCCTCGCGGCCCACACCAACCACCGCACCGACCGTTGGGGCGGCAGCTACGAAAACCGCATGCGCCTGCCGGTGGAAATTGTCCGTCGGGTGCGTGAGGCCGTTGGCCCGAACTTCATCATCATTTTCCGTCTGTCGATGCTCGATCTGGTCGAGGGCGGCAGTACCTGGGAAGAAATCGTGCTGTTGGCCAAGGCCATCGAGCAGGCGGGTGCGACGATCATCAACACCGGCATCGGCTGGCACGAAGCGCGGATTCCGACCATCGCTACCAAGGTGCCGCGTGCGGCATTCAGTAAAGTCACCGCCAAGCTGCGCGGTTCGGTGAACATTCCGCTGATCACCACCAACCGCATCAACACCCCGGAAGTGGCCGAACAGATCCTGGCCGAAGGCGATGCCGACATGGTGTCCATGGCGCGGCCGTTCCTCGCCGACCCGGACTTCGTCAACAAGGCTGCTGAAGGCCGCGCTGATGAAATCAACACGTGCATCGGTTGCAACCAGGCGTGCCTGGACCACACCTTCGGCGGCAAGCTGACCAGTTGCCTGGTCAACCCGCGTGCCTGCCACGAAACCGAACTCAACTACGTGCCGGTCCGGCAGGTCAAGAAGATCGCTGTGGTCGGTGCCGGTCCTGCGGGGCTTTCCGCCGCCACCGTGGCAGCCGAGCGCGGCCATCAGGTGACGCTGTTCGATTCGGCCAGCGAGATCGGCGGTCAGTTCAACGTGGCCAAACGTGTGCCGGGCAAGGAAGAGTTCTTCGAGACCCTGCGTTATTTCGCTCGCAAATTGCAGACCACCAACGTCGAGGTGTGCCTGAACACTCGCGTGGATGTGGCGAAGCTGGTTGAGGGCGGTTTCGACGAGATCATCCTGGCGACGGGGATCGCGCCAAGGACTCCGGCGATTCCGGGCGTCGAGAACGCCAAGGTTTTGAGCTACCTGGACGTGCTTCTGCAACGCAAGCCTGTAGGCAAGCGCGTAGCAGTGATCGGTGCCGGCGGCATCGGCTTCGACGTCTCGGAATTCCTCGTTCACCAGGGCCAGGCCACCAGTCTGAATCGCGACGAGTTCTGGAAAGAGTGGGGCATCGACACACACCTCCAAGCGCGCGGCGGTGTGGCCGGGATCAAGGCTGCACCCCATGCACCGGCCCGTGATGTATTCCTGCTGCAACGCAAGAAATCCAAGGTCGGCGACGGCTTGGGCAAGACCACCGGCTGGATTCACCGCACCGGTCTGAAGAACAAACAGGTGCAAATGCTCAATAGCGTCGAGTACCTGAAGATCGACGATGAAGGCCTGCACATTCGCATCGGTGAAACCGGTGAGCCACAAGTATTGCCGGTGGACAACATCGTGATCTGCGCCGGGCAGGACCCGCTGCGTGAGCTGCAGGATGGCCTGCTGGCGGCGGGCCAGAACGTGCACCTGATCGGCGGCGCGGATGTCGCGGCGGAGCTGGATGCCAAGCGGGCGATCAATCAAGGTTCGCGGTTGGCGGCTGAGTTGTAATTTGCAGGTTTAGCCTACCCATGGCCATCGCGAGCAGGCTCGCTCCTACTTGGATCCCCTGTAAGAGCGAGCCTGCTCGCGATGGCTGCCTTTGAGCGACTAGAATGCTGGCTCTTTACCCAGAACCGGCAGCGATGCATTTCTCCCCTAGCGACTGGCTCCCTGAAGCCCCTCTCCAACGCCTCCACCTCGACTGGCTGACCACAGCCGGAATCGAAGTCGCGATCCTGCGTCTGGACCAGATCGATCCGCTGATCAGTGGCAACAAATGGTTCAAGCTGATCGAACACCTCAACATTGCTGCACAGTCCGGCGCCAAAGGCATCATCAGCCTGGGTGGGGCTCACTCCAATCATTTGCATGCACTGGCGGCGGCCGGCCAACGATTTGGCTTTTGCACCGTAGGCCTGTTGCGTGGGCACCCTCAGGAAACCCCTACGGTGAGGGACTTGCAGGCGTTCGGCATGCAATTGCACTGGCTGGGTTATGGCGGTTATCGGGCGCGGCATGCAGCGGATTTCTGGGTGCCATGGAAAGCCCGCTATCCCGACCTGCAACCTGTACCGGAAGGTGGCGGCGGTTTGCCTGGGGCGCGTGGCTGCATGCAGCTCAAGGCTCAGGTCTGCAAGCAATTGAGCGCTCTGGGCTGGAGCGATTACGACGGTTGGTGGCTGGCCTGCGGGACAGGAACGACCTTGGCCGGATTGGTACTGGCCGAAGCGGGGGAGCATCAGGTTTACGGTGCACTGGCGGTGCCTGACGATCATGGTGTGAGGCAGCAGGTTGAAGTGATTCTCGAGGAGGCGGGTTTCACAGAACCGGCTTATGAATTACTCGACGCCAGTCGTGGCGGTTTCGCCAAAGTCGATCCGTCGCTGCTCGAATTCATCACGCAAACAGAGCAGGCCTGCGCAATCCCGTTGGAACCGCTTTACACCGGCAAGGCATTGCTGGTGCTCAGGCAGCAGGTCGAAGCAGGCACATTCAAAAAGGGTGCACGCCTGATCTTCGTTCATACAGGCGGTTTGCAGGGACGCCGTGGATTTCAGTGAGTCAGGACGGTTAAGTCACCACACGCTGGCGAAAATGAGCGATCAGATGTAGGCCGATTCTGTTTGTGCTGTATTTTCAGTTTTATGCTTGAGTGATAAAGACCGTTGATTAATATTGGTCGGGCATGGCCGTTATTTAAAGCGAATAACAGTTTTTGGCAGTTAAAATCTTGTAATCAAAGGAATGAGCATGAACGAAAACATGAATGGAGTCCGTGGCGAAGTAACTGAGTACACGTGGGGAAGATTGTGGTCCGACGGGACTCGGGAGTTTAACAATGGCGCCCTTTTGTATGCGGACGGCTCACTCGAGTTTGATGGCCTGACGTTCTATCCTGATGGGGTTATCATCGATGCGGCGGGGCGGCAGGTCGGCCTGGCCGAGCCCATCGACGAGACGCAAGATCTTGGGCAACCAGCGATTGACGAAGAGCCAGGTTCTGTCGAACAAGAGGAAGTGGAAGATGCCGCGAGTCCAGTGGATGAACTTCAAGCGTTGAATATTGAAGATTCGGATGACGTTGAGAGTTACATGTCGCTCGGTGGCGATGAACGTTAATTGATATTGCAATAGTTCAAGTTAAAAAGAGCCGTAGCACTCTGCTGAGTACTACGGCTTTTCTTTATTGATTTTGCGGCATCTCGCCGTTGGCCAGACGTTTGTTGATATCGGCGATCACTTCCGGCAAGTCGGTGATGGTATCGATCATGTAGTGCGGGCGTGAGCCTTCGAACAATGCATGAATGCGCTTGCGTTCGCTGGCAAGTTTGTCGCTGGCCAGTGCGCGATAACCTTCGTAGTCCAGGCCCAGTGCATTGCCCGAGCAAATCAGTGCCACGGTCCACATGCCGGCGCGACGGCCTTCGAGAATGCCCGGTACGGTGTCGTCGATTTTTACGCAGGCTGCGACATCGTCGATGCCCAGGGCAATCACGTTGGCCAGCGCCTGAGCGGGCCATGGGCGTCCATTCGGTACCTCGTCAGTGGCGACGACATGGTCAGCGACGTAACCGTTGGTGGCGGCCAGTTCGACGACTTTATCCATGACTTGTTTTGGATAGCCGGAGCAGGAGCCGATCTTGATCCCTTGCTGGCGCAGGTTGGCAATGGTGTCCAGAGCGCCGGGAATCAGTGCCGAGTGCTCGGCGATTTTTTCGATCTGCAGCGGCATGAAACGCTGGTAGATGGCGGTCACGTCATCGTCAGTCGGTGTGCGGCCAAATACTTTGCGATATCGCTCGGCGACTTGCGGTTGATCGCAAAGGGTGCGGATGTGATCCCACTTGCCCATGCCCATCGGGCCTCGGGCTTCTTCGATGGAGACCTGGACATCGAACTCGGCGAAGGCTTCGACGAAGATCTGCGTCGGCGCGAATGAACCGAAGTCGACGACAGTGCCGGCCCAGTCGAGGATGGCGGCTTGCAGCGTGGTTGGGTTGGTGTAGTTCATGGCAATTAAATTCCTGAGTTGGCAATACGGTTCAATGCAGGAGTGAGCCTGCTCGCGATGGCGGTGTGTCAGTCGACATCAGTGGTGAATGTCAGGCCGCAATCGCGGGCAAGCCCGCTCCCACAGGGGAATGTGGTGTGACTTAAATCTCCAACACTTCCATCTCACGCAGCACTTCGCCAATCGCGGCCACGGCTTCGCGCATTTCGGCCGGCTGAACATGGCCAATACAGCCAACGCGGAAGGTTTCGACCTGAGTCAGTTTGCCCGGGTAGAGGATGTAGCCCTTGGCCTTGACCCGTTCGTAGAATTCCTTGAACTGGTAGCGTGGATCTTTCGGCGCGTGGAAGGTGGCGATGATCGGCGCCTGGATCGCCGCTGGCAGGAAACTGCGCAGCCCCAGCTTGCTCATCTCTTGCATCAATGCCTGGCAGTTGGCGGCGTAGCGCTCGTGTCGGGCCGGCAAGCCGCCTTCTTCGTTGTATTGCAGCAGGGCCTCATGCAAGGCGGCGACCACGTGAGTCGGCGGGGTGAAGCGCCATTGGCCGGTCTTGGTCATGTAGGTGTGCTGGTCATACAGGTCCATCGCCAGCGAATGCGAGTTGCCGGCGGCACTGGCCAGGGATTCTTTGCGAGCGAAGACGAAGCCCATGCCCGGCACGCCTTCCAGGCATTTGCCCGAGGCGGCGATCAGTGCATCGAACGGGATCTGTTGAGCGTCGACCGGCAAGGCGCCGAAGGAACTCATGGCGTCGATGATCAGACGTTTGCCGTGTTGCGCGATGACCTGGGCGATTTCGGGCAGCGGGTTGAGGATGCCGGTGCTGGTTTCGCAGTGGATCAGTGCAACGTGGGTGATACCGGCATCGGCCCGCAGCAGACGGTCGACGTCGGCGGCCGTGGTCGGTTCGTCTTCGGCGGTTTCGAAGGTGCTGAACGAGCGGCCGAGCACTTCGCAAATTTTCGCCAGGCGTTTGCCGTAGGCGCCGTTGATCAGCACCAGGACCTTGCCATCGCGAGGCACCAGGGTGCCGATTGCCGCTTCGACGGCAAAAGTGCCGCTGCCTTGCAGTGGCACGCAGTGGTGAGTGGCGGCGCCGTTGATGATCGCCAGCAGTTGCTCGCAGAGGCTGGCGGTCAATTGGTTGAAGCGGTCATCCCATGAACCCCAGTCAACCATCATTGCCTGGCGGGTGCGGGCCGACGTGGTCAACGGGCCAGGGGTGAGCAGGATAGGGGCGGCAATACTCATTCTCGTGTCCTCGCATTCGATGGGATGAAGCGTTGGTGCCTAAATTGCAATTTGCCGGACTATCAATCAAATTGTTTGTTGTTATGCCAGCCATCAGTGAGGGTTATCCATGAACCTGTTCCAGCTTCGCGCCTTCGATGCCGTGGCCCGAGAGGGCAGCTTTACCAGAGCGGCAGCGCGCCTGTTCATCAGCCAGCCGGCGGTGACCGGCCATATCAAGGCGCTGGAGGAGCATTACCAGATCACGCTGCTGCGCCGTACCGCACGACGGGTGGAGCTGACGGAAGAGGGCACCAAACTGGCGGCGATTACCCGGGCGATGTTTGGCCTGGCGGACGAGGCGCAGGTGATGCTGGAGGCCAACCGGCAGTTGCTGACCGGGCGTCTGGAAGTGGCGGCGGACGGCCCGCACATGGTCATGCCGATGCTTGCCAGCCTGCGTGCGCGCTATCCGGGGATCACCGTGAACTTGCGCCTGGGCAATGCTCAGGAAACGTTGGCGGCGCTATTGTCCGAACATGCCGACGTGGCGGTGCTGACCGAGGTCGAGCCGCGCAAGGGCCTGCATCTGCAAGCCCTGAGCGAATCACGCATCTGTGCATTGGTGCCCGATGGGCACCCGTGGGCGCATCGAACCCAAGGCGTGCCGCTCAAGGAACTGGATCAAGTGATCATGGTGTTGCGTGAGCCGAGTTCGATTACCCGGCGCACGTTCGATGAGGCGTGCACCCAGGCCAGGGTCAACCCAAGGGTGCTGCTGGAGCTGGACAGTCGCGAAGCGGTGACCGAGGCAGTTGCGGCGCAATTGGGGGTCGGCGTGGTGTCGTCGGTGGAGGTCAGCCATGATCCGCGGGTGGCGGCGGTACCGATCATTGGCGAGGGATTGGTAAACCGGCACATGATGGGGTGCATGGAGCGGCGGCGGGATTTGCGTTTGATTCAGGCGTTTTTCGAGTTGGCGCCTGGGGGGTAGACCGAGGTGCGCCCATCGCTGGCAAGCCAGCTCCCACAGGTTTTGTGTCGTTCACAAGATTAGTGGCCAACACAAATCCCTGTGGGAGCTGGCTTGCCAGCGATGAGGTCGGCCCTGCCTAAACAAGACTATCGCGCACCATTTCCAGAAAAGTCGCCACCACCCGCCGCGAACTCTGCTCGCGTAAACACACCAACGTTTCGGTTAACCGCCGCTTGCAATCGGTGATCGGCAGTGCGCAAACCCTCGAGTCCGCACCGAACTCGGCCGCCGAAACCACGCCCACACCGATCCCGACCACCACCGCCTCCCGTGCGGCTTCGCGGCCTTCCACCTGAATCGCCGGGCGGATGCGCAACCCTGCGCCGGCCATTTCTTCTTCCAGGGTCTGACGGGTGACCGAGCCGATTTCCCGCAGCACCAACGGCGTGTCGTCAAGATCCGAGAGGGTGATGGACTCGCGGTCGGCCCATGGATGATGGCGTGATACGAACGCCACCATCGGGTCGTTGCGCAGGGGCAACGAGAGCAGGCGCTCATCGCTGACATCGCGTCCCAGCAATGCCAGATCGGCTTGATAGTTGAAGAGCCGGAACAGTGATTCATCGGTGTTGCCCGTTTCGATCTTCACGCTGATGCCCGGGTAACGCTCGCAAAACCTGGCGATTTGCGGCAACACATGCACAGGCGCGTCCACCGCCAGAATCAGGCTGCCGGTCTGCAAGGCCTGGGAATCCTGCAACAGCTCCTGGGCCTCGGCTTCGATCACGAACAACTTTTGCGTGACGCCGAGCAAACGCTCGCCCAGATCGGTCAGGCGTACCGAGCGCTTGTTGCGATGGAACAGCAACACGCCGTAGCGTTCTTCGAGCTTGCGCACCTGGTCGGAAATCGCCGGTTGCGTGAGAAATAGCCGCTCGGCGGCTTTGGTAAAGCTTCCGTGCACGGCCACGGCATGGAAGGCTTTGAGTTGGGCGTGGGAAACCGACATGGGAATCTCCATTAACAAGCTGAGCTTATTTTGGAAATACGATAAATCGATTTCATTTATTTATCAGTCATTGTTTTTATGTACCTCAGCCCTGGTGACTGTCAGTCGAACAGCAGTGGGGTGCCATGAGCCTGGTGGATCAACAGGACTCATCTGACCGCAATCGCCTACAGGGACAAGGTGATTTCGCAGTGCTCAACAATAAAAAAGACAGGCGTTTTCATTTAATTCTGCCGGCACACTCAACCCTGAGGTCAGAACCACAATGAACAAGCACATCGGCACCATCAAGCGTTGGCGCGTGCAGATTTTCGCGATCACCTGGCTCGCCTACGCCGCTTTCTACTTCACACGCAAAGCGTTTTCAGTCGCCAAGCTGGGGATCGGCGAAGACCCGACGTTCATGCTCGACAAGATGGCCATGGCCAACCTCGACGCCATCTACCTGACCGCTTACGCCGTAGGCCAATTCACTTGGGGCATCCTCGCAGACCGTTTCGGGCCACGGGTCGTGGTGCTCGGCGGCTTGGTCATCTCCGCCGCGGCGGCGCTGGTGATGGGCAACTTTGCAACACTGCCGATCTTCGCGACCTGCATGCTGATTCAAGGCCTGGCGCAGTCCACCGGTTGGTCGGGACTGTGCAAGAACCTCGGCAGTTTCTTCCCCTCGGAGCAACGTGGGCGTGTGCTGGGCTTATGGAGTTCGTGCTACGCCTTCGGTGGTCTGGTGGCCTCTCCGTTTGCTGGCTGGTGGGCGTATACGCTCGTCGGCAGCTGGCATGCGGCGTTCATTTCCAGTGCGGCGGTGGTTGGGCTGGTTGCCGTGCTGTTCTTTATTTTTCAACGCAACAAACCCCAAGACGTCGGCTTGCCGGCAGTTGAACCTGAGCCTGAGCTGACCGCCGAACAGGCCGACGCGCAAAGCAGAATCAGCATGTGGGTGCCGTTGAAGGAAATCCTGCGCAATCGCACGGTGCTGGTGTTGGGGCTGGCGTATTTCATGCTGAAACCGGCGCGCTACGCGATTCTGCTGTGGGGGCCGGTGATTGTTTTCGAGCAGATGCCCTCGGTGGGCAAGGTCGGGGCGGCGATCATTCCCACCGCGTTTGAGTTGGCAGGGTTGCTCGGGCCGATCCTGATTGGCCTGGCCTCGGACAAACTGTTCGGCGCCCGACGCATGCCGGCCTGCGTGATCAGTCTGTTGGCGTTGACCGTATCCCTGGCGTTTTTCATGGGTGCCCTGCACACCGGCAGCGTGGTACTGGTGGTGGCGCTGTTGTTCGTCATGGGCCTGACACTCTACGGGCCGGACTCGATGATAAGTGGCGCTGCCGCCATCGACTTCGGCACTGCAAAGGCAGGCGCGACAGCGGCCGGGTTCGTCAACGGCTGCGGTTCGGTCGGGGCGATTCTCGGTGGTTTGCTGCCGGGCTACTTTGACACCGTTACCGTTTTCATCGTCTTTGCCGGCTGTGCGATGTTCTCCGCACTGGTACTCATCCCACACTGGAACAGCCGCCCCAATGGCATGGGTACTCCATTCGCCTGCGTACCCAATCAAGCGATAACCGTCAAACCTCTGGGTACCTGAATCCTTTCCCTCGTCGCCTGCTGCATCTGCGGCAGGCCGGCTTCCGGCGAAGCTTGCAGCCATCGTTGGCAAATCCTGACTTTTTATGGCTTGAGGTCGGTGCGATTGACCAGCCAATCGAGTAACAAGCGGGTATCGCTGCGCGGCTTTTGCTGGCGAACTGCTGGAATCGAGGGGTGTTGTCTGAAGCTCGCGCAAAAGACTGGGCGGTCGGGGTCGCTGTCGATGAAACTGACCAGCCCGTCGCTACCCGCCAGGGGCATGCCGGTCGGATTGAACCCGGTGTTCGCAGTCGACAGCACGACCGGCAACCAGAGGTCGGCAGGTGCTTCGCAGTCGCTGGTTGTCGCCGGCCACAGACGTACCTGGATTCGCCCTTGATCATCCTCAATAGCCGGCTTGCCCGCCGGACCACACACCCGGGCAGGCTGGAAACCGGTGATGCGCGGCCGTTCTTGTTCAAGCGCCGGCCGGAACACCGTTGACCAAGGAATGGCGCAAAACTGATTGTGGTAATGCCGGGGTGTGCTTGGGCAAGCCTGCTCCAGAATCGAATCCTGCCGCCCTTGATGCTGTGCCTGAATGACCAGCCATTGATCGTTGAAACCCCGCAACGGATGTTCCGCCACCTGCACGATGCACCCGCTGCGCAATCGGCAGTGGTTGCTCTGCCCATGGATTTTCACCTGCTGACATCGCAGGCGCTCCAACTGCCGTCGACCCAGTTGCTCGCGATGACGCTGTGGGTGAACAGGGCTGGACAACGAGCGCGGCGAAGAGTGATTGACGGCGCTATCCCCGATAGCTGCAATAGCGCGATTTCGGGCATCCACCTGGAGCGGCAAAGACAATAAATCGTGGCGTTGGAACAGTTCGCTGATCACCGGTGATTGAGCGATCGTGAGCATGTCGTTTTGAAAGGGCATCAGCAGCGGTTCCTGCGGGAAACTCAGGCTGTCATCGGCAAAAATCAGAACATGGCCGGCCCGGTGATGTTCGAAGTGGTAGTGAATGCCTTCTTCCTCGCACAGCCGTTGCAGCAGCGCGAGATCGCTTTCCTCGTACTGAATGCAAAAAGGTCGCAGGGGATAGTGGCTGTCTTGGAGCTCGAAGCGGAAGCTGCTGTCGGGTAAACCATGTTCTTGCAACAGTCGACCCAGGATCATCGGCACACTGAGGTGCTGGAAAATGCGTCGTGATCTGTGCCGCTCCAGCGCCTGAAGTGCAGGCACCAGTATCAGTTTGTAGCCCACCCGCCGATGGCCGCGATGTTCGTGGCTGGCGCTGTGCAGTACGCCATGAATGTAGTGGCCATGGCCGATAACCAGAAGTGCCGGTTGTTGCAGCAGTCGCTCAAGGGGCAGGCCCGGAGCGAGGCCGATGGCATCGATATCGAATCGATAGGGTTGATTGAGAGCCTCGCGGCCACTGAACTGCACCACCTGCAAACTCAAATTGTCGTCGAGCAGTGTCAGGGTGAAGGGACTTTCCTTGTCGTTGTGCATTGATCGCGCTTCTACCGAGGAGTACGGGTGCGAAGGGTACGAAACCATGACCCTTGATAGTCATCGCGAATCGTAGTTTCAGAAATGCCCTACAAAAGCCGGTGAAGATGTCGATCCTGCCGTTGAGAATTTTTGGTCGATTGCCAACTTTAGGCCGTATAAACTTGGCGCCATGCGTCGGCCAATAGATGTCTCGGCGCCATAGACAAGAGAGTGAGTAATGGGCGCACAGTGGAAGGTTAAACACAAAGAAGCGGCAGCTAACGCCAAGGGCAAGATCTTCGGCAAACTGGTGAAAGAAATCACCATTGCTGCACGCAACGGTGCCGATACCGCCACCAACGCACACTTGCGTCTGGTGGTGGAACAGGCCAAGAAAGCATCGATGCCCAAGGAAACACTGGACCGCGCCATCAAGAAAGGTGCGGGCCTGTTGGGCGAAACCGTGCAATACCATCGCGTGACATATGAAGGGTTTGCACCGCATCAGGTGCCGTTGATCGTTGAATGCGTGACCGACAACATCAACCGCACCGTTGCTGAAATCCGCGTCGCATTCCGCAAGGGCCAGTTGGGCGCCTCCGGTTCGGTGGCCTGGGATTTCAACCACGTGGGCATGATCGAAGCCTCGCCGGACACCCCGGATGCGGATCCGGAAATGGCTGCGATCGAAGCCGGTGCCCAGGATTTTGAACCGGGTGAAGAGGGCGCGACCCTGTTCCTGACCGAGCCCACCGACCTGGATGCGGTTCAGAAAGCCTTGCCTGAGCAGGGTTTCACCGTGCTGTCGGCCAAACTGGGCTACCAGCCGAAGAACCCGGTCAGCGGCCTGAGCGACGAGCAGATGGCTGAAGTCGAAGCGTTCCTTGAAGGCCTCGATAACCACGATGACGTGCAGGACATGTTTGTCGGTTTGGCGGGTTAATTTGTTTCGCCAGTGACACCGTCATCGTCGGAACGTCGCCCGGAGCAAGCTCGCTCCCACAGGTTTTGCGCTGTCCCTGTGGAAGCGGGCTTGCCCGCGATTGACCGCATAGCGGTCACCCGCAACTCAATTGCTGCAAAATCTCGTTAAACCCCGGCCGCATCAACACATCCGGCTGACAGCAGCGCTGCTGCAACGCATCAAGCCGCAGTCGATCCGCATCGCTCAATCCCGAGTCGATCCTTTCCAGCAATTCCCCCAGCAGCACCCCGAACGCTCGCACTTCGATCCGCTGCAATGCACGGCTTTCCAGGTTGTCCTGGGTGGCATGGAATGACGCTGCGCCAAAGTCTCCCAGCAGGCAATCCCCGTGTTCGTTCCACAGGATGTTGTGGCCGTAAAGGTCGCCGTGAGTGATGCCACGTCGGTGCAGATGCCCGGCCACTGAAGCGATACCACGCGCGATACGCAGGGCGACAGCGGCGCTGAAGCGGGTGTCATCGGCATAGACGTCACGGCTGCAGGACGCCAGGCTCGGCAGCCCGGCGAGGTTGCGATGGCTCGGGGCGATCAGCTGCATCACCAGCCCGTCGGTTTGTTGCGGGTGATCGACAATCCGGCCTTCTACGCGGATCAGGTTGGGGTGAATGCCAGCGGTGATGCAGGCGTTCATTTCGTGCAGCGGCGAGCCATCGCTGGTCATTTCGCCTTTGTAGAGTTTGACCGCTACCGTTGTGGCGGGCTGGCCGGGTTTCGTCCAGGAAGCGCGATGGATCACGCCGGAAGCGCCTTCGCCCAGTTGTTGTTCCAGTTGCAGTTGCGACCAGGCAATGCTCGGTGTGGCTTCGAGGGCGGTGGCATCGGCTTCGGTTTCCAGCGGGTTGCCGGCGTAGGCCAGCCAGCTCAGGCTCGGCAGGCGCAGCAGCCATTCCGGCAGCGCGGTCAGGCGGTTGGCGGCAATGCGGATCAACTCGAGTCGATGGCAGTTACGCAGACTGTCGGGTAACTGTCGCAAGCGGTTGCCCGCCAGCATGAGTTTTTGCAAGTGCGGACGTTGACCCAGTTCGCTCGGCAGTTCACTGAGGCAATTGTCGGTCAGGATCAGCCAGCGCAACAGCGGCGGCAGCGCCTCTGCCGGGACGTGTTCGATGCGGTTGGCCTTGAAGCCGACCATGGTCAGCGCCGCACATCGGCCCAGGCAAGCCGGCAGTTCGGTAAACAGATTGTCCGAGCAGAACAACACCTGCAAACGGCTCAGGCGATGCAGGTCGTCCGGCAGCTGGGTCAAGGCATTGCCGCTGAGGTTGAGCACTTCCAGCGAGTCCGCCAGGTCGAAAATTTCCCGGGGGAACTGTGTCAGGTTCTCGCTGAGGTCGAGGCGAGTGATGCCTGCCAGCGTACCGGCGCGCAGTTGTGCAACGGTGTGCATGAACGGGTTCGCTATTTGATCCAAAGAATGGGCGGCATGATAGCGGGAAGAACGCGACGGTGGCGCTACCGTCGATGCAAACCCCGCCTCAAACCGGTTCCCGAACCTCTTTGAGCTGCCCCAGCCGGCTGCGCGTGCGCGCCAGATCGATGGCATCGGCGTGCAGGCTTTCGCGCAATGAGCGCTGGCCGAGCAGAATCAAATGTTTGTCCTGATCGTACAAAACGTCCACCAGATTGATGAAACGCTGCTGGGCGGCAATCGAGCAGTCGGCCAGATTCGGCAATTGATCGATGATCCAGTGATCGAAGCGTCGGCACAGTTCCAGGTAATCCATGACGGCCGTAGGCTGATCGCAAAGATCAGTGAAGTTGAAACCGACGGTGCGTCCCTCGCAGTAACGGGCGGGCAGATGACGAGTGCCGACAGCCAGGGCAATGGCCGCTGCGCCCGTCGCCGGCAGGTTTGCCGCATGACGCTGCGCCGGTGTCGCGGGCCAGACGTATTGGCCTTGGGTGAACAGTTGCTGTGCGTGGGTTCTGGCATGGCTGCGGTAGTCGTGTGGCCCGCCGACTTCCATCACCAGCATGCGCGCGTTGATCAGGTCGATCACCGGTTTGAAACGCGCGTGGTACAGCGGGTTGGGCAATAGACCTTCCGGCGGGTAGTTGGACGTGACCAGCAGCAGGATCTCGCGGCGAAACAGCGCCTTGAACAGCCGCGTGATCAGCATGGCATCACCGATGTCGTGAACGTGAAACTCGTCGAAACACAGCACGCGGCAGTCGCTCAGCATTTCATCGAGCGTGGTGGCCAGCGCATCCGCTTGCTCACGATGGCCGAACATCCCTTGGTGTAGCCGGGCGAAGAACTCATGGAAGTGCACGCGCTGCTTTTGCGCGAGCGGGATGGCTTGGAAAAAACCATCGAGCAGCCAGCTCTTGCCGCGGCCCACGGCGCCGTGCAGATACAGCCCGGGAAGGTTTTTTGATCCGCTTTCAAGCATTGAACGGGCGTGCTGCGCCATGCAGTCGATCACCCTTTGCTGGCTGTGACTGAGGGTGTAGCCCTGGGCGCAGGCCTTTTGCTGAAAGTGGTCGCGGATGAGCCGTTCGCTGGCCGAGCCACTGGAAGAGGCAGTCGACGCTTTGCCGAAGAGGCGACGCAACGATGGCCAGCGTGATGCGAGTCGCGAACGGTTGGTCGATCGAGCGGCCACTGTAGATATCACCCCGTAAACTTCTGGCAGGCCCCCGGCCTGCGGCGGCATAGTTTAACCAGTTGGGTAATTTTGCTTCCAGTTGTGCCGACGAAAACCCGAGAATCAAACCCCTGCAGGAGCAAGCAGGCTCGCTCCCGCAGGTTTGTGTTATCGGCCTCGGCAATCCCTACCGCTCAATGCTCCGATTCCAGCGGGCATTCCACGCCGGGCGCTGTTCGTTGACCTGGTCCCAATCCACCGCAATCGCGGTTTCCAGGTATTGCTTCATCGCCTCGACCTGCCCACGGGTGCGGTCGGTGGTGGGGGTGTTCGGGTTGGAGGGGATCTGATCCCCGTCTTCGAGCGCAGCAGCCTGGGCTTGTGGCGTGAGCAGGAACGCGGCGAGTTTTTGCGCGAGTTCCGGTTGTGTGTTGTTGGCGATCGCGCATTCGGCGACGTTGAGCACCACCGCGCCTTCTTTCGGCTGCGCGTACTCCACCGGCATACCCTTGAGTTTGAGCGCAGTGACCTGGGTCGGGGTCAGCGGGAACAACGCGGCTTCGTCGGTTTGCAGCATTTCGGAAATTTTCGCCGAACTCGGAATGTACTCCAGCACGTTGCGCCCGACGCTGTTTGGCCAGGCTTTGAAGCCCGGGTCGACGTTGGTTTCAGTACCACCCTGTATCCGGTTGAACATCAGGAAACCATGCAAGCCGAACGTCGACGAGGCCATCGACTGGAACACCAGCTTGTCTTTGAAACGCGGGTCGGCCATGTCCATCCACGAGGTTGGTGCAGCCCAGCCTTTCTCTTTGAACAGACGCGTGTTGTAGGCCAGCCCGGTGACGCCGAGGCTGACGGCTACCGCTTCATCCTTGATCCGTCCCTTGGCCGGAATCTGTTGCAGGGTCGGGCTGTCCTGCAGTTTGTCGCACAGGCCCATGGCGATGGCGCGGTACATGATGCCGTCGTCGAGGAACATCACATGCATCTGCGGGTTGCCTTTGCTGGCCTGGACTTTGGCCAGGATGTCGGCGGAGGTGCCGGGCACGATGACCACTTTGACGTTGTTGGCCTTCTCGAAATCTGGCAGCACTTTGTCGGCATAGAGCCGCTCCATGGTCCCGCCGTTCATGCCCAGGTAAAGCGTCGGTTCGGCGTGAGCCTGGGTGACGCTGAGCAGGGCGCTCATGCAGGACAAACCGAGCAGAGCAGTGCGTTTGACGTTTTTCATTGGCGCGACCTTCCTCTATCAAGCTACGGAAATGGAGTGAAAACGGTTGATGGAAAACGCATCCAGCGACGTCTTTGGCGCGCCGCTACAGATGATCTCGCTGAGTGCCTGGCCCACCGCGGGGCCGATCTGGAAACCGGCACCGGCAAAGCCAAACGCATGCAACAGGCCCGGCCGGGTACGACTGTGGCCGATCACCGGTTGGCGATCGGGCAGGTAACCTTCGGTGCCACTCCAGGTACGGATCGCCTGGGCCCCTTCAAGGAACGGGTAGAGTTCGACCGCCTGGCGGAGGATTTCCAGCATCGCGCTTTGGCCGGGGCGGGCGCGGGCGTCGTCCAGGGCAAACCCTTGACCACCACCCAGCACGCAGTTGCCACGTGCGACCTGGCGGGCATAGATACCGCCCCCCTCGACGCCGGTGCTGGCATCCATCACCAACGGCAAGGGTTCGGTGACCAGCATCGCCGGATGCCCGGAGTGCATCGGCACCGGTTCGCCGAATTGTGCAGCCAGGTTGCCGGCCCAGGCACCTGCGCAGTTCAACAACCACGGGGCGCGCCATTCCAGTCCGCTTTGGCTGCGAACACGGAAACGCTGGCCGTCATGTTCAACGGCGCTCACCGCACACTGCTCATGCACCTGCGCACCATGCCGCCGTGCCGCCTGCGCAAACGCGGGGGACACCAGCCGCGGGTTGGCATGTCCGTCATCCGGGCAATACGAAGCGCCTACCGCCACGTCACCAACCCATGGAAAACGGGCGCGCAATTGCGCACGGTCCAGTAGTTGCAGATCAAGGCCGAAACCCTGGCTGCTGGCGGCGTAGTCTTGCAGTGCGCGCAGATCATCCAGGCTGCGTGCCAGTTTCAGATGACCGCTGCGTTGATACTCACCGTCGATGCCGATCAATTGTGGCAACTGCGCCCAGAGGGCATGGGCTCGTTGCGACAATGGCAACTGTGACAGCGGACGGCCCTGGCGTCGCACGCCGCCGTAATTCACTCCGCTGGAATGCGAGCCGCAAAAATCCCGTTCCAGCAGCGCGACCCGCTGACCGCCCTTGCTCAGGAACAGCGCGGCGCAAGACCCGACAATGCCGCCACCGATGATCACCGCGTCGACTTCGATCATGCTTCGATCTCCAGGCCAAACGGCAAAGGCTTGATCGGCGCTTGTGCCCGCAGCCGGCCGATCCCGGACACTGCACGCCCGCTCTCGCAGGCAATGATTTCCGCGGCAGCGGCGCCACACATCCGGCCCTGGCAGCGGCCCATGCCGACCCGGCAGTGCGCCTTGACCCGATTGATTTCCCAATGCCCTTCACGCACGACTTCGCGAATTTCGCCGGCGCGGACTTCTTCGCAGCGGCAAACCATCACGTCATCGGCGGCATCCGCAGCCCAGTGTTCGGGAAAGGCAAAGGCGCGTTCCAGCCCCTGGCGAAAATCGCCGATGCGCGACAACGCCTGTTCCAGATGCGCGGCGCGTTGCGGCTCGATCAGGTAGCCAATGTCTTCGAGCAATGCCAACGCGGCGCGCTCGCCGGCCATTTCCGCTGCGTCGGCGCCCATGATGCCGGCGCCGTCACCGGCCAGGTACACCTGGGCAACGCTGCTGCGTCCGGCACTGTCTCGCGTTGGCAGCCAGGCGCGGTTGAGGGGGTTCCAGGCGAATTCACAGCCGAGCAGGTCAGCCACTTGGGTTTCGCTGCGCAGGCCATGGGCAAAAGCGACAGCGTCACAGTCCAGTCGGTGTTCCGCGTTGGCGCGGGTCCAGCTCAGTGATTGCACACGGTGTCCGCCGTCGATGCGACTCAGTGTGGCGCCCTGATGCACCGCAATCCCATGGGCGGTCAGCCAGCTGCGGTAATAGACACCTTTGGCCAGCGTGGCCGGTTGTGACAGCAAGCCGGGCAGGGCGCGCGCCTGGGCGCTGAAGGGCGAAGTGTCGAGCACCGCGACGACATTCGCGCCGGCCTTGGCGTATTGATAGGCGACGAGGTAAAGCAACGGTCCGCTACCGGCGAATACCACGCGCTCACCGATGGCGCAGCCCTGGAATTTCAAGGCGATTTGCGCAGCGCCGAGGCTGTAGACCCCAGGCAACGTCCAGCCCGGCACCGGCAGAATGCGGTCGGTGGCGCCCGTGGCGACGATCACCCGGGAAAACTCCAGACGCGCGGCGCGGCCGTCGTGCAAGGTATCGAGAGCGCCGTCTTCGGCGTTCCACACCAGTGTCTGCGGACGGTAGTCGAGCTGCTCGCGCAGTGTGTCGATAGTCCGGTGCAAAGCGCCGGCCTTGCGCGCCTCGAAGCCATAAAGCTTGACCGCAGAGCGTTTGAAATTGGCCGGTTGGCGCCGATAAATCTGCCCGCCGCCACGCGCCGCTTCGTCCAGCAGCACTGGGCGCACGCCATGGGCAACCAGGGTTTGTGCTGCACGGATACCCGCAGGACCGGCGCCGATGATGACAACGGGTTTCATAGACAGCGTCCCGGTTCGCGGTTGATCTGTTGTCCGGCTTCCAGCAGGGTCGAGCAGGCGCGTACGCGGCGGCCATCGCCCAGGCGCACCCAGCAGTCCTGGCAGGCGCCCATCAGGCAGAATCCGGCGCGGGGTTCGGCGCTGAAGTCGCTGCCGCGCAAGTGTTCGCCACAGGTCAGCAGCGCCGTCAGCAAGGTGTCGCCGAGCAGGCCGCTGGCCGGTTGGCCGTCGAGGGTAAAGTCCAGGGCCGGGCGGTCGCCTTCGGCCAGTCGTTTCAGCAGAGCCATGGCGTCCTCATTGTTTCCCTACCAGAACCCGATCCAGGCCATAGACCCGATCCAGCAAAATCATGGTCAGTGCCGTCAGCGCGATGACCAGTGCCGATACCGCCGCCATCATCGGATCGATGGATTCGGTGGCGTACACGTACATGCGCACCGGCAAGGTCTGCGTGGCCGGCGAGGTGACGAAGATCGACAGCGTGACCTCGTCAAAACTGTTGATGAATGCCAGCAGCCAGCCGCCGGCCACACCGGGCAGAATCATTGGCAATGTGATCTGCCGGAACAGCGTGAAGCGACCGGCTCCCAACGATTGCGCGGCATATTCGGCACTGCGATCCAGGCCGATGGCCGAAGCCAGGACCAGTCGCAGCACATACGGTGTGATCACCAGCACGTGGGCGAAAATCAGCCAGGCGAAGCTGCCGTTGACCCCCATCAGCGCGAACAGGCGCAGCAACGCCACCCCGAGTACCAAGTGCGGAATGATGATCGGCGAGAGGAATAGCCCGTTGAGAAAATCCCGGCCGGGAAACTCGAAACGGGTGATCGCCAGCGCGGCAGGCACGGCCACCAGCGTCGCCAGCGAGGCGGCGCTGAACGCCAGAATCAGGCTGTTGTAGAACGCATCGACAAAGTCGGCGCGTTCGAACACGGCACGGAACCAGCGCAGGGAAAACTCCGTGGTCGGCAGGCTCAGGGTGTTCTCCGGGGTGAAGGCCACCAGGCACACCACCACCAGCGGCGCCATCATGAACAGCACCACCAGGGAATGAAACAGCAGGGCGAAAGGACCGTTCCTGGACATGACGAATTATCCCAATGACTTCTTGTAGCGGCCTTCGATCATGCGGTTCCACGACAGCATGATCAGCAGGTTGATGAGCAGCAGGGCCACGGCAATTGCCGCGCCCATCGGCCAGTTGAGCTCCGACAGGTACTGGTCGTAGATCAGCGTGGCGACCATCTTCAGACGGCGTCCGCCGAGCAGGCCGGGAATCGCGAAAGAGCTGGCGGCGAGGCCGAATACGATCAGCGTTCCGGACAAAATGCCGGGCATGACCTGCGGCAGCACCACCTGGCGGATCACCGTGAAGTGACTGGCACCCAGTGAAAGCGCAGCCTGCTCAGCGGCGGGATCGAGTTTTTGCAACGAAGTCCAGACCGGAATGATCATGAACGGCAGCATCACGTGGACCAGTGCAATCACCACCGCGAACGGCGTGTAGAGCAGTTTCATCGGCGAGCCGCCGAGCGCTTGCAGGGTCTGGTTGACCAGGCCATCGGCGCCGAGCAACAGGCTCCAGCCGAAGGCGCGTACCACCACCGAAATCAGCAGCGGAGTGAGGATCAGGATCAGGAAAATCGAGCGCCATGGGGTGCCCATGCGGCTGAGGATGTAAGCCTCGGGGACGCCGATCAGCACGCAGAGCAGGGTGGTCAGAGCGCTGATCCACAAGGTCCGCAGGAAGATTTCATAGAAATACGGATCGCCCAGCAGGCTGCTGTAGTGCTCGACGGTGAAGGCGTTGCCGTTGATCCCTGTGCTGTAGTCGAAGACGTTGAACGACAGCACCAGCGTCAATGCCAGCGGGATCAGCAGCAGACCGAGGTACAAGGCCAGGGCCGGTGCCGACAGCAAGTAGCCTTGGCGACCCTGGCGGATGGCGGCGAATGCACTCATGCGCTCACCTCGTCGACAGTCAGTACACGCAGCAGTGCGGCATCCCAATCGAGGCCAACGGCTGTGCCTTCGCTCAGCGGTGCCGAGCCATCGTTGCGGCGTACCACGCAGAGTTCACCGAGGGGCGTCGACACGCTGTAGAGCCATTGGCTGCCGAGAAAAAAACGGCTGGCAATCTTGCCCTGCAAGCGTCCATGACCGGCGTCACGCAGATCGATTTTTTCCGGGCGCAGGCTCAAGGTCAGATCACCGTCACCACGACTGCACACCTGAACCCCACCGCTGCTGTCTCGTTCACCGGGCAGCAGATTGGCCTTGCCGACGAAGCCGGAAATGAACTCGGTGCGCGGGTGTTCGTAGAGGGTGTAGGGCGCATCGATCTGGGTGATCCGGCCAGCCTGCATCACCACTACGCGATCACTGATCGACAGCGCTTCGGATTGGTCATGGGTGACCATCAGCGTGGTGATCCCGACTTCGCGCTGGATGCGGCGGATCTCGAATTGCATCTCTTCGCGCAGGTTGGCGTCGAGGTTGGACAGCGGCTCATCGAGCAGCAACACCGGCGGCTGGATGACCAGTGCCCGCGCCAGGGCGACACGCTGGCGCTGGCCACCGGACAACTCCCGAGGGTAACGCTCGGCGTGCTGATCGAGGCGAACCAGTTTCAGCACGCGGTCCACCCGCTGCCGGATTTCGGCGCTCGGCACCTTGCGCATCCGCAGGCCGAAGGCGACGTTGTCCTTGACGGTCATGTGCGGGAACAGTGCGTAACTCTGGAACACCACGCCCAGGCCACGGCTGGCGGGTTTGGCGTGGGTGATGTCGCGGCCATCGAGCACGATGCGCCCACTGGTGACTTCGACGAAGCCGGCGATCATTTGCAGGGTGGTGGTTTTGCCGCACCCGGAAGGGCCGAGCAGGGACACGAACTCGCCTTTTTCCACCGAGAGGTCGGTGGCGACCACGGCGTAGATGTCACCGTAGCGTTTGCCGAGTTTTTCAAGTTGCACAAAAGCCATGACTGCGCCTCCACCTGGGATTGTTATGCGTCGCCCGAAGGCGCGCTTTTTTGTATGGGCAGATACGAAAGATTGTTGCGGGGTGCGTTGGCGCTCGACTTGAGTCGGCTGCCGCTGTTGTTCGAATCGCCCCTGTCTGGACGCAGATTAGGACGAAGACTAGGATGGGCTCAATGGCCTATTTCACTGAGGCGATAACTATTTTCAGTTTTATTCGATCAGTAAATTAATTGTCGAGAAACTACATGTCAGATTCCATTGACCGGAATGAAAGCAAAAATGAAGTCGGTGTCGGCGCCGTCTCACGGTTGTTTGCGGTGCTGCGTGCGTTGGGTAACACCGTCGAAGGCGGGGAGCGTGTGACGCAATTGGCCCAACACATCGGCTTGTCGCAACCGACAACCCACCGTTTGCTGCGCAGCCTGATGGAAGAGGGCATGGTCGAGCAGGACGCGCGCAGCAAACGTTATCGCCTGAGCCTGGATTTTTTCGCCCTGGCGGCCCGCGCAGGTAACAGTGGCAACCTGCGTGAGCTGGTGCGCCCGTCACTGTTGCGGCTGTCGGCATCGTTGGGCGACTCGTTGTTTTTGCTGGCGCGCAGTGGTTTCGATGCGATTTGTCTGGACCGCAGTGAAGGGCCGTTTCCGATCCGTACGTTCACCGGTGATATCGGCGGGCGCGTGGCGCTGGGCGTGGGTCAGGGCAGCCTGGCGATCCTGGCATTCCTGCCGGAGGAGGAGCGCGACACGGTCATCCACTACAACCTGCCGCGGTTGAAGGATTTCCATTTGTACGACGAAGTGTTCCTGCGCTCGGAAGTCGAGAACGTGCGCAAGCTCGGTTACGCCGGGCGCAACACCGGCGTGTTGCAGGGCATGGCCGGGGTGGCCGTGCCGATTCTCGATCGCGAAGGGCGGGCAGTGGCGGCGTTGAGTGTGGCCACCGTGAGCGATCGATTAGGTCCGGATCGTTTGCCGACGGTGGTCGAAATGCTCAAACGTGAAGCGGCGTTGATCGGTCCGCGAATCAACCCGTTTGATCCACTATTGCGACGGCCATCGCAGGTGTTTGGGCAGGTTTGAATTCTCTACCGTCCCCTGTAGGAGTGAGCCTGCTCGCGATAGCGCTCTGTCAGTCAACATTTCAGTGACTATAAGACCGCTATCGCGAGCAGGCTCACTCCTACAGGGGGGATCAGAACCGGCTGGTTTGCCTGAGCATCTGTGCGGCTGGCGTATCGGTCGGACTGACCATCGCATAGTTGTAGCCACCCCCCGACCAATACTCGGCCTGCAAGCCGCCGTCACTGCGACTGCCTCTGGGCAGCAGGTAGTTTTTCGGTCCCGGCGGGCGCACGTAGAAGCTGATTTTCTGCCCGCCCTGATTCTCATAGACCACCATTGCCGCCGGCCCCTGTTCGGTGCTGAGCAAGCGCCCGCTGGCCGGTTTGAAGCCGGCCCCCGACAGGTCAGGCAAGCGATTGGCCTGGGTGAAGTAGCGGTCAAGCCAGCCCTGCATATCGCCATCGTCGCCGGCCTTGTAGTCGGCTGGCAATATCCCTTGCTGGGCAATCAGGCGATAGGCCTGAAGTGCATCGGTCATCGGTAGTTGTGCGCTGGTGAAAGTCATCTCACGGGCTTGCCAGCCACTGTAACCGCCGACGCTGACGGCGATCAGCAACATGGCGGCGCTGGCCAGGTGGCGCCGCGATTGGCGTTTGCGGCGTAGGCGAATCATGGCGGGATCGAGTTCCGGGTTGGCCGGTTGCTGCAACACGCCACTCAGGGCTGCGCGCAGTTGCTGGGCATCTTGCTGCCAGGCTCGCACTTGGGTGGCAACTTCCGGATGACTGGTGAGAAACGTCTCTACCAGACGTCGGTCGTCGTCGCTGAGTTGATGGTCGACGTAGGCGTGCAAGTCGCGCTCGCTTGGGGGCATGCTGATCATTTGAGTCTCCGCAGGGCGGGGCGGGTGATTTCGCCTTCACTGAGTTGGCGCAGGGCCTGGCGGGCCCGGGACAGGCGGGACATCACGGTGCCGGTGGGTACGTCGAGAATCTCGGCGACCTCTTTGTAACTCAGGCCTTCCACCGATACCCAAAGCAGCAGCGCGCGCTGTTCGGTGGGCAGTCGATCGAAGGCGTCGAGGGTCGATTGGGCGATCACGGTGCGTTCCACCGAAGGCTGTGCATCGTCACGCCCGGTGAAAAATTCGAGCATTCGCGCATAACGCCGGGTGCGTCGGTGCGCATCGAGAAACTGTCGATACAGAATCGAAAACAACCAGGCGCGCAAATCGCCGTCGGCACGTTTGTCGCCCCAACTCGACAGCGCACGCTCCAGGCTGGCCTGGACCAGATCGTCGGCGCTGCTGGCGTTGCGCGTCAGCGATACGGCAAATCGGCGCAATCTGGGGATGATTTCTCGCAGTTGTTCGTCGATATCGTTCATGAAGTTCTGGCCAGTCACTACGCTGTGTGTGTCGGGAGACGACCGGGGCTTGAGGTTATTCCACGCCTGGAAAAATAAATACCGCACACTGGAATAAACCGGCGTGCGGTTCGTCTGCCTGATTCTTCTCACTTGTGGCCGATGGCCCTGGAGTCTTTCATGGTAGATCGATCATCACCGCCCAACCGGCCCCCCCTGAGCACGGCGAGCCTGATCTTGCGTCTGTCTGGCATCGCCGTGGTCGTTGCTGTCGTCGCCGGGGCATTTGCCTACGTCAACGGCACCTTTGACCCACAGCGCCTGACGCCGAAAAAGCTGATCAATGTGCTGGAGACCAACAACGGTGTGCACCCGGGATTCCGTCGCAACCATTCCAAAGGCGTGTGCGTGATCGGCCATTTCGAGAGCAGCGGCGAAGCGCGCGGTTACTCCATCGCGCAAGTATTCAACGAGCCGCGGACACCGGTGGTCGGTCGTTTTGCCTTGCCGGCCGGCAATCCCTACGCGCCGGACAGCGCCGTGCCGATCCGTAGCATGGCGTTGCGTTTCAATCAGGCCAACGGCCAACAGTGGCGCACCGGGATGAACAGCATGCCGGTATTCCCGGTGGCCACGCCCGAGGCCTTCTATCAATTGCAGCAGGCCCAGTCACCGCTGCCCGCAACTGGCAAACCGGACCCCGCGGCAGTGCCGGCGTTCTTCGGTTCGCACCCGGAAGCCGCGCCGTTCCTGGCCTGGATCAAGACCGCCAAGCCGTCAGCCAGTTATGTCACTGAAACCTACAACAGCGTCAACGCGTTTTATCTGGTGAACGCTGCCGGACAACGCCAGGCCGTGCGCTGGAGCATGGTGCCGGTAGCGCAGGATGCGCCGGGTGCCACTGCGCCTGAGGGCAGCGATTTTCTCGAGAAAGACCTGGTGCAACGCATCGCCGCCGGCCCCTTGCGTTGGCAATTGAACATCATCCTGGCCAATCCTGGCGACCCTGTGAACGACGCCAGCAAAGCCTGGCCTGAAGGGCGCAAAGTCTTGAACGCGGGCACGCTGGTGCTGGAAAAAACCCAGCCGCAACTCAACGGCGAATGCCGTGACATCAACTACGACCCGCTGGTACTGCCCGCCGGTATCGAAGGTTCCGACGACCCGTTGCTGGCCGCTCGCTCGGCCGGTTATGCCAATTCCTACCTGCGTCGCACCAGCGAAGTCAGCCAGTTGCCCGCCGCCAAACAGGAGGCCCAGCAATGAGCACCCAACCCAACCACTTCGCTCCCTTGGCGCGCCTGCTGCATTGGCTGATGGCACTGATGATTGTTGCCATGTTGTTCATCGGCGCGGGCATGGTCGCCTCGGTGTCCGAGCGTCATGAATGGCTGATCAATCTGCACAAACCTTTGGGTGTCGCGATTCTGCTGTTGGTCATCGTGCGTCTGGTGGTGCGTTTTTCCACCACGCAGCCACCGCTGCCGGCGGACCTGCCAAGTTGGCAAGCGCTGGCGGCCAAAGCCTCGCATGTGTTGCTGTACGCCTTGATGCTGGTCTTGCCATTACTGGGCTGGGCGATGATTTCGGCGTCGGGCGAGCCGGTGATGCTCAGCAGTTCACTGCAGTTGCCGTCGATTGTGCCGGCGAACGCGCAGGTGTTTGCGTTCTTGCGCAAGGCGCATGGGTATCTGGCTTATCTGTTGTTCCTGACCGTGCTGCTGCACCTGGCGGCGGCGTTGTTTCACGGTTGGATTCGGCGTGATGAGGTGCTGGACAGCATGTTGCGAGGGAAAGATCGCGGGTAACTGAGGGCTTGAAGGCTGCATGCCGGGCATGCAGCCATCCGGGTAGATCAACGCAACGTATCAACCATCTCCGCCACTGTCGTCAACACATCCTTGCCCAACTGCTTCGAACGCTTGCCCGACCATCCCGTCAACGGGTCCGGATGATCGTCGTGGTCCTTGAACGGCATTTCCAGCGTCAGGGACAAGCAGTCGTATTTCTGCCCGACGGCGTTGCAGGCCAAGGTCATGTTGGCCTTGCCCGGTTCGTCGCGGGTGTAACCGTACTTGGTCTGGAAATCCTTGGTGGTGCGTTTCAAGTGGCTGCGGAAATGTTCTTCGAGTTGTTCGATCCGCGGTGTGTAACCCGGATTGCCTTCGCATGCGGCGGTGAACACGTGAGGGATTTCCTCATCACCGTGCACGTCGATGAACATATCGACGCCATACTTCTCCATCTGCTGCTGTACGAAAAAGACCTCCGGGCTGATTTCCGGGCTGGCGCTCTGCCAGGCGCGATTGAGGTCCTGACCCATGGCGTTGGTGCGCAGGTGACCGTGGAAGGCGCCGTCCGGGTTCATGTTCGGCACCAGATACAGATCGGCGCTGGCCAGCAGTTTGCTCAGCACCGGGTCGTCGTGGCGTTCGAGGCGTTCGATGACACCCTCCATGAACCACTCGGCCATGTGCTCGCCGGGATGTTGCTGGGCAATGATCCACACCTTGCGCTGGCCTTCGGCGCCGGTGCCTTTGCGCAACAATTGGATATCGCGACCTTCGACACTTTTGCCGGTGGCCAGCAACTCGGTGCCAGCCTTTGCCAGTGCTTGTTCAATCAGCCAGTCGTGACGGCCACGACTGTAGGGTTCGAAGTAGGCGAACCAGGCGTGGGTCTGGGTGGCTTCGAGGCAGAAGCGCAGGCAGTCGCCTTCGAAGATGGTCGGTACGCGGAACCAGTTGACGTGGTCGTAGGAAGCGACTGCCTGATAACCGTCCCAGGCCTTGTTGTACGAAGACTGGCTGGCATTGTTCAGGCGAAACCAATGCTCCTGGCCGACATGCAGGCCACTGGCCTTGAAGTGGAACCATTGAAAATGGTGGCTTTTGCTATCAGGGCGGATCGCCAGCAGCGGCTTGAGCGGGTCACTGAGGTCGATGACTTGAATGTTGCCGCTGTCGAAGTTGGCGCTGATATCGAGGGAAGATTTGGCCACGGTCGGGTTCCTGATCAGGTTTTTATGGCGGCTACTTTACACGCAAGAGCAAGGGCTTAGGAGCTTGCAAAGATCGTTTCCACCCAGGATGCCCGCGCGCTTTACGACTCAAGGTTTGCTGCGAAGCCTGCCCATCGAAGCGTAGCGATCATCCGTGTTACCACCAGCACCATTTTGAGGCCGGCAGGTGACAGGTTGGGGCATTTCAACTCGTTACCGGTCGGCCCCTTCAGCCTTATACAGCCCTGTTGAAGGCTGATACTTCAGTGTAATCAAACACCTGTAAACCATGCGCCAAATTTGGCATGCATTATGCTTTTTTGGCTTTATGGATAATTGGATACAAAAATACAAAAGGTGCACCGATGAAATTCGCCCCTGCCTATACCGAGCGTCAGCCTGTCACTGCTGAGGAAGAGGCCTACAACTTTCTTCTGGAGGCTATTTGCAAAGGTCGTTACCGCACCGGCGAACGGCTGATCGCCGAGGACATCGCCGGTGAAATCGGCATGAGCCGCATGCCGGTGCGTGAGGCTTTCCGCCGTCTGGATGCTGACGGTCTGGTGACATTGCGGCCCAATCGCGGCGCCATTGTGCGCGGCCTGAACATCGACGAAATGCGTGAGGTGTTCGAGATGCGCAGCGCCCTTGAGGGGCTCGCGATCCGGGTGGCTGTGAGCAAGATGACCGAGCGCCATTTCAGCCATCTGGAGCGTCTGCTGGACGAGATGGACGACTACCGCGAGGACGGTGCCGAGTGGGTCAGCCGTCATCGCGCGTTCCATGAATACCTGTGCAGCCTGAGCGAACGCCCGCGGTTGATGCGGCAGATTTCGGCGCTGTATTCGGTGATCGAACCGCACATGCGCCTGTGGCTGCAACACGCCGACAAGCCACGCAGTGCCCGGGATGAGCATGCCTCGATTGTCGCCGCCCTGCGTTCCGGCGATCCGGACAAAGCCGCAGAAGTGGTGTGCGAACACATCGAAGGCACCATCCCGCGGTTGATTCAGTTTCTCGAAGCCCATCAATAGAAGAACAACCACCTCCTGCACAGGGGGGCATTTGCAGCCAACTGGAGTCATGACATGCACAAGCCTTGCGCGTTAGTTGCCCTGTTCACCTTGAGTCTGTGTTCGCAATGGGCGATGGCCGCCCCCGAATTGCCCGAGCGATTAAGCAAGAGCGAGAAGATCGTCTATTGCTCCGGCATGGATTCGCCGCCGCTGGTGTCGTTTGACCTGAAGCAACAACCGGTCGGGCTTCAGGTGGATATGGGCGAAGCGATTGCCCAGCGTTTGGGTAACAAGAAAGTCGAATGGCGCATCTCGCCCTTCGCCGGGCTGATCCCTGCATTACTCGCGCAGCAGTGCGACATGATCGTCGACCAACTGTTCGACAAACCCGAACGCCGTGAAGTGATCGACATCGTCAACTTCATGTATTCCAGCCAGTCCATCGTGGTGCCCAAGGGCAATCCGAAGTCGGTGAACACGCTGGAAGATTTGTCCGGGCTCAAGGTCGCGGTCAGTAACGGTTCGACCATCCGCGTGCTGCTGGGCAAAGAGAATGAAAAACTCGAAGCGGCCGGCAAGCCGCCGATGAAACTGGTGGTGTACAACGTCGACGCCGACGCCTTCCAGGCCTTGCGCATCAACCAGGTGGACGCTTTCGGCACCACGGTCGAATCTGCCGGCCATTACCAGCAACTGGCCCCGGATCTGTTTCAGTCGGCGGTGCCGGCATTCAACCGCATCCTCACCGGCTTCGGCGTGCGTAAAAGCGATCCGCAGTTGACCGTGGCGCTCACCGAAGTGCTGCAAGGCATGCGCGCCGACGGCAGTTACGCCGCGCTCCTCAGTAAATGGCATGTCGATAGCGACAAACTGGACTGAGGGAAAACCTGATGAACTTCAATTGGGATGTGTTCTGGCAGTACCTGCTGCAACCCAGCGATGTGTACCTGACAGGGCTTTGGCTGACTTGCCTGATCAGCGTTTCAGCGATGTTGCTCGGTTGTGTGCTTGGGCTGATCGCTGCGTTGATGAAGCTGTCGAGAAACCCGCTGTTGCAGTACCCGGTGCGCTTTTATGTCTGGCTGATGCGTGGCACGCCGTTGCTGGTGCAGATCGTGTTTCTGTACACCGCGTTGGCGGCGGGCGGGATTTTCCGTTTCGAAGACCTGGACCTCGGCTGGTTCATCGTGCCGGGCAACATCCAGGCGGCGATCATCGCGCTGGGTCTCAACGAAGGCGCCTACATGGCCGAGATCATTCGTGCCGGGATCGGCGCGGTGGACAAGGGGCAGTACGAAGCCGGGCGGTCCCTGGGCATGACGTTTCCCAAGTTGATGCGCCGGATCGTGTTGCCCCAGGCGTTCCGGGTGATCGTGCCGCCGCTGGGCAACGAGTTCAACGTGATGCTCAAGAACACCACGCTGGTCAGCGTGATCGGGGTGCAGGAGTTGCTGCTCAGCACGCAAATGGTGACCTCGGCGACTTTCCGCGTGTTCGAGTTGTACCTGGTGGTGGCCATCTACTTCCTGGCGTTGACCACGCTCTGGGGCTTTTTCCAGCGTTGGCTGGAGACACGCTTCGGTCAGTCCGATCGCCCGGCGCCAGCCGCCAGCCGAATGTTTGGACGCCACACCATGAAACTGCTGAGGGGGCGTTGAGATGGCGCACATGAGTGAAGAGCTGGTCATCGAAGCGCTGGATATTCACAAGTCCTTCGGCGACCTGGAAATTCTCAAGGGCATTTCCCTGCAGGTGAAGCGCGGTGAAGTGGTGGTGCTGATCGGTGCGTCCGGCTCCGGTAAAACCACGTTTATCCGCTGCATCAATCTGCTGGAAGACATTCAGTCGGGGCAGATCCGTGTGGCGGGTCAGCCGATGGGCTATCGCACCCGGGCCGATGGCAGCCTGGTACGGGATTCGGAGCGCAACATTGCACGTCAGCGCCGCGACATCGGCATGGTGTTTCAGCGCTTCAATCTGTTCCCGCACATGACGGCCCTGGAAAACATCATCGAGGCGCCCATTCAGGTGTTGGGGGTGTCGCGTGCGGCGGCGTTGGAGCAGGCGCGGGCGCTGCTCAAGCGGGTCGGGCTGGGGGAAAAGGCCGATCATTACCCGTCGATGCTGTCCGGTGGTCAGCAACAACGAGTGGCCATCGCCCGGGCGCTGGCGATGAAACCCCAGGCGATGCTGTTCGACGAACCCACCAGCGCCCTCGACCCGGAGACGGTGGGTGAAGTGCTGCAAGTCATGAAGGAGCTGGCTGAGGAGGGCATGACCATGGTCGTGGTCACCCACGAAATGGGCTTTGCCCGTGAAGTCGCCGACCGGGTGGTGGTGCTCGATCAGGGCGAACTGATCGAGCAGGGGCCGCCCGAGCAGATCTTCAGTCAACCCAGGCACGCCCGTACCCGCGCGTTTCTCAGTCGAGTGCTGTAGGAGCGAGCCTGCTCGGGATAAACGTTAAGGATAACGAGGCAAGTCAGACATCCCGCGTCGTTCTCCAGTTCATCGCGAGCAGGCTCGCTCCTACGGGGTTCTTTTACGAACATTTCTTTTGTGTGAGTCCTGCCATGTTCAAGTTTTCCGCCCATGAATATCCCTACGCCTCACAACGTCAAAGTGTCTTCGCCAAACGCGGCATGGTCGCCGCCTCGCAACCGCTGGCAGCCGAAGCCGGAATCGAAATCATGCGCCGCGGTGGCAATGCCATCGATGCGGCGATCGCCACGGCCGCAGCGCTGACGGTCGTCGAACCTACCGGTTGCGGTATTGGTGGCGACGCGTTTGCGTTGGTCTGGACGCAAAACAAGTTGCACGGTTTGAACGCCAATGGCGCTGCCCCGCAAGCCTTGAGCATCGAGGCAGTGAAAACCGCCGGCCATGAAAAAATGCCGTTGCATGGCTGGACACCGGTCACCGTTCCGGGCTGCCCGTCAGCCTGGGCGGAGTTGTCCTCGCGCTTCGGCCGGCTGCCGTTTGCCGACTTGCTGCAACCGGCGATCAGCCTGGCGCGCGATGGTTTTCCCGTGTCGCCGGTGGTTGCGCTGCAATGGCAAACCGCGCTGGAAGACTTCTCTGCTGATCGCTGTGAGGCACTTGAAAGTTGGTTCGAGACTTTTCTGATCGATGGCCGTGCGCCCCGAGCCGGTGAAGTGTTCCGCAACCCGGCCCAGGCTCGCACGCTGAGCGAGCTGGCGGCCACGGCGTGTGAAAGCTTCTATCGCGGTGCACTGGCGCAACGGCTTGACGCGCACTCGCGGGCCACGGGTGGCTATTTGCGCGCCAGTGACTTGCAGGACTACCGCGCGCAGTGGGTCGAGCCGATCAAGGTCAATTACCGCGGAGTCGATGTCTGGGAAATCCCACCGAGCGGGCAGGGGCTGGTGGCGTTGATGACATTGAAGATTCTCGAGGGCTTTGACTTCGATCACCGCGACAGTCAACAAACCTGGCACCGTCAACTGGAAGCCATGAAGCTCGCCTACAGCGATGGCTTGCACTACATCACCGATCCGCAGCACATGCGTGTGGCGGTCGATGATTTGCTGAGCGATCACTATGCAACTCATCGACGCTCGCAGATCGGCGAGCGCGCCGTCGCGCCGCAACCGGGTGATCCCCATGCCAGCGGCACCGTTTACCTGGCCACCGCCGACGCCGAAGGCAACATGGTTTCATTCATCCAGAGCAACTACCACGGTTTCGGTTCCGGCGTGGTGTTGCCCGACAGTGGTATCGCCCTGCAGAACCGTGGCGAAGAATTCAGCCTCGATCCAGGTCATGCCAATTGCCTGGCTCCGGGCAAGAAGACGTTCCATACCATCATTCCCGGGTTCCTCAGCAAAGACGGCGAGGCGATGGGGCCTTTCGGCGTGATGGGCGGTTACATGCAGCCGCAAGGGCATGTGCAAATGGTGATGAACCTGGTGGATTTCGGTCTCAACCCGCAAGCGGCGCTCGATGCACCGCGTTGGCAGTGGCTGGGCGGGCTGAAGGTCGGGATCGAACAGGATGCATCGCGGGACATGGCGGCGGCGCTGGCACGTCGTGGGCACACTGTAGAAGTTGCCTGCGACCTCACCAGTTATGGGCGGGGCCAGATCATCTTGCGCGATCCTGAATCGGGCGTGTTATGCGGAGGCACCGAACCGCGAACGGATTCGCATATCGCCGTGTATTGAAAGGGCGTTGGGGGCATCAAGGGGGGGCGTCCTCCTTGACGCCGAGGCAGCTTAGAGAGTGTGCGATTGATTCTCAAGTGCTATTTGCCATTGGTTTGCCCTAATGATCACAGGCACCGCTTGCCAACAAATATTCTTTTGATATCATCCGCGCCATCGATTTGTGACACCCAAAGACTTCATTAGCCTGAAGCCATAAGCCAGAAAACTGGCAAAAAAAAGACCCGGCAAAAAGCCGGGTCAAAAACCGTGATTAGCCTGATGAGGAGATAGTCCAGAGACCGACCTAAGGTCCGCTGGGCCATCAACTGATCTCGCGATCAGTTGATGCAATAATAATCATTCTCGTTTGCAAGTCAAACGTTTTTATCTGCGCGATTGGAAAATTCTTTCCCGTCCTCTTCTTTTCATCATCGCTTCAAGCGTTCTGGTGACATTCCAACGATCGATCCACCATGGCTCTGGCCATATCGATCATGTGCACCGCAGAAAACGCCAGGTCCCGGTTTGTACCCTGCAGATGGTTGGCTGTCTCGAAGGCTGTCGCGGCAGCACATCGTAAAAGATCCGACGCATGAACCAGCGCTTCTTCACTCTTGATGTTGCGGTTCACGTCGAAGAAACGCTCCTCGACCTGTTCCACTGAAACAGCTGGTTTCAAGTAATAGTCCAGTGCCCGCTGTGCAGCGGCAGAGCCTTTTGCGGAAGTGAGCGAAGTGTCGATTTGCAGGTCGGGCAGGTCGTTGGCGGGTTGGTTCATGGTGATGGCAAGCTCCGTGATAGATTCAGATCCGTGAATTCATCCTAGTACGATCTGTATTTGTGACCATCAATTAAATACTACAATTTGTGTTTTGATGGCTGGAGCCCTCCACGTATCGTGCCGCACATGGATAAATGGATTGAATTGGTCAAGGCCAAGATGAGTGAGCTCAAGGTCACTCAAGAGATACTCGCCGAGCGCCTCGGGATGTCCCAGGGTGGCGTAGGGCATTGGCTGACAAAACGCCGCCAGCCAGGCATCGAGGACATGAATCGGGTCTTGCAGGCGCTGGGCCTGGGGTTTCTGGAAGTGGCGCTGGTGATCAGGGAGCCGGGAGAGTCGCAGGACGACGAGGTTTGCCTGACGCAGAAGTACAACCCGTACTTCCGTTACCCGGTCAGTGACTGGCGCGAAACCGGCGAGGTGCGCGATGGCGAGCAGGCCAGGTATCGTTTCGAATTGTCCGACTACCACGCACAAGGTGCGGCGTTCTGGTTGACCGTGATGGGCGATGCGATGACCGCGCCCAGTGGCCTGAGCATCGCCGAGGGCATGCTGATCCTGGTGGACCCGGACGTGGAAGCGGTGCCTGGCAAACTGATTATTGCCCAGTGGCAAGGCAGTAACGAGGCGATTTTTCGCAAGTTGATCGAAGAGGGCGGGCAGCGTTACCTGGTCCCGCTCAATCCGACGTATCCGAAAGCCCTATACACCGAAGAGTGTCGAATCATCGGTGTGGTGGTTCAGGCAACCGCCAGGTTTTGATCAGATCGGTCCCGGTAAGGTGTAGGACCGATCTTCGTTTCACGCTTCTTCCAGTTCGACCAACGCACTGCCTTCGCTGACCATTTCGCCTTCCTGGCAGTACAGCGCCTTGATCACACCCGCGTGGGGTGCGCGGATGCTGTGTTCCATCTTCATCGCCTCCAGTACCACCAGTTGTGCCCCGGCTTCGACCGTTTGCCCGACCTCGACCAGCACCCGCACGATACTGCCGTTCATGGGCGCAGTCAGGCCGCCCTGATGGCTGTGACTGGCTTCAACGGCGCTGATCGGGTCATACGTCTCGACGCGGCGCAGTTCACCGTCCCATTGCAAATACACAGCGTCACCCCGACGGATAGCCCGGTGCTGGCGGCGCACGCCGTCGCGTTCGGTGAGCAAATGCTCGCCACGCAGTTGAGCCTCGATGCTGCCCAATGTCAGCGCTTGATCCTGGCCTTCACAACTGAGGTGCAGAGTGATTTGCGCTGGCAGGCCGGCGCGCAAACCGTTGCCGCTGGCCCATGGCGAACTCGGGTCGTCAGCTCTCGCTACACGATGCTGGCTCAGGGCAAACGCTTGGGCGGCGCTTTGCCAGAACTCGTCGCTGAGCGGCGCGGGTGTCGGCAACAGCTGTTCCTGATAACGCGGAATAAACCCGGTATCCAGCTCCGCTGCGGCAAAGGCCGGATGGCCGATGATCCGCCGCAGGAAGTTGATGTTGGTCTTGAGCCCGCCAATCGCGAACTCATCGAGCATGCTTAGCAACCGCAGGCGCGCCTGTTCGCGGTCCTCGCCCCAGGCAATCAACTTGCCCAGCATCGGATCGTAGAACGGCGAGATTTCGTCGCCTTCCTCGACGCCGCTGTCCACGCGACGGCCTGCGCCGTGCGTCGATTCGCGATACAACTCCAGGCGGCCGGTTGCCGGCAGGAAGTCATTGGCTGGGTCCTCGGCGTACAGCCGCACTTCAATCGCGTGGCCGATCAGCGGCACTTGATCCTGGGTCATCGGCAACGCTTCGCCACGCGCCACGCGGATCTGCCAAGCCACCAGGTCGAGGCCGGTAATGGCTTCGGTGACAGGATGTTCGACCTGCAGGCGCGTGTTCATCTCCATGAAGAAGAATTCGCCGCGTGCATCCAGCAAAAACTCGACGGTGCCGGCACCGACGTAGCCGATGGCCTGTGCCGACCGCACGGCCGCTTCGCCCATGGCGCGACGCAGTTCCGGGCTCAGGCCTGGCGCCGGTGCTTCTTCGACGACTTTCTGGTGCCGCCGCTGAATCGAGCAGTCCCGCTCGTTCAGATACAAGCAGTTGCCGTGCTGATCGGCGAACACCTGGATTTCCACGTGACGCGGTTTGAGCAGGTATTTCTCCACCAGCATCCGCGAATCGCCAAACGACGATTGCGCTTCACGCTGGGCCGAGGCCAGGGCTTCGGCCAGTTGGCTGACGTCCTCGACCACTTTCATGCCTTTGCCGCCGCCACCCGCCGTGGCCTTGAGCAGCACCGGATAGCCGATGCGCTCGCAGGCATCGCGGAACGTCTCGAGGTCTTGCGCCTCGCCGTGATAACCGGGCACCAGCGGCACGCCGGCGGTTTCCATCAAGGCTTTGGCCGCGGACTTGCTGCCCATCGCATCGATGGCGGAGGCCGGTGGGCCGAGAAATATCAGACCGGCGTTTTCGATGGCGCGGGCGAATCCGGCGTTTTCCGACAGAAAGCCATAGCCGGGGTGAATCGCTTGGGCGCCACTGGCCTTGGCCGCGGCGATCAGTTTGTCGATTTGCAGATAGCTGTCGGCGGCTTTGCTGCCACCCAGGTCAACGCGAATATCCGCCTCGCGGCTGTGACGAGCGTCTCGGTCGGTGGCGCTGTGCACAGCTACGGTGGTCAGGCCAAGGGCCTTGGCGGTGCGCATCACCCGGCAAGCGATTTCGCCACGGTTGGCCACCAGCAGGGACGTAATGACAGGTGCGCTCATCAACGCGACTCCTTGGTAGTGGTTTCGGCTTGCCAGCTCGGCGGACGTTTTTGCAGAAAGGCACGCAGGCCCTCCTGACCTTCGGGGCTGACCCGGATGCGGGCGATGGCGTTTTCGGTGTAGCGGCGTAGCGCCGGGTTCAGCGAACCGTCGCCGACTTCACGCAGCAAATCCTTGCTGGCACGCATGGCGGCGGGACTGTTGAGCAACAGGTTGTCGATCCACTGATCGACCTTCTGCTCCAGATCGGCGATCGGATAACTCTCCGACAACAGGCCCAGTTCCCGTGCCCGTTGTCCGCCAAAGCGTTCAGCGGTCAGGGCATAGCGCCGCGCAGCGCGTTCGCCAATGGCTTGCACCACGAACGGGCTGATCACCGCGGGTGCGAGGCCGATACGCACTTCCGACAGGCAGAACTGCGCATCGTCGGCACCGATGGCCATGTCGCAGCAACTGATCAGGCCCAACGCGCCGCCAAATGCTGCGCCTTGCACCACGGCCAGGGTCGGGATTTTCAACTTGGCCAGGTTGTACATCAATTCCGCCAGTTCCCGGGCGTCGTCGAGGTTGGTGTGGTAATCGAGTTCGGCCGATTGTTGCATCCAGGCCAGGTCGGCACCGGCGCTGAAGTGTTTACCGCGACCGCGCACGATCAGGAAACGCAGGTTGGCATCGCTCGCGACTTTGTCGAGGGCGAGGATCAGTTCGCGGATCATTTGGGCGTTGAAGGCGTTGTTCTTTTCTTCACGGCTGAGCCACAGCGTGGCAAATCCACGAGGGTCGGTCAGCAGTTCGAGGGTGTTGAAGTCGCTCATATTCATCCGTCTCCACGGTTTCTGTGGGAACTGCTTGCGGGATCTTTTTTGCGATTGCTGCGCAATCGAGCGGGAGCAAGCTCCCTCGCCACACAAGCCTCGCTCCTACAAAAATTCACATCCGGAACACGCCGAAGCGGCTCGGTTCGATGGGCGCGTTCAACGACGCGGACAAGGCCAGGGCCAGTACATCGCGGGTCTGGGCCGGGTCAATGACACCGTCATCCCACAAGCGCGCACTGGAATAGTAGGGGTGACCCTGTTCTTCGTACTGGTCGAGGATCGGTTGCTTGATCTCGGCTTCCTGCTCGTCACTGAAGCCTTGGCCACTGCGTTCGGCCTGTTCGCGCTTGACCTGCACCAGCACGCCCGCCGCCTGTTCGGCACCCATCACGCCGATCCGCGCATTCGGCCACATCCACAGGAAACGCGGATCGTAGGCCCGACCGCACATGCCGTAGTTACCGGCACCGAAACTGCCACCGATGATCACGGTGAATTTTGGCACCTTGGCGCAAGCCACGGCCGTCACCAGCTTCGCACCGTGCTTGGCGATGCCTCCCGCCTCGTATTTCTGGCCGACCATGAAGCCGGTGATGTTTTGCAGGAACAGCAACGGAATGCCGCGCTGGCAGGCCAGCTCAATGAAATGCGCGCCTTTTTGCGCGGCTTCAGCGAACAGAATGCCGTTGTTGGCCAGGATTGCGATCGGGTAACCGTGCAGATAAGCGAAACCGCAGACCAGGGTCGTCCCGAACAGCGCCTTGAATTCGTCGAATACCGAACCGTCCACCAGTCGCGCGATGACTTCTCGCACGTCGAACGGCTGCTTGGCATCGGCCGGCACCACGCCGTACAACTCGTCACTGCTGTAGAGCGGGGCGATTGGCGTGCGCTGCTGAACTTCGCCTTGCTTGCGCCAGTTTAGGTTGGCGATGCTGCGGCGGGCGATTGCCAGAGCGTGTTCGTCGCTTTCGGCGTAATGGTCGGCCACACCGGAAATCTTGCAGTGCACATCGGCACCGCCGAGATCCTCGGCGCTGACCACCTCACCGGTCGCGGCTTTCACCAGCGGCGGGCCGGCGAGGAAAATTGTTGCCTGTTCGCGGACCATGATCGCTTCATCGGCCATGGCCGGTACATAGGCGCCGCCAGCGGTGCATGAGCCCATGACCACGGCAATCTGCGGAATGCCCATGGCGCTCATGTTGGCCTGGTTGAAAAAGATCCGGCCAAAGTGCTCGCGGTCGGGAAACACTTCATCCTGGCGGGGCAGGTTGGCGCCGCCAGAGTCCACCAGGTAAATGCACGGCAGGCGGTTCTGTTGGGCGATGGTCTGCGCGCGCAGGTGTTTTTTCACGGTCAGCGGGTAGTAGGAGCCACCTTTAACCGTGGCGTCGTTGGCGACGATCATGCATTCGACGCCCTCCACACGGCCGATCCCGGCAATCACGCCAGCGGCGGGAACGTCTTCGCCATACACCTCGTAAGCCGCCAGTTGGCTGATTTCAAGAAACGGCGAACCCGGATCGAGCAGGCGATTGATGCGCTCGCGAGGCAGCAGTTTGCCCCGCGAGGTGTGGCGTTCTTGCGCTTTCGGACCGCCACCTTGCGCGACTTGGGCGAGCAGGGTGTGCAGTGCGTCGACCTGTTTGAGCATCGCCGCGCTGTTGGCCGCGAACTCCGCTGAACGGGGGTTGAGCTGGGTATGCAGGATAGCCATGGGCAGCTCCGTTTAGCGGGTTTCGTTGAACAGTTCGCGACCGATCAGCATGCGACGGATCTCACTGGTGCCCGCGCCGATTTCGTACAGCTTGGCGTCACGCAACAGACGACCGGCGGGGAATTCGTTGATGTAACCGTTACCGCCGAGAATCTGGATCGCGTCGAGGGCCATTTGCGTAGCACGCTCGGCGCTGTAGAGGATCACGCCGGCGGCGTCCTTGCGCGTGGTTTCGCCGCGCTCGCAAGCTTGTGCTACCGCATAAAGGTAGGCGCGGCTGGCGTTGAGCTGGGTGTACATGTCGGCGACCTTGCCCTGGATCAGCTGGAACTCGCCGATGCTTTGACCGAACTGCTTGCGGTCATGGATGTACGGCACGATCAGGTCCATACACGCCTGCATGATCCCGGTCGGGCCACCCGAGAGCACCACGCGCTCGTAGTCGAGGCCGCTCATCAGCACCTTCACGCCGCCATTGAGTACGCCGAGGATGTTTTCTTGCGGCACTTCGACGTCATCGAAGAACAGCTCGCAAGTGTTCGAACCACGCATGCCGAGCTTGTCGAACTTGTTGCTGCGGCTGAAGCCTTTCCAGTCGCGCTCGACGATGAACGCGGTGATGCCGTGAGGGCCTTTTTCCAGGTCGGTCTTGGCGTAGATCACGTAGGTGTTGGCGTCCGGGCCGTTGGTGATCCAGGTCTTGCTGCCGTTGAGCACGTACTTGTCACCGCGTTTGTCGGCACGCAGCTTCATCGAGACCACATCGGAACCGGCGTTCGGCTCGCTCATGGCCAGGGCGCCGATGTGCTCGCCACTGATCAGCTTCGGCAGGTATTTGGATTTCTGTTCGTGGTTACCGTTGCGGTTGATCTGGTTGACGCACAGGTTGGAGTGGGCGCCATAAGACAGGGCTACCGAAGCCGAGCCACGGCTGATTTCTTCCATGGCGACCACATGGGCCAGGTAACCCAGTCCCGCACCGCCGTACTCTTCCGGGACGGTAATGCCCAGCAGGCCCATGTCGCCGAATTTGCGCCACAGGTCCGCGGGGAACAGGTTGTCGATGTCGATCTGAGCGGCGCGCGGGGCGATCTCCTTGGCGACGAAGGACTGAACCTGATCGCGCAGCATGTCGATGGTTTCACCGAGGGCGAAGTTCAGGGATGGGTAGCTCATGGGTCACCTTTTGGCTTTTTTGTCGGTTGATGAGACTGTCATTTGGTTCTCACCTTTACGTTAACGTAAGCCTGTGACGAAAGGCTGTCAATCACCCTTTACGTTAACGTCAACTTGAGCGAGAGTAGAGGCAGTTCTGAAAAGACCGGCGTCGCTTTTCCGTGGCGAGGGAGCTTGCTCCCGCTCGGGCGCCAAGCGGTCGCAAATCGGCAGGCAAGGTGTGCCAGAAAGCACCGGGTTGCAGATTTCACGACTGCTGCGCAGCCGAACGGGAGCAAGCTCCTTCGCCGCATGAGCCTCGCTCCTACAATAAAGACAATAGGGGTCGTCATGGATCAACCCAATGTAAGCCCGCAACGCAGTTACACTCGTGGTTCCCAGGACAAAGCCTTGCTGGCGATGACTATCGGCCAGGCGTTCGATAATACGGTCGCGCAGTACCCGGCCGGGGAGGCGCTGGTCGTGCGCCATCAACAGTTGCGCTACACCTGGCGACAACTGGCGGACGCCGCGGACCTGCACGCCAGGGCATTGCTGGCATTGGGGCTGAAGGCCGGTGACCGCCTCGGCATCTGGGCGCCGAACTGCGCACAATGGTGCATCACGCAGATCGCCACGGCGAAAATCGGCGTGATCCTGGTCAACATCAATCCTGCCTATCGCAGTTCCGAACTCGAATACGTATTAAAGCAATCAGGCTGCCAATGGCTGGTGTGTGCCGGCGCGTTCAAGACCTCCGACTACCACGCGATGTTGCAAGGTCTGGTGCCGGAACTGGCTGAACAATCCATCGGTAAGCTGAGCTGTGAAAAACTGCCGGAGCTGCGCGGCGTGATCAGTCTGGATGCTCAGCCGCCCAGCGGTTTCCTGCCGTGGTCGCAACTGGCTGATCTGGCGGGCAGTGTGTCGGCCGAGCAACTGCGCGAGCGCCAGGACAGCCTGCATTTCGATCAGGCGGTCAACATCCAGTACACCTCTGGCACGACGGGTTTTCCCAAGGGTGCGACTCTCAGTCACTACAACATTCTCAACAACGGTTACATGGTCGGCGAGAGCCTGGGCCTGAGCGCCGCGGATCGCCTGGTGATCCCGGTGCCGTTGTATCACTGCTTCGGCATGGTCATGGGCAATCTCGGCTGCATCACCCATGGCAGCACGATGATCTACCCCAACGATGCGTTTGATCCGCTGTTGACGCTGCGCACCGTCGCCGAAGAAAACGCCACGGCGCTGTACGGCGTGCCGACCATGTTCATCGCCATGCTCGATCAGCCGCAGCGTGCCGAGTTCGACCTGTCGAGCCTGCGCACCGGGATCATGGCCGGGGCGACGTGCCCGATCGAAGTCATGCGCCGGGTCATCAGTGACATGCACATGAACGAAGTGCAGATTGCCTACGGCATGACGGAAACCAGCCCGGTGTCGTTGCAGACCGGCCCTGCAGATGACCTGGAACTGCGCGTCACTACCGTCGGCCGCACCCAGCCGCAGCTGGAAAGCAAGATTATCGACGAAGCAGGCAACCTGGTTCCGCGCGGCACCATTGGCGAGTTGTGCACCCGTGGCTACAGCGTGATGCTGGGCTATTGGAACAATCCGCAAGGCACCGCTGAAGCCATCGATCAGGCGGGCTGGATGCACACCGGCGATCTGGCGAGCATGAATGACGAAGGTTACGTGTGCATCGCCGGACGTAACAAGGACATGATTATTCGCGGCGGCGAGAACATTTATCCGCGAGAGCTGGAGGAATTTTTCTTCACTCATCCGGCTATCGCCGACGTGCAGGTCATCGGCATCCCTTGTTCCCGTTATGGCGAGGAGATAGTCGCCTGGGTCAAATTCCACCCCGGGCACAGCGCTACCGAAGAAGAGCTGAAAGACTGGTGCAAGACGCGCATCGCGCATTTCAAGACCCCGCGGTATTTCAAGTTTGTCGACGAATTCCCAATGACCGTGACCGGCAAAGTCCAGAAATTCCGCATGCGCGAAATCAGCATTGAGGAATTGGCCATTCCTTGAAAACGGGCGCATCAAATATTGCTGGAAACGTCATCGGTGCCGTTTGCCGATGACGTTTCGGGTTTCAAGTCCGTGGTTTTCGAGAGGGTGGTAACTATATATATTTCACATTCGATTAATGGTTTTTGTTCGAGGTTGTTTCTTCGGGTGCTTGCAGTTTTTTAGTCTTTTTTAGCGCCGTGAAGGCGCGTAGTTTTTCTGCCTGGGTATTTTATTCAAGGCGGAAATACGATGACACAAACATTGGCTGACGTGGGCAATTGGCAAGAAAAGCCCGAAGTAATTGGCGACAAGAGCATTCATATAGACTTTATAGAAAACAGTCTGCCGGAGTGGTTGGTGCGCAGCCCTCTGCACAGAATCGGCGCTCTGAAACACGCCCGATTGGAGATTCCGCAATGGTACAAGTCTGCATCAACGGACCAGCATCAGGCAGTGGCCAGCGCTCTGAAAGAAAGCTGGGATTCACAAAATGCTATCGATGAAATCGTAACCAGCCAAGAGAATGTCTATGCATTCGGTAAACGATTACTCCAAGCCAGGTTGAAATCCAGATACGGTATTGAAGAAGACGTCGAACAGACGTTTGTACGTCTTTATTGGCGCAAAGGACACATCGTCCACGGCTTCAAGATTCGTACAGTTTCCTTGTTGGATGCGGCACTGCATAACTTCGCAAGTTCCGAAGTTTTTCACTCTGATTCGATGTTCATCACTTCTCCCGACGCCCGTGGTCATTTTGATGTAAAGGGCGCGACGCTTGGGGCGATGGGGATTGCGCAGTTTGTGGAACTTTGCCGAAATCTGGATATTGGCGCCAGGCACAGTCGATATCTCAGAAGTTTGTTGCTTCCTCTGGATGGCTTGGGTGAGCGAATACTTCAACGGAAAATCATCAAAAGTCAAAAAGCCGCAATGAGCACTGCGGCGCACCTCGCGTTGATGAAACGGGACATTGATGAGAGTGCCCACGCGGTGGTCATGGGCATCATCAACGAACAGCGCAATGTGTATTGGGCTGGCAAGAGAATAAGCACTTACAACCTGGAAATGCTCGGCGTAGTGCTGAGCCAGATTGTCGTCATTAGCGCCACAGAGCGTTCCTCAAACCATCTTGATCCTGTCATTGCCTACGTTCCCCATGATCCCGAACATCCGCTGAAAATGTATGCATCGGGAGCAGACTTTACCGGCGAATTGATTCGCCAGTTTCGCGACAAACCTGCACCTGGACGGCAAGGCACTGCGCTCAGCGTGACCTCCGCCATACAGCAACCTGCCCGGGCTGAAAGTTATCAACATTTCTTCACTCAATTTGTTCCGCACAAGCAGCGAGGGCATTTTCTCGCACTGCTCAATTATCGCCTGCGCGGGATTAAATGGCATGAAGTGCAACCGGGTGAGGGGCAGCCTGCCTGGCGCGAAGAGGACATCGCTCAGCCTAATCTGGAATATAAATTTCACCCGTTCGAGGCCGACACCGAAAATCGCTTTGATGGCAATGTCTGGCCATACCTCTATCGGATGTCGATCAACCGGGTTCTCAACGACGCCCGCGAAATTGCGATATCCACGGCCTACGCTGACCGGATGGCGCGCTGGGACTGGTGGGACAACCTGGAAAAGTTAGCTTCCCAGGCGCTCAATGTGGCGCTGCTGGTGGTAACGCCGTTTGTGCCGTTTCTAGGCGAGTTGATGATGGCGTATACCGCCTATCAACTGACCAGCGACATCATCGAAGGCGTCATGGACCTGGCGCTGGGACTGGGCACCGAGGCCGCCGAACATTTGGTCGGGGTGGTGGAAAGTGTCGTTCAACTGGGGATGTTTGCCGCGGGAGCAGAGATCGGGAAGTTGATCCTCCCCAAGCTTTCGCCTGTCATCGAACAGGCCATTGTTGTCGAGTCGCCGAAAGGTAAAAAGTTGTGGTATCCAGATCTGGATCCCTATACCCAGCGCAACCTGGCGCTGCCGGAAAATTCCACACCGGACGAATTGGGGATGCATCGTCACCAAAACAAGAAAATCCTGCCCCTCGATGGCAAGCATTTTGAACTCAAGGATGAGCCCCAGACAGGACACTACCGATTGCAGCACCCTGATCGAGCCGAGGCTTATCAACCGGTCGTCAGGCATAACGCGAACGGTGCACTGGTCATCGAGGGCGAAAAGCCCAGGTCCTGGGATGAGCAAACCCTGATGCGGCGACTCGGGCCAACGGTTGCGCCATTCAGCGACAGCGAGCTAGCGGACATTCGTGCCATCAGCGGCACCGATGAAGGAGAATTGCGCAGGATCTACACCCGGAATGAGCCCGCGCCGCCTCTGCTGGAAGACACCATCAAACGCTACAAGGTGCTGGAAGACATCGATCTGACCAAAGCTCGGATTCGCGCGGGGCAACCCATGGATCCTTCGTCTAACTGGTTTGCACAGTTGGTGACCGATTTTGACGGATGGCCGAGTGACAGAGCGTTGGAGGTCTTTCAACAATCCGATCTGAACGGACCCTCGCACAAATACGGAAAAGCCGATGCCAATGCGGACAATACCCTCAGGATCAGCCTGGCCGATGTCATGAATGGACAGTTGCCGGAACGCGTGGTGAATTTTCTCCAAGAGGGCGAACTGAGGGCGCTGCTGGGAGGGGAGTTCTCCCGGGACCAACAGGTGCAACAACTGCGCAATCAACTGGCTGATCACGTTGAGGGGAGGCGAGGCAGTGTGTTCAATAATATCTATCGTTTTCGCGAGCGACCTGGCAATACGAATTCCCGGCTTGTGCAACGTGAGTTTCCGAACCTTCCGCGCAGCGTCGTCGAGCAAGTGCTGGCGCGTGCCGACGCGACCGAGCAAGCGGTGATGATCAACGAAGGCCGGATGCCGTTGCGGCTGAAGAACCTCGCTCGCGAACTCGAATTTGAAGCCCGTGCCGTCCGTGCTTACGAAGGCTTTTTTCAGGATGCGTTGTTCACACCAGAAACCGAAAAGCTGAACCTCAGGGCGCTCGCCGTCTACAGCGATGCATTGGCTGATTTGCGAATCGAAATTCACTCCGGCACCTGGGATGGACCTTTGCGCAACAGCGTGGGGGCTGAAAAGGCTTCCACACTCAAGCATTTGGTGCGCGACGAGAACGGCCTTTACGAAGTCTGTGATGCGCAAGGTCGCAAGCTGCGGGACGCCACTGATTTTTTTGAGGCGATTTTATATGCGCTGCCGGCACAAGAAAGGGCTCAGTTGGGCTTGCGTCCGGGCCAGGGGCCGCGGCTCAAACAATGGCTGATGGAAAAGTTGCTGCCGCCCACTGAGCGTCGAATCGCTCTGGCTGAACCCCCTGTGCGCATCACGCCAGACCTGGAGGACGCCAGCTTACTCAAGGGACCGGTCTACAGCAAAATCAGTAAATGGCATCAGGACCGGGTCAGGGAGCAACGACTGCGGGCGCTGTATCCGGGTCATAGCCCTGAGGAATTGAACGCGGTCGTGCAGGCCTTGAGCACCGATACGTCAATCACTCTGGAAATGCTCGAACAGGAGAAGCTGCAGTTGGCAAGCCAATTGAACGGGTGGGAAAGATCATTCCGGGACAGCGGTTTCTGGCCTGAAACGCGTCGCCGGTTTTGCACCGAACTGCTCAAGGCCTGGGAGTCGCCGTCCAGAGTGTTCAGGGACGAAACCGGTGATCGGCGATTCGGTGTCAGGCTGCAGGTGCCGAATGTTGAGATGGATTTACTGTTGCTGGAGTTTCCGCAGTTGACGGCTAACTTCCGTAAGGTGACCAGCCTGAATCTGTCGGGTCGCAATTTCAATCAGGCTCACAACGCTTTTCTGGAGTTGTTTCCCAAACTCGAGGCGCTCGGTTTGGCGGGCAATGAACTCGAACGGGTGCCCGATGCCGTCGCAAAACTGCGTAACCTGCAACATCTGGATCTTTCCTCAAACCAAATTGCACTGTCTGCGCAAGACGTGGCTCAGCTCAGGGAATTGCGGCGTTTACGGGAGTTGCGCCTCAACGGCAACCCGCAGTTGACGGCTGTGCCGGACATCAGCCAGATGCCGGATCTGCGAGAACTCGACCTCAGTGGCACCGGTGTACAAGACTGGCCGGTCGGCCTCTTTGCCAGTCCCCGTGATCAGTCATTCCGGTTGGAATTGAACAACACCGCGATCAAACACATACCCGAAGTTGCACCGGGCTCCGCCAAAGCAGAAACCATTGCTCGCACCAGGCTCGATCGTAAAAAGCTCGAGTTCGATGATCAGGCGCGTTTTGCAGACTACAGGGAATCAGTCGGGCTGGACCCTGAACGCACTTACGAGCCCAAGGGGGACAGCAGTTTCTGGCTGGAGGAGGTCGACGTCGCCGAACAGCCAGAACTCCAGGAACTCTGGGATAGCGTTGAGCGTGAGCATGGCTCCCAAGGTTTTTTCGAGGTGATCAAGCAGCTGGAGGAATCCGAGCATTTCGAGACGATCGAAGACCAAGAGGCTTATGAGGACAATCGGGACGACCTTACTCGTCGCGTCTGGCGCATGCTCGAAGCCGTTTCCTATGATGATGTGTTACGCGATCGATTGTTCAAGAACGCGAGCTTTCCAGGGCTTTGTGCGGATGGGGGCGCGGGAATCTTCAATGATATGGGGATCGAGGTGCTGGCGTCGGAGCACAATCGATACTTCCTGCCCGAGCAACGGGAGCTCAAGCAGGCGGTGTTGGCCAAAGGCGCAGCGCGTCGTAAACATCTCGACGAAGTCATCAAGGGCGATATTGCCCACCGCATCAAGCCGGTTGCAGAAGGCGGGTTGGGGCAGCACTTCAGAGGGCAGATGGTCGATGGCGTGCCTGAAAGACGAGGTTTGCTTGAGGTAGAAATCTATCTCGCCTATCACACCCGGCTCGCAGACGCTCTGGATTTGCCCTGGTTATCCGAGCACATGACATACCGCCGACAGGCGTTGGTCACCCAAGCCCAGATTGATGCTGCCCAAGAGACGGTGCTGGTCATGGGGGAGGGTGACGGCCTGGTCAACAAGATGTTGCTTGAACCCTACTGGGAAAACTGTTTGAAGGAACAGTACAGCACTCAATTACAGGCTTACAGTGAACGTTATGACCAACAGTACGAATCGCTTGATGATTTGCTGTCGGCTCATGACGATTGGATAAACGCACAGCATCAGGCGCCTGAAAGCAACGCGCAACTCAAGAGCCGTCTGGAGACGCTGGCCCTGGAGCTGAGTGATCTTGGTGTTACCCAAGCCGAGATATTGAGCACTGAGCCCATCTCGCAAACGCGCTCCAGCGAACTTCTCAACAAGCTGGGTTATCAACGCGACGAACTGCTGCGCCAGTTGACACGCGACGCATTAACGCGCGCCAAAGGGGTCAGGAATCGCGACTAGGCAATAAAGATTCAAGTGATGGATTGTTCAAAGTGAGCCCGGGCGTGTTTTGCCGGTGCTTCAGACAAGGTTGCATTGTGCTGAAAAGCACAAAGGGGAGCCGAAGCTCCCCTTTAATTTTCGTTGCGCGTGCTCTTTTTTTATTATTGAGGGGCGGTCTGTTTTTGTTTTTGGCAACCGTTGCCCTTTACCGCTGTTTTTGGCGATCCCCATCCGGGATCAAGAGCAAACGTATTTTTTTGAGCGCTGATCTACTTTCTCGCCAAGCGATCCAACCAGTTCGGGAGCTACCTGAAGGTAGTTTTATTTTTCTCTGCCCGGTTGCGGGTTACTCCGAAAAGCACCCTGAAAAGCACATCTTCTCCAAAAAAATCTGTTAGCTGCGTCTCTGCCGTGTTGTTTTTGTTATGTCAGAGTCGTTACGTCTTGTTTTTATTAGGGTTGCCGCAATTTTTTTATTCTTGTTGTGCGATAGAGATAGCAGGAGCCGTGCCAACTTTTGAAAACCCTTTAAAATCAATAGTTTGAGTTTTATGTAAGGTTTTTCGCTTCAGGCTGATCCCTACATTTTGTTTCCGTGTTACTCGAATGTGCCCACGCTTCAGCTGTTGCGGTAACACCCGGACACATTCCCCCCACTCATTGTGCGCTGCGAGCTTTGGCCACTCGCGAACCTGTAGGGCGCCCAAGCACAGCGCAAATCTGCTGGCCGGCCAGGATCAACGCGTCCAGGTCAATTCCGGTTTCGATACCCAAGCCATTGAGCAGGTACACCACATCCTCGGTAGCGACGTTACCGCTGGCGCCCTTGGCATACGGGCAGCCACCGAGACCGGCGATGGAGCTGTCGAACACCGAGATGCCTTCCAGCAGGCTGGCGTATATGTTGGCCATGGCCTGGCCGTAAGTGTCGTGGAAATGCCCGGCCAGTCTGTCCCTTGGCACATCGGCCGACACCACTTCGAACATTCGGCGAGTCGCGCCAGCGGTGCCGGTGCCGATGGTGTCGCCCAGCGATACTTCATAGCAGCCCATGGCGTAGAGCTCGCGGGCTACCAAAGCGACCTGCTCCGGCGCCACGTGGCCTTCATAGGGGCAGCCCAGCACGCAGGACACGTATCCGCGCACGGTCACGCCGTGTTGCCTGGCCGCCTCCATGATCGGCACGAAACGCTCCAGGCTTTCGCTGATCGAGCAATTGATGTTGCGTTGGGAAAACGCTTCGGAGGCTGCCGCGAACACCGCGACTTCCTTCACTCCGCTGGCCATGGCGTCTTCAAAACCGCGCAGGTTGGGCGCGAGGGCGCCGTAGGTAACGCCCGGCTTGCGCTGGATCCGGGCGAAAACCTCAGCGGAACCGGCCATCTGTGGCACCCACTTGGGTGAAACGAAACTGCCGACTTCTATATAGCCCAGGCCTGCAGCCGTGAGGGCGTCGACCAGTTGCACCTTGTCGGCGACGCTGATGGGTTGGGCTTCGTTTTGCAGACCGTCGCGGGGGCCGACTTCGACCAGGCGTACGTTGGAGGGAAGGGACATGGGGATTCGACCTGTTGTATTTGTTTTGAGGCTACAACGATCCTGTGGGAGCGGGCTTGCCCGCGATGACGGAAGATCAGTCAGCATCAATGTTTAATGTCATGCCCTTATCGCGGGCAAGCCCGCTCCCACAGGGAATTGTGGCGGGTTATTGAATCGATTCCTGGCTTTTGAGGGTTTGCTCCAACGCCTGCACGCAGCGTTCTTCGGCGGTATCAAGCTCCAGCTTCATCTGTTCGATGTCCAGTAATTGCTGCTCCAGCTGTTCCCGACGCTCGCTGATTTTCGCCAGCATGCTGTGCAATTGCTTGGTGTTACCGCTGGACGGGTCGTAGAGCTCGATCAGTTCGCGGCATTCGGCCAGCGAGAAACCGATACGCTTGCCCCGCAGGATCAGTTTCAGGCTGACCTTGTCACGGGGCGAATAAATGCGTTCCTGGCCACGGCGCTCGGGACTGAGCAGGCCTTGCTCTTCATAAAAGCGAATGGCGCGGGTGGTGATATCGAGCTCACGGGCGAGATCGGAAATGCTGTAGGTCTGGCTGCTCATGGAGGCGCTCGCAAAAGGTCATGGCGCTAAGCTAATGGCAGGTTGACGTTTACGTCAAGGGGCAGGTTTTTTCACTGTCCTTGCTGGCCCCATCGCGAGCAGGCTCGCTCCTACAGGGGGATCTGTGTTGAGCACGAGAATTGTGTTCAATGAAAATCGAATGTAGGAGCGAGCCTGCTCGCGATGAGGCACCTAGGTATCAAGCCCTACACTTTTTCAAGCTTTTTCTCCTGCGCCGTCACCTGCTGGCACAACTCGATCATCTGCTCGCGCATCCAGCGGTTGGCCGGGTCCTGGTCGGTGCTTTCGTGCCAATAGAGGTGGGTTTCCACTGGCGGTACACCGTTGACCGGCAAGTTGAAGGCCTGCAGATCGTTACGTCGGGCGAAGCGTTCCGGCACCGTCATGACCATGTCGGTCTGCTGCATCACCTGTGATGCCATCAGGTAATGTTGCGAGCGCAGGGCGATTTTGCGCTGGATGCCCATTTTGCCGAGGGCCAGGTCGACATAGCCCAGGCCGCTGCGACGGCTGGAGATATGGATATGGGTCAGGCCCAGATACTCATCGAGCGTCAGTTTTTCCTTGCCAGCCAGTGGGTGGCCCTTGCGCATGGCGCAGACGTAGTGATCTTCCATCAACTTGACGTGGCGTACCTGGGGGTCGGTGTTCAGTGGAGCGTCCACCGCGAAATCAAGACGACCGGCCGCCAGTTCCTTGGTGGTTTCCCGGCGTTTGGACAGGAAGCTTTCGATGATCACCGTTGGTGCCAGGCGACGCAGGCGCTGGAACAGCGGTGGCAGGATCACCGCTTCGGTGAGGTCGGTCATGCTGATGCGGTAGGTCTTGTTCGCCTGTTGCGGGTTGAAAATGCGGCTTTCCTGTACGGAGATGCGCAGCAGCGACAGGGCGTTGCGCACCGGCCCGATGATGTTCTGCGCCATCGGCGTGGGCACCATGCCCTGGGCGGTGCGCACGAACAGCGGGTCATTGAAGGTCTCGCGCAACCGCGCCAGTGCGTTCGACACCGCCGGTTGGGTAATGCCGACGATCTGCCCGGCACGGGTCAGGTTGGCTTCGGTGTAGATCGCGTCGAAGACGATGAAAAGGTTGAGGTCGACCTTGCTCAGATTCATTACGCGGCTCTCTTATTGTGTTGGCGGACTGACCGTGAAGATCAGTCGATCATATATCGGTGATGAATGTTTATACACGCCGAGAATAGGCTAGGTAAATTATCAACGCTGTTCTAGCATCGATACATGACTTAAAACAACCTCCCCCAAGAAGGTATCTCGCTCATGGATTTCGCTTATTCGCCCAAGGTTCAGGAACTGCGTGAGCGCGTAACAGCGTTCATGGACACCTACGTCTATCCCGCCGAAGCCGTGTTCGAGCGCCAGGTCGCCGAAGGCGATCGCTGGCAGCCGACGGCGATCATGGAAGAACTCAAACTCAAGGCCAAGGCTGAAGGCCTGTGGAATCTGTTTCTGCCTGAGTCCGAGCTCGGTGCCGGCCTGACCAACCTCGAATACGCGCCATTGGCGGAGATCATGGGCCGCTCGCTGCTGGGGCCGGAGCCGTTCAACTGTTCGGCGCCGGACACCGGCAACATGGAAGTGCTGGTGCGTTATGCCAGCGAAGAGCAAAAGCAGCGTTGGCTTGAACCGTTGTTGCGAGGCGAGATCCGCTCGGCGTTCGCCATGACCGAACCGGACGTCGCGTCCTCCGATGCCACCAACATGGCAGCCCGTGCCGTGCGCGATGGTGACCAATGGGTGATCAATGGCAAGAAATGGTGGACGTCGGGTGCCTGCGATCCGCGCTGCAAGATCCTGATCTTCATGGGCCTGAGCAACCCCGATGCGCCGCGTCATGCCCAGCACTCGATGATTCTGGTGCCGATCGATACCCCCGGTGTGAAGATCGTGCGCCCGCTGCCGGTGTTCGGTTACGACGATGCGCCTCACGGTCACGCCGAAGTGCATTTCGAAAACGTGCGGGTGCCGTACGAAAACGTCTTGTTGGGCGAAGGACGCGGCTTCGAAATCGCTCAAGGTCGCCTTGGCCCGGGCCGAATTCACCACTGCATGCGTTCGATCGGCATGGCTGAACGTGCGCTGGAACTGATGTGCAAACGCTCGGTGAACCGCACCGCGTTCGGCAAGCCGCTGGCCCGCCTGGGCGGCAATATCGACAAGATCGCCGACTCGCGGATGGAAATCGACATGGCGCGTCTGCTGACCTTGAAAGCGGCGTACATGATGGACACCGTCGGCAACAAAGTGGCGAAAAGCGAGATCGCGCAGATCAAGGTCGTGGCGCCGAACGTGGCTTTGCGGGTCATCGACCGGGCGATCCAGATGCATGGCGGGGCAGGGGTTTCCAACGATTTCCCGTTGGCTTACATGTACGCCATGCAACGCACCCTGCGCCTGGCCGACGGCCCGGACGAAGTGCACCGTGCAGCAATCGGCAAGTTCGAAATCGGCAAGTACGTGCCGAAAGAGATGCTGCGTAGCGGGCAGTAAGAACGCGGCGCCCTCAATCGCCAGCAGGCTGGCTCCCACAGGTTCAGTGTGATCCCTGTGGGAGCCAGCCTGCTGGCGATGGCGTCAGCCCATTCAGCACATCACCATCGGATTCAATACACCCAAACCTCAACCCGCCGATTCTTGATCCGCCCTTCATCCGCATTGTTGGCTGCTACCGGCATCTCGGCGCCAAAGCCGCGAACCTCGCGCAGTACCACGCCACTCTTCACCAGCTCCCGGCGTACCGCCATGGCGCGCAGTTTCGACAACAGGTCGGCACGCGCCGGATCGTCCTTGGCATCGCCAAACCCTACGAGTGTTACCTGGCGATCAGTTTTGTCGTGCTGCTCTATATAGTCGAGTACCCGGGACAAGTCCTGCCTGGCCTTGCTGTCGAGATTGGCGCTGCCTTCGTCGAAGCGGAAATTCACCGACAGCCGTTGGGCGTGGCGGCTGAGTGCCTGATAACCCTCGGGCATCAAGGCATTCGGCGAGACGGCCATGGCTTGGACGGTCTGGGCGATAAAACCGCTGGCAGCGACAATCGCCTGGCCTTTGCTGCTTTGAGCGAACGTCACCAGCGCTTGCGCCCAAGGATTTTCTCCAGTGGGTGGCAAGTAAAAGAACAAGCGGCGCGACAACGGATAGTCTTCCGTGGCGATCAGGTTATTGAGCGGCAGCATGGCCTGGGATTGACCATCGACAATCGCCACCGCTTTGGCTGATCGCACGGAGGGCAGGCCAATGAAACCGATACCTTGTGGGTCCGCACTGACCGCATCGGACAGCTGTTCACTGGATTCAAAGCGTTTCGCCGTACTGCTGAGTTTTTTCCCACGACTGCTCAGGAGCAATTCCTTGAAGGTGTCGTAGGTGCCCGACTGATCATCGCGGGCATATAGATGAATCGTCCCGCCGCTGCCGCCGAGTTCTTCCCAGGTTTTCACTTCGCCACTGAAAATCCGCGCCAGTTGCCCGGTGTCCAGTTGATTCAACGGGTTTTGCGGATGAAGGATAATCGCCAGGCCATCGATGGCGATGACTTGCTCGGCGCCGGGACTTTTCAGGTCGCCGAAAGATTCGAGGCTCAGCCATTCACTGTCCTTGATCGGTCGCGAAGAGGCCGCAAGGTCGGCGCTGCCGTTTTTCAGTGCAGCAAAACCGGTGCTGGAACCATGGGCCGCCAGTTCGACTTCGACCCGGTGCCCTTGAATGGTTTGACCGACGATGCGCAATTCATTGGCATTGTCCGGCGTTTCGCGGTGAATCTTGAGCAAGCCCTGTTCGCGCAGCAGCCCTTCGACCAGCGCCGGCCCCAATGCCGCACCAATGGTGTTGGAACCCTGGATGCGCAACACCGGGCCATGGTCAGGAACCGGCAACGCGCCGGCCATGGCCGTGTGCGGCAAGCCGATGCACAGCATCAACAGGAACAATACGCGCAGCGTCATGCCGGCACCTTATATAGCCGAAGGAGGTGCCGGGAGATTAAGTCAGAAAGGTTTCTGAAATATGACGCTTTCCAGTGTGGGAGCGGGCTTTGCCTGGATTTCAGGGATCAGCTCAGCTCAAGCCAGATCGGCGCATGGTCCGAAGGTTTTTCCATGCCGCGCAGTTCGTAGTCGACGCCCGCGGCCTTGACCCGTGGCAACAGGCCATGGGACGCGAGGATCACGTCGATACGCAGGCCACGCTTGGGTTCGTCTTCAAAACCGCGGCTGCGGTAGTCGAACCAGCTGAAGACATCCGCCACATCCGGGTTCAGGTGACGGAAGCTATCGGTCAGACCCCAGTTTTTCAGGCGGGCCATCCACTCGCGTTCTTCTGGCAGAAAGCTGCATTTTCCGGTTTTCAGCCAACGCTTCATGTTGTCCGGGCCAATGCCGATGTCGCAGTCTTCCGGAGAAATGTTCACGTCCCCCATGACCACCAGCGGCTGCTCATTCTTGAACTGGTTTTCCAGCAGTAGCTGCAAATCGCTGTAGAAACGTTGCTTGGCCGGAAACTTGGTCGGGTGGTCGCGGCTTTCTCCCTGCGGGAAATAGCCGTTCATGATCGTCACCGGCACGCCATTGGCATCGGCGAAGGTGCCCCAGATAAAACGCCGTTGCGCGTCTTCTTCGTCGGTGGCGAAACCTTTATGCAGGGCCAGCGGCTCCTGGCGCGAGAGCAGGGCGACACCGTAATGACCCTTTTGGCCGTGGAAATACACGTGATAGCCCAGGGCTTTGACTTCTTCAAGCGGGAACTGGTCGTCGTGGACCTTGGTTTCCTGCAGCCCGATCACATCCGGCTGATGCTTTTCGATCAGCGCCGCCAGCTGATGGGGACGGGCGCGCAGCCCGTTGATGTTGAAGGAGACAATCTTCATGGTCGGCAGTCCTGGCAAAAGGGCGATGCTAGCTGACCTGTAGGAATCGGGCCAGTGGCAGGGAAGGGGATTTACCGTGTTCTGTCAGATCTTCGTCGGCAGTTCTGGCCCCATCGCGGGCAAGCCCGCTCCCACAGGTTTCGTGGCTGACGCAAATTTTGTGGGCGACAAAACCCACTGTGGGAGCGGGCTCGCCCGCGATGGGGCCGGTACAGTTCCCACAATGAACGAGTCTGGTCTATACCTGTGGGGGAACTGTGTCGTCGCCCAAAGGCTCGTACCTATAAGAGCGCAGCCATCCGAGCTGTGCCGGGGAGAACAACCGTCATGCCCGAAACCGCCACCGCCATCGCCGATATCCACATGCTCGACAGCGGCTATTCCCGCGAAGCGCGATCCCTGTTGTATCAGGCTTACCGGCACGAGCCGACCTTTGGCTACCTGTTCGAGGCCGAGCGCCCCGGTTATGAACAGCGGGTTCGTGCGACCGTGCGCGAACTGGTCAAGCAACACTTTCTGCAGGATTTGCCGGCCATCGGCCTGCTGGTCAATGACCGCTTGATCGGTATCGCCCTGATCGCACCGCCCCAGCGACGGCTGGGCATCACCGAGAGTTGGGCCTGGCGCTTGCGCATGGTGCTCAGCACCGGATTCCGTTGCACCCGGCGCTACCTCGAATATCACGATGCCGTGGCAGCGTGTTCGCCGTCCGATTCGGTTCACGTCTTGCCGTTGCTGGGGATTCATCCGCAATTCCAGGGCAAACACTTCGGTGAGCAATTGCTGCAAGCGGTGCACAACTGGTGCGCGGTGGATGAAAACTCCCAGGGTGTGATCCTCGACACCGGCAACCCGCGTTATCTGGAGTTCTACAAGCGTCAGGGTTATGAGGAAATTGGCGAGGTGGCCGTTGGGCCGATTCGCGAACATGTGTTTTTTCACGCCAACCCACAGGTGGTGCAGAGCGCAACCGCGTAAGGTCGAACTTTGCGCGACCTCCAGGCTCTATCACGCTCCCAAGCTCGTGATAGCATCCGCGCCTATGAAGTTTCCAGGAAGAATTACCAGTGGCGTGCTGATGCTGATCACCAGCTGCGCGGCGCTGGCGCAAAGTGAATTGGATGTGCGGATCAAACCGTCCAACGATGAACTCAAAGCCAATATAGAGGGCTATATCGGCAGCCTCGGCGATCGTGACGAAGAAGCCTTGCTGCGCTTCAGTCGCGGCGCCGAGGAGCAGGCGCGCAAGGCTGCCCAGGCTTTGGGTTATTACCAGCCGCAGATCGACAGCGACGTGAAGGGCGGCGACAAACCGCGCCTGATACTCAACATCGACCCCGGCGAGCCGGTGCATTTGCGTAATGTGACCATCCGCATCGACGGCCCGGCGGCCTCGCTGAAATCCTTTCGCGTTCCGCAAAACCATGCGCTGCAAACCGGCGCCGTGCTCAATCATGGTCAGTACGACAACGCCAAGCGACTGATCCAGAATCAGGCTTCGCGGTACGGCTTTTTCAGCGGCCATTTCACCCGTTCGAAACTGTCGGTCGACCCGCGTGCCGGCGTGGCCGATATCGAATTGATCTATGACAGCGGCCCGCGCTACTCGCTGGGCAAGGTCAAGTTTGAAGGCGACACGCCGTTCGATGAAGATCTGCTGCAACGCATGGTGCCGTTCAAGGCCGGAACGCCCTACGATTCCGAACTGATCGCCGAGCTTAACCAGGCACTGCAATCGAGCGGCTATTTCGAGGGCGTGCGGGTCGATGCGGCGCCGACAGCGTCCAGGAATGAAGTGATTCCAGTGGACGTCAAACTGGAAACCCGCAAGCCACGCACCATGGGCCTGGGCCTGGGTTATTCCACGGACGTTGGTCCGCGAGTGAAGGCCAACTGGACCCGGCACTGGGTCAACCCACAAGGCCACAGCTACGGTTGGGAAGCAGAAGTTTCGGCGCCTCGGCAAAACGTCGGCTTGTTCTACGACATTCCGCTGGACCCGCCGCTGACCGACAAACTGCGTTTCGCCGGTGGTTACCAGAGCGAAGAAATCGCCGACAAGGACAGCCTCAGCAAGTTGCTGACCGTCGGCCCGGAATGGCACAGCAAGCTGCCCAGTGGTTGGCAACGAGTGGTTTCGCTCAAGTGGCAGCGCGAGGAATACCGGCTCGGTGACGACTCCGGCCTCAGTACCCTGTTGATGCCGGGCGTCAGCTATTCGTACCTCAAAAGCGACAACCGCATCGACCCGCACAACGGCTATCGCCTGCAATTCGAAAGCAAAGTGGCCAAGGAAGGCCTGGGCTCGGACAACAACTTGCTGTACGGCACCGCACTGGTCAAAGGCCTGACCACCGTCTTCGACAAGCACCGCTTGCTCGGTCGGGTGCAAGTCGGTGGCAGCGCCACCAATGGCTATAAGTCGATACCGCCGTCGCTGCGCTTTTTCGCCGGTGGCGACCAGAGTGTGCGGGGTTACGACTACCAGAGCCTGTCCCCGGAAAATAATGAAGGCGACCGCATCGGCGGCCGCTACATGGTCGCCGCCAGCGCCGAGTACCAATATTCCGTCGCTGAAAAATGGCGGGTCGCAACCTTCGTCGATCAGGGTAACTCCTTCAATACGCTCGAACTGCCAAACCTCAAGACCGGGGTCGGTATCGGCGTGCGCTGGGTGTCTCCGGTGGGGCCGATCCGCCTCGACCTAGCCCATGCGCTGGACGACGATGGCGGTATCCGATTGCACTTCTCCATGGGGCCTGAGCTGTGAAGCGTGTGTTTGTGAAGCGTGGCTTGAAAGTCACGCTGCTGGCCGTTCTGGCGCTGCTCATGTTGCTGGTTTTGACCCTGGGCACAGTGCTGGGGACGGCGACGGGCAGCCGCTGGGCGCTCGGTTTTGTGCCGGGGTTGACCCTGGATAATTTCCACGGGCGCCTGGGCGGACAGTGGAGCGCCGATCGTGTGTCATGGCAGCAAGACACCAGCCGGGTTGAGCTGAGCAAAGTCATCTTCGCCTGGTCGCCCCTGTGCCTGACCCGCATGACCTTGTGCATCGATCAACTGCAGGCTGATCAGGTGAGCCTGCAGTTCCCGCCGGGTGAGCAAGAGCAGGGCAGCGGGCCGATCAGCCTTCCGGATCTGAAACTGCCGGTGGCGCTCGAACTGGGCGATATCCAAGTCGGCAGCCTGCTGTTCAACGGCAGTGAGCAACTCAAGGGGTTGCAGCTCGCGGCGCACTGGACCGAAAAGGGCATGCAGATCGACTCGGTGAAAGTGCAGCGTGACGATCTGAGCCTGAACCTCTCGGGGCATCTGCAGCCCGGTGGAAACTGGCCGCTCAACGCCGAAGGCCAATTGACCCTGTCGACCCCTGCGCCCTGGACGTTGGCGTTGAAGATCAATGGCGACCTACTGAAAACCCTGAACCTGAAAGCCGACAGCAGCGGCTATCTCAACGGGCAGCTGTCCGGCGAGCTGCAACCTCTGGTGGAAAACCTGCCGGCCAAGGTGCGCATCACCGCCGATGGCTTCAAACCGAGTGCCGATCTGCCGGACACCTTGCAACTCAACCAACTGGAACTCACCGGCGCGGGTGACCTGAAAAACGGCTATGCGTTGATTGGTAGCGCGACGCTGCCCGCCGAGCAAGGCCCGGTCGCGCTGACGTTGCAGGGCAAGGTCGACGCCAACGGTGCGCAGATCGCTGCACTGGACCTGACGGCCAGCGACAAGCAAAGCCTCAAGCTCACAGGGCAACTGGACTGGAGCAAAGGCCTGAGTGCCGAGGCCAAAATCGACTGGCTGGATTTCCCCTGGCACCGCCTCTACCCGCTGATCGACGAGCCGCAAGTGGCCCTGCGCAGCTTCAACGGTGAAGTCTCCTATACCGATGGCAAATATCTCGGCAACTTCAAGGCTGCGCTCGACGGACCGGCCGGTGCGTTCAGCCTGACCAGTCCGTTCGCGGGAGACCTGACGAAAATCTATCTGCAGCAACTGCAACTCACCGCCGGGCAGGGCAAGGCCGAAGGGCACCTGAACCTGCAATTTGCCGATGGCATCGCTTGGGACACTGCGCTGGACCTGTCGGCGATCAACCCGGCGTACTGGGTCGCGGAGTTGCCGGGAACATTGGCCGGGCCGCTGCGCAGCAAAGGCGAGATGAAAGATGAAAAGCTCAGCCTCAGCGCTGACCTCGATCTGAAAGGAAAATTGCGCGGCCAACCGGCGGTGCTGCAAGCCAAGGCTGACGGCGCCGGCGAGCAATGGAACCTCAACACCCTGCAGATTCGCCTCGGCGACAACAGCATCAATGGCAAAGGCAGTCTGCAACAGAAGCTCAGTGGCCAGATCGATATCAAGCTGCTGCGCCTGGCCCAGCTGTGGCCGCAATTGCGCGGGCAGCTCAATGGCCGGGTCGATGTCGCCGGCACGCTCAAGGCGCCGCAGGGCAAGCTCGGATTACAGGGCTCGCAACTGGCTTTCGAGGACAACCGCCTGCAAAGCCTGAATCTCGATGCAACCCTAGACAGCGCCCAGCGGGCGAAAATCGACCTCAAGGGCAGCGGCATCCAGGCGGGCGATACGTCGCTGGGCACCCTGGTTGCCAGCGGTCAGGGCGATATCAGGAACCAGAAACTGAGCCTCGACTTGCAGGGGCCGAAACTGAAGCTGGCCCTCGGCCTCGACGGTGCGCTGGACAAAGGCAACTGGCGCGGACGCCTGGCCAGTGGCGATATCCAGGCCGGTGGTCAGGACTGGAAGCTGCAAGGTCCGGCGAAACTGGAGCGCCTGGCGGACGGCAAAATCAACTTCGGCGCTCATTGCTGGGCGTCCGGCCCGGCCAGCCTGTGCGGCGAAGACCAGCGACTGATGCCTGAACCGAAGCTGCGTTATCACCTCAAGCAGTTTCCAATCGAAAGTCTCGCGCAATGGCTGCCCAAAGACTTTGCCTGGCAAGGGCGGCTTAACGCTGACGTGCAACTGGACCTGCCCGCCAGCGGCCCGAATGGCGTGATCAGCATCGATGCCAGTGGCGGCAACCTGCGTGTGCGCGAGAAAGACCAATGGCTGGACTTCCCTTACCAGACCCTCAAGCTCACCAGCAAACTCACACCCAAACGCATCGACACCGACCTCAATTTCGTCGGCGGCAAGCTCGGTGAATTGATGGTGCAGGCTCAGATCAATCCGTTGCCGAAGAACAAGCCGCTGACCGGTTCGTTCCGCTTGAGTGGCCTGGACTTGTCGGTGGCGCGTCCCTTCGTGCCGATGGTCGAGAAACTGACCGGGCGCCTCAATGGCAGCGGCACGATTTCCGGGGGGCTGCTGACACCGCTGGTCAATGGCAGCCTGTTGCTCAGCGACGGCGAGGTGTCCGGCCCCGAGTTGCCGCTGGAAATTCAAGCCTTGCGGTTGCAGGCGGTGATCGCCGGTGAAACCGTTCAGCTCGACGGCGGCTGGAAAAGTGGCAAGACCGGGCAGGGCAGTCTGAACGGCAACATCGCCTGGGGGCAGGCGCTGGAAGTGGATCTGGCGCTCAAGGGTTCGCGATTGCCGGTCAGCATCGAACCTTACGCCAAGGTCGAAGTGGCGCCGGATCTGACCATCTCGATGAAGGGGGACGAACTGGCCATCGCCGGTAAAGTGCAGGTGCCCAAGGGCGACATCACCATTCGCGAATTGCCGCCGTCGACGGTCAAGGTTTCCGATGACACGGTGATCGTCGGTCAACAGACGGAAGAGGGCAAACCGCCGCTGGCGATGAAAATGGACATTGATGTGGTGGTCGGTGAAGAAAAACTCAGTTTTTCCGGGTTCGGCCTGACCGCGAATGTTCAGGGGCACGTGCACATCGGCGACAACATGGACACCCGTGGCGAGCTATGGCTCAACGACGGCCGCTACCGCGCCTACGGCCAGCGCCTGTCGGTGCGTCGGGCGCGGCTGTTGTTTGCCGGTCCGATCGACCAGCCGTATCTGGACGTCGAAGCGATTCGCCAGACTGACGACGTAATCGCCGGCATCCGCTTGAGCGGCAGCGCTGAACAGCCGACCACACAGATTTTTTCCGAGCCGGCCATGAGCCAGGAGCAGGCGCTTTCCTATCTGGTGCTGGGGCGTCCGCTGAGTACCAACGGTGAAGACAACAACATGCTTGCCCAGGCGGCGCTTGGTCTGGGTCTGATGGGCAGTTCGGGGGTCACTGGCAGTCTGGCGAAGAATCTGGGAATCGAGGATTTCCAGCTCGATACTCAGGGCAGCGGTAACGCCACCAGCGTTGTGGCCAGCGGGAATCTTTCGGAGAAGCTCAGTTTGCGCTATGGGGTTGGGGTGTTTGAGCCGGCTAATACCATTGCCTTGCGTTACAAGCTGAGCAAGAAGGTTTATCTGGAAGCGGCGGGTGGGGTGGCGAGTTCGCTGGATATCTTTTATAAGCGGGATTTTTAGACTAGGCGGCCTAGTAGCCGACCTGGTTCTTGGTTGGTTGAGTACATATCCGTTTCTTCGGTAACGGCTGCTGGCGGTTTCGCCCTTACGGCGAGTCCCTTTTTCAAACGCCAAAAAGGAACCAAAAGGCTCGCCCCTTACGTTCGGCCCCTCGCTAGGGCTCGGGGTACCTTCGTTCCGGCATTCATCCGGGGGCATCGCCTCCGGTCTGCTTCGCGACGACCTCCTCTCGATGTGTGCGGCTGCGCCGCACGGCGCTACGCGCCCACCCCCGGATAAACGCCTCCACTCAGCCTGCCGAGGGGGCGGGTGGATCAAGATCAAAAGCTGCAGGCGAGCTAACGCTCGGCCTGTTGAGTGGTGAGAAGCAACGGCGGTTGTATGGTGTTCTACTTTTGCTTTTGCTTGCTTTTGCCCTTCTGTGGGAGCTGGCTTGTCGGGTCGCCGCATCGCAGCGATGGCGGCCTGCCAGCCAACCAATTTCTGCCAGATGTCCTCTGTCCCTGTGGGAGCTGGCTTGCCAGCGATGGCGGCCTGCCAGCCAACCAATTTCTGCCAGATGTCCTCTGTCCCTGTGGGAGCTGGCTTGCCAGCGATGGCGGCCTGCCAGCCAACCAATTTCTGCCAGATGTCCTCTGTCCCTGT